>NZ_JBVHMF010000044.1:0-45481 GCF_055558595.1 Streptomyces sp. NPDC025721 | reverse complement strand
TCGGCGGTTTTTGTGGGGTGGTCCGGGTTCCGTGCGGGCTAGGGGCCGTTGCGTAGGAGTGGGGCGGCCGAGCGGGTGTGGGTCTTCCGCGCCCCCCCCCCCCCCCTCCCCCCCCCCCCCCCCCCGGCCCGGCCCCGCCCTCCCCCGGTTGTTCGGGGGTCGACGGGGCCGGGTGCTGTCGCGGCCGGGCCGCGATGGGCCGAGCCCTCTTGCGGCCGGGCCCTGTTGGGCGCGGTCGCCGGGTGGGCGGCTCAGCCCACGGCGGTGACCGTGCCCGCGCCGACCGTGCGCCCGCCCTCGCGGATCGCGAAGCCGAGACCCGGCTCCAGCGGGAGCGGGCGGCCCAACTCGACGCTGATGTCGGCGGTGTCGCCGGGCAGCGCCATGCCGCCCGGCCCGCCGAAGTCGACGTCGCCGACCACGTCCGCGGTGCGGATGTAGAACTGCGGCCGGTAGCCGGTGGAGACCGGCGTGTGCCGGCCGCCCTCGGCCGCGGGCACCATGAAGACCGTCGCCGTGAACCGCGTGTGGGTGGCCACGCTGTCCGGCGCCGCGACGATGTCGCCGCGCCGCACCTGGGCGCGCTGCACACCGCGCAGCAGCAGCGCCACGTTGTCACCCGCCTGCGCGGACTCCATCGGCTTGCCGAAGGTCTCCAGACCGGTCACCACACTCACCAGCGGCCCGTCGCCGTGCCCCTCGCCGTACACCTCGACGCGGTCGCCCGGCCGTACGGTCCCTCGCTCGACCGCGCCCGTCACGACGGTGCCGCGCCCGGTGATGGTGAGCACGTTCTCCACCGACAGCAGGAACGGCGCCTCGGTGTAGCGCACCGGGACCGGCACGTGCGTGTCGACCGCGTCGAGCAGCACCTCGATCGCGGCGGTCCACCGCGGGTCGCCGTCGAGCGCGCGCAGCCCGGAGACGCGCACGACGGGCAGCGTGTCGCCCGGGTACCCGTGGGCGGTGAGCAGTTCGCGCACCTCCAGCTCGACCAGGTCGGCCAGCTCCGGGTCCCCCGCGTCCGCCTTGTTCAGCGCGACGACGATGTGCCGGACACCGACCTGCTTGGCGAGCAGGACGTGCTCCGCTGTCTGCGGCATCACGCCGTCGAGCGCGGAGACGACCAGGATCGCGCCGTCGAGCTGCGCGGCGCCGGTGATCATGTTCTTCACGTAGTCGGCGTGCCCCGGCATGTCCACGTGCGCGTAGTGCCGGGTGTCGGTCTCGTACTCGACGTGCGCGATGGTGATGGTGATCCCGCGGGCCGCCTCCTCCGGGGCCCGGTCGATCCGGTCGAACGGCACGAAGGTGCCGGTCCCGCGGTCGGCCAGGACCTTGGTGATGGCGGCGGTGAGGGTGGTCTTGCCGTGGTCGACGTGACCCATGGTGCCGATGTTGAGGTGTGGCTTGGTGCGCACGTAGTTCTGCTTGGACATGACGGACGTCGTCTCTTCTCTTCCTCTGACGGAGTTGTCTGACGCGGCCGGACCCCATGAGCCGGACCGACCCTCCCCCTGCGGGGTCCGCCGGATGACTGTCCGGGGAGGGTCAGCGTCGTGCGCCGTCGAAGAAGGTGTCCCGTGCGCTCCGGGCAGCCTTCGTCGGCGCGACCGCTGCTGCGGTGGCGTCTGCGAGGAAGGTGAGCCGGAACATGCGGTGATCATCCCTGCCGGGTCGGTGGTACGTCCAAAGGTTTTCCGTCGCCTTCCGGGGAGGCGTGGCGTGATGGTCGACACGACTTCACCCGGTGGTGACGTATGCGAAGCAACCGCGTGCGAGAATTTGTTCCGCGAAGGAACTTAGAAGGTGGCGGGCACCGCCGCGAGCCCGAGCGCGGCACTCATGATGTCCGCCCGCACGAACCCGGCGTGCACGAACCCTCCCCGTACGAACCCGGCGTGCACGAACCCTCCCCGTACCAACCCGGCGCCCACGGGCCCCGAACACCGAACACTTCAGAAGGATGCTGCTCCATGCCCCTGGCCATACTCGCTCTGGCGGTGAGCGCCTTCGGCATCGGCACGACCGAATTCGTGATGATGGGCCTGCTGCCCAACGTCGCTGACGACCTGGGCACATCGGTGCCCACCGCGGGCTATCTCGTCTCCGCCTACGCCCTCGGCGTCGTGCTCGGCGCGCCCCTGCTCACCGCGCTCGGCTCCCGCGTCCCGCGCAAGCGGATGCTCCTGCTGCTGATGGCGCTCTTCACGCTCGGCAACGCGGCCTCCGCCGTGGCCCCCGGCTACAGCACCCTGCTCGTGGGCCGCTTCCTGGCGGGCCTGCCGCACGGTGCCTTCTTCGGTGTCGGCGCCGTCGTCGCGGCCCGGATGGTGAGCGAGGACCGCAGGGCGCGGGCGGTGGCCGCGATGTTCCTCGGCCTGACGATCGCCAACATCGTCGGCGTGCCGGCCGCGACCGCGCTCGGCCAGAGTCTCGGCTGGCGCGCGACCTTCCTCGTGGTGTCCGTGATCGGCCTGATCGCGCTGGGCTCGCTCGCGCTGCTGATCCCGCGTCTGCCCACCGACGAACACGTGGGAGTAGCCCAGGAGTTCCGCGCCCTGCGCGAGCCGCAGGTGCTGCTCGGCCTGCTCACCGCCGTGTTCGGCTTCGCCGGGATCTTCGCCGTCTACAGCTATCTCGCGTCGATGATGACCGAGGTCACCGACTACGCCGACTCCTCCGTCACGTGGCTGCTCGCCCTCTTCGGCGTCGGCATGACGCTGGGCACGCTCGCAGCGGGCCCCCTCACCGACCGGGCCCTGCGGCCGACGCTGTACTTCTCGCTCGGCGCCCTGGCCGTCGTCCTCTTCGGCTTCCACTACGCGGCCGAGTCCAAGGTCGCCGCCCCGATCGGGGTGGTCGTGCTCGGCGCCGTCGGCTTCCTCACCACCACGCCGATCCAGATGCTGGTCATGAACAAGGCCCGCCAGGCCCCGACCCTGGCCTCCGCCTCCAACCACTCCGCGTTCAACCTCGCCAACGCCGGCGGCGCCTGGCTCGGCGGCGTCGCCATCTCGGTCGGCTGGGGCTGGACCTCCCCCGCCCTGGTCGGCGCGGTCCTCGCCGCCGCCGGACTCGGCATCGCCGTGACCGCCGGCGTCCTCGACCGCCGCACGCCCCACGACGCCTCCCCTGTCGTCACCGGCAGCGGCTCGCAGCTCCAGAAGGCGGAGGGCGACGGGGAGTTGACGGTGGCGGACACGGTGTGACGCGGGGCCGCGCGGAGTTCGACGGTCTTCCGCCGGACTCCGCCCTCGGCCCGTACGGCGTGCGCCACGCACCCGTCCCCGGCCGTAGACGTGTCGCGGCGCCCTGCCCCCGCCGTGGGGCACATCGACAGGCGCCATCTGCCGCCCGTCTCGATTACGCTGCCTGAATGCTCGACCGCTTCCCGCGAATCCCGGTCTCCGCTCCGTACGGGGCGGCCGTCCGTCTTTCGCGCGTACTGCTCTCCCCATGGGCGCGGTTCGCGCTGCTGATCCTGCTGTTGGCGGGCGCGGGGGCCGCCGTACTGGCGTGGCAGCCGCAGCATCTGCTGACGCACGGCCTGCCGCGTACATCGGGCACGATGGCGGTCGTCCTCTTCGCGCTCGCGTACGGCGTGTGCACCGTCGCGTTCGTCCCGCGACCGCTGCTCAACGCCGCCGCCGGGGCCCTGTACGGCATCCACGCCGGGCTGCCCGCCGCCATAGCAGGGACGGTGCTGGGCGCGGGTCTCGCGTTTCTGCTCGGGCGGCTGCTCGGCCGTGACGCCGTACGGCCCTTCCTGCGCGGGCGGATCGCGCTCTCGCTCGACCGGCAGCTCAGCAGGCACGGCTTCCGCAGCACGCTGGCGCTGCGGCTCTTCCCCGGTGTGCCCTTCGCCGCCGCCAACTACGCGGCGGCCGTCTCCCGTATCCGGCTGCTGCCCTTCCTCACCGCCACGGCGGCGGGCAGCGCGGCGAACACCGCCGCCTACGTGGTCGCGGGCAGCCGCGCCGCCTCACCGACCTCGCCGGTCTTCCTGCTGGCCCTCGGTTTCCTGGGCGTCACGGGTGTGGCGGCGGCCATGGTGGCCCGCCGCACCCGCTCGGCGCGCGCGGCCGACCCGGATTCCGCCGAGCCCTCGGACTCCTCCGAGACGGTCGCCGGAGCGGTCACATCCCCGGACCGGACCAGTCCGCCAGCGGAATCCGCTTGATCTCCAGGATCTCGCCGAGCGTCCCCCACTCGTCCTTGCCCAGCCGTGACAGCGGGCGCAGTTTCCGTACGTCCGGGTGCCCGTCGTCCATCACTGCCTCCGAGACGGCCGCGTGCACGACGCGCCCGAACACCACCGTCGAGTCCCCCAACCGGACCGTGCTGTGCAGCTCGCACTCCAGCGCCACCGGCGAGGCCGCCACCCGCGGCGGCTTGACCCTCAGGCTCGGCTCCCGCGCGATCCCCACCGCGTCGAACTCACTCGTCCCCCGCGGGAAGTCCGTCGCCGTCGCGTTGATCTGCTCGAACAGATGCTCCGGCGCCAGGCTCACCACGAACTGCCCGGTCTCCTCGATGTTCCGCACCGAGTCCTTCCGCCCCACCGACGTGAACTGCACCACCGGCGGACTCACGCACGCCACCGTGAAGAAGCTGTGCGGGGCCAGATTGTCCGTGCCCGCCGCCGACGTCGTCGACACCCAGGCGATCGGCCGGGGTACAACGACCGAGGTCAGAAGCTTGTAGAAGACGTTCCGTTCAACCTGGCCGGGATCAATGTCGATGCGCATGGTCCTCAGTATCCATGCGCCCCCCACCGATCCCCACGCCGGATCGCGACACCTCCGAAAAGCGCCCGGAACCTGACGACACGAGCACCCGGAGCTGAGCCGTCGAGTGGCACGCTTTCCCCTTGGGCAAACGCGAAGTAGGGGGTCAACCTCATCCTCTCCGACCGACTCTCCGCCTACCGACCGCAGCGGCCCGGCGCATACCTGCGTATCTCCTCGGACCGCTTCGGATTGGAGGCCGGTGTGGACCGCCGGCACGACGACGCCGAGGACACTCGTCACCGGCTGGGTTGGGGAGAGTTCGCGAAGGTCTACCGCGAAGACGACACCTCGGCCTTCAAGAAGCACAAGGTGATCAAGCTGGCCCGCCTCCCGTCCGTGACCGCGCACCAACTCCCGGGTCCTCTCCGCACGAGCGGAGGTAACCCGCCGGAGCGCGTGAAGTGCGGCTTGATGATCCTCTCGGCCCTGCACCAGCCCTCCGAAAGGATCAGAGCCACCACGGTCCACGCACTCTCCCGGGACATCGATGTTCCCGCAGTCCATCTCATCGACATGCTCAACGATCTCGACATCCTGCTCGACGACGCACCCGACGCCCTCGAACAACCGGTCAGAGCTCACCTCGCACTGCTTCCCGAGCAGATATGCGTCGAGGTGACCGCTTACTTCGACATCCTCCGCGACGGAGCCCCCGCCGCCGCCCGAGGTCGTCTCACACAGTCGACATCCGCCTGCGGCTGATTGTCCCGTTCACTGCCGAGTAATGTGCCCCCCGATACTCCGCATTGAGGCAGGTCGCCCCCGGCGACATCACCGCCTGGCTGTCCAATCGGAACAACGTCCAGCGCGAAATCGTCGCGCTCCGGGAGATGTTCAAGACGCTCAAGTCACAGCGGCTGATCTTCGCCGATCCGGCCCGACGCATCAGGCCCGGCAACACCCTCGTCAACCCGCCCAGGCCGGTCGCGGAAGGCCAGCTCAAACAGGTGGCCAGAGTCGCGGGCGAGAGCCCGGCCCTCCTGGCCGTCGTCGCCCTTGCCAGCATCCACGCCCTCTTCCCGCACGAGATCAGAATGCTCCAGGACTCCGACATCGGGCTGAGCACCGGGCGCCTCCGGCGGGGCGAGGCCAGCCGGCCCCTCGACGACTTCACCGCCGAAGCCATCCGCAAGTACCGACGCTACCGTGACGCCCACTGGCCGGACTCGGCAAACCCTCATCTCCTCCGCACCCAGCAAACAGCCAAGGGGAAGAGTCCGGTCAGCGACTTCTGGCTCAAGCGCCTGTTCAAGGGGCTGCCCGCCACGGCCGACAGCCTCCGCCAGGACCGGGTCCTCGAAGAAGCGACCGCCGCCGGACCCGACCCCCTCCGCATCGCCACCATGTTCAACCTCAGCGCCCAGGCCAGCTTCCGCTACACCCACGCAGCCGGCCCGTCAGACACGGAAACGACGATTGGGTAATACCCTGGTAGCTGACCGTTATGTGCCCTGTTCTGGGAGCTGTCTGCCGCTGGCGGCGACGTGCGGTCTGTGCGCTCAGGTCACGATGGGAGTGGTCGCAAGGCGCTGGCGATGACGGTGGTCACCATCTTGTGGACGGCGGCGGTCTGCGGTGGGGCGCTTGTCCGGTCGGCGAATAGCAGGTGCCCGGCCCCGACGAGGGTGGGGGCGAGTGTGTCGATGTCGGCGTCACCGGCCAGACGCCCCGACTCCCGCTCGGCGGTGAGGTATGCGGCGATCATGGCGGTGCCCTGCATGGCGAGTGGGATGCCGGTCAGACCGGCCTCGCGCAGCCGGGCGCGGAGGCCGTCACGGAAAGTGATGAGCGCGACGATCGCCACCGTGACCGGCCCGAACAGATCCTGCAGCGCGTCGGCGAGGTTGTCCACCACGCTCCCGGTGCCGGCGGCCGCGCGCAGAGTCGTGGTCCGGTCCTCGATGCCGCGGACGCGGTCGAGGACCAGTCCTGCCAGGAAAGCGTCGAAATCGGTGAAGTGCCGATGCAACACACCCTTGGCGCAGTTCGCCTCCTCCGTGACCGCCCGGCTGGTCAACGCGTAAGGCCCGTCCCGAAGCAGGACACGCTCGGCGGCTTCGAACAACTGACCGCGCACGTTGTGAATGTGCACCCCTGACGGCATTGTCTCCCTCTCCGCGCCGCTCTGCCTTAACAAGTGGGCATGCGCCCACTAGTGTGGGCGCATGCCCACTTTATCGCAGGGACAGCCGTCCGAGTCCGGCCCCGAGCCCCACCGCCACCGGCAGACAGCCGAGTCGTTCGGAGTGGACGCCGAACGCTACGACCGCGCCCGACCGCCGTATCCCCAGGCCCTGGTGGACAACATCGTCGCGGCAAGCCCCGGCCGGCACGTCCTCGACGTCGGAGCCGGGACCGGCATCGAGGCCCGGCAGTTCCAGGCGGCCGGCTGCACGGTGCTCGGTGTCGAGCCCGACGAGCGGATGGCCGCCTTCGCGCAACGCAGCCGTATCGAGGTCGAGGTCGCCACGTTCGAGGACTGGCAGCCGGCCGGGCGGCAGTTCGACGCGGTCATCGCCGGCACCGCCTGGCACTGGGTGGGCCCCGTCGCCGGCGCGGCCAAGGCGGCCCAGGTGCTTAAGCCCGGCGGCCGACTCGCCCCCTTCCACCACGTCCCCCAGCTCCCGGCCGAGGTGATCGACGCCCTCGCAGAAGCACTCCAACGTGTCGCCCCCGATTCCCCGTTCAACCCCGGCCTGCTCAAGGGCTCGGCCGTGGATGCCTACCAGCCGCTGTTCGCGAAAATCGCCGACGGGATCCGGCAGACTGGCAGCTTCAGCGAGCCCGAACAGTGGCGCTTCGCCTGGGAGCGCACCTACTCCCGAGAGGAGTGGCTCGACCAGCTCCCCACCTTCGGCGGCCTCACCCAACTCCCCGCAGACAAAATGGCGGAGGTCCTGGACAGCGCCGGGACCGCGATCGACAAGCTCGGCGGCCACGCCACCATGCCCTACACATCCATCGTGATCACCTCCACCCGCTCCCAAACGCCGTGACCGCCGCAACGCCGGGCGCGAGTACACCGATGAGCACAGCAACGTTCCCGGGGGAAGCGGGAAGAAGACTCGCAAGAGGGGAAGTTTCTCCGGCCCTTTGCCCCGGGCCGCGGCCATCATCAGCAGCAGCGCCCCTATCGCGCGCATCGAGGCGGAACGCCGACACTCAGGGAGCGCCAGGCCCGACACCGCGCTCGTCCAAGGAAGGCCCGGCGGGCCCGGCACCCCACGCTCTCTGAACTCCCCAGTTCTCAGCGGGGGCCGGCGCCACGAACTCACGGCCAGAGACTCCGAAGCCCCAACAATACCTACAGTTCAGATTTCGATACCTTCAGAAATCGTGAACTCGCGGGGATTGCACGGAGGCCGGATCGACACCCTGGGCCTCGACGAAAACGGCGCTCCGGTGGTCGTGGAGTACAAGAAGACGGTGGACAGTGGGGTACTGTCCCAGGCTTCCTCCTACTTGTCGTGGTTGTGTTCCGCCCGTCACGAGTTCGAGGCGCTGGTGCGGGATCGGCTGGGTTCCGCGGCGGTCGGGGAGATCGACTGGCGGAACGCGCGGGCGGTCTGCATCGCCAGTGATTTCTTTCGGCATGACCGGGTCGCGGTGAACGACAACCGCAGACGGATTGACCTGGTGCGCTACCGGGTCTTCGACGGTGGTCTGCTGACTCTGATGCTGGTCGAGTCTTCACCCGCGTCTGCCGGCCCGGCTCCGGCTCGGCAACACAACCGCGGGCGGCAGGCAGCAGGCGGCCTTGATGACGGGCTTCGGGCAGCGCCTAACGTTGTTCGTGACGGGCTGCGGGATCTGTACGGTGACCTGGACGAGGCGTTGACCACGTGGGGCGAGGTGGAGGTGGCCCGGCTTCGCCACTACATCGCCTACCGGCGGATGGTGAACCGCGCCTCGGTCCTCGTCCGTCCTTCTTACGGGATCATCCTGGTGTACCTCACCCTCGACCCGGACACGGTCGTGCTGAAAGAGAGCTTCACCCGCGACATGCGCGGCATCGAGCATCTCGGAACTGGGGACCTGGAGGTGCGGATCGCATCCGCAGCCGACCCGAACAGGGCCGAACCGCTCATCCGAAGGGCCTTTGAGGCGAGCTGACTATGGCAAGACTGCTAGGCCATCGGCTCAGCTCGGCGAACGAAGTCCTCGGGGAAGCTCAAGCAGGAGCGGTTTCATGTGGTGGCGGCTCAGATGGCCTGTCCTGCCTGGTAGGTCTGTTGGTGATCGTAATGGATGGCCTGGAGGCCGAGTTCAGAATCGTATTCGGCATCGATGATGCGGACGTGCAGGCGCTTGTCATATTGCCCTTTCCCAGCTGCCCAGTGAGGCAGGGGGTGCAGCGTCGAATCGGAGACAAACGCGTCCTGGACTTGGTGAACGAATCCCTCAAAGCGGGGATCCTCGACGGGGACCGCCTTCGGCGGGAGACCACCGTCGGCACCTCACATGGGTCGATCCTCTCGCCGTTGCTCAGCCACGGGAACGGAACAGACGGCACTGGCACGGTCTGCCCACCTACTACCTGGTGCGGTACGCGGACGACTGGTGCCTGATGGTATTCGGCTCCCGAACGGATGCCGAAGTTCTGCGCGAGGAGCTCGCAGAGGTCCTATCCGCGATGAACTTGCAACCACAAACTTGAGATCTCTACCGAACCCGGGGCGGTTCACTCGAACCATTCCGAGAGATCCGCAGGCTAACGGTTGCGCAAGGCTGAACGGGCCTGGCCATGTATCGGCGTCGTGTAAAAGGGAGCGGTGCGGAAGGCTGTGCGGCCCACCGCCGACAGCGCAGGCTTCCATAGCACGACACCGTGGCGCCGTTGCCATCGCGCCATACTCCAGGCAGACACCATGGAGGCCACCTGTAGCAGCGGGAAGGCAAGACCGAGCCAGAGGCACTGGAAACCGAGCCCGCACACCGCAACCACCGCTGCAGCGAACACCGCATTGCGAAGCCGCCCGCGGCGAAGGGCGCGCCGCTGATCATCTGAAAAGCGGTCCACCGCTTCCGGATCCTGCATAGGAATGGCACTTTCCTGGGCCCGGACCACTCCCGCACGACCCGCCAGAAGCCCGACGGTCCAGAAGACCCCGATCCCCAAGAGGACAGCGGCTTGGACCACGCCGCTCAGCCCGCCGTGCGTCACATTCGCGGAAGACACCAGCAAAACGACGGTCGCAACGATCCCACCGATCACAGATGCGAGCCCTTCACCCACAACAGTCGAAACGTACGGAACCAGTTGTCGGGTGTCCAGAGGGGATGTTTCGGCCGGGGACATAGGACCTCCTGCGCTGGTATCTGTCAGAACCATGATCTCACCGTGGAATACGCCGATCGGGACGTCCTGCCCACCGCCCTGCCGGCTCTAGACGCGAATCGGCCCGTAGCACGGCCCGCGCGGTTCGCAGCACCCCAAACCAGGCGGGCATCCCCGCTCTTGAAAAGCAGGCCGCCATCGGTGAGAAGCCCCGCAGACGCCATCACACACTCGGTGGTGCTGCCATCGCCGAAGCAACCGTCGTACACCAAATACGCGTTGCCGACCCAAGCCGCAGTGGCGTACGAGGCCACCCACACCGTTCCACAGACAGGGGTGAGGACTCCGGCGGAACCCAGTTCGCAGGCGCCTGCGGCGATCGTACCGCCGACAGCGATGACTGTGGCCACATCCTTCACTGTGTCCGCCGTCGCCGGCCCGCCGCCGTCTGCAGTGGCCTTGTCCTTGCATTTCGCGGCCGATCCGCCAGCCTCGACGCACTTGTCGAACTCAATGATCCCGTTGCGATATTTGGTATCGGCCGAATTGAGCCATTCCTGGTACGACTTCGCGTCGAGCGTCTGGCCGCCGTTGTAGCCACGGTTCTTGTTCAGCCAGTTGTAAGTTTCGGGATCGAGTGTTGGACCAGAGGTATCTTTGGTGGCGGTCGATACCGCAGGCTCCCGGTCCTCGTGGTAGGTAGATTTCTGGGTCGGAACACCGTTGGTGCATCCGGTAATGACGCCGCTCATGCATTCCATTACCCCCAGGCCCGTGGGGTCAGAGAAGGCAAGAGGGTTGGCACCGGCATAGGTGTAGCCGTTGAGCGCCTGAGGTTTGTCCAGTTCCAGCATGGGGTCGATGCTGATGAAGCGGCCCGTGGTGGGGTCGTATTGGCGGGCTCCGATATGGGTGAGGCCGGTGGTGTCGTCCGCGGTGCCGCCGAGGAAGCCCTTCGTGCCCTGCCAAGTACCGTCCGGCGTGCCGCGGTCGGCACCGAAGATGCTGGCCTTACGGCGGGTGACCGTCTGGGTGGTGGCGTCGATCTGCGTGCTGGCCGTGCCGTGCGGATCGGAGATCAGATAGCACAGCTTTCCGCCCGTGCGCATGGCGACGGTCTTGCCGTTGAAGTCGTAGTAGCGCGTGCCGACCAGGGTGCCGTTGGGCTGGAGCAGCAGCTCGTTGCCGTTCGGCAGGAAGAGCGTCGTACCTGACTCATCGGTGGCGGTCAGGCGGTTACCATCAGGGTCGTATGCGTAGGAGGCCACGGTGGCGGTGCCTTGTTTGACCGCGCTGAGGTGACCTTGCGGATCCCAACTCAGGCTCTGCTGGGGTGTGCTGCCCAGAGCGCGAGTGGCGGTGTTACCGGCCGCGTCGTAGGTGTAGGTATCGGTGTGCGGTGCGGAGCCGGTCTGGGTGACCTTCGGCAGGTTGTGGGTGCCAGTCGCGGGCGGGGCGTAGGTGCGGGTGGCGTCGGTTGTCGGACCGGAGGTCGTGGCGTGCTGTGTCTCGGTGGTGCGATTGCCGACGGCATCGTAGCCGTAGGACGTCCAGTAGGCATCGGCGCCGCCCACGTTTGTGGCTGACGGCCCTTGAGTACAGGTGCTGCCGGTCTTGGTGGTCCACGACTACGTGATGCGCCGCAGAGCGTCAGTCGTGAAGCACTGGTTGTCGGTGACCGCCGTGGTGTCCTGGCCAGTGGTGTCGGTGACCGAGGTGACGTTCTGCGCGGCATCGTATGTGTAGTGGGTGGCGTCGACACGCTGGGGCACGGTGTCGCGGTCGGTGATCTGGTCGGTGAGCGCGCCGGTGTGTTCGTCGTATTGGTAGGAGTTGTAAACGGTGTGGTTGAAGTCGCCGTACTCCTCGCGACAGACGCGGCCGTAATGGTCGTAGAGAGTACCAGCCACTACTGAGTCGGTCCCGGCTGCCAGACCAACGGGCAGGGCGGCGTTAAAGGTGTAGAGCGAGGTGATGTCTTCTTGCGGCAACCCGCCCATCACGGGCTGTCGAACCCACTTGGTCTGGCCGGTGAAGTAGTACGCGGTCGTCCACTTGTACGTGTTGGCCAGGCCGCCGGCGCCGGGCACGGTTAGCTGGGAGATCGATGGCTTGTAGAGGGTGCTGTACGAGGTGACTTCGCTGGTGTAGGGCTGACCGCCGATGTACTGGGTCGATTTGGCGGGCTGGCCCTTGCCTCCGCTGGCGGTGTCGTATGTCCACTCCGAGAGGGTCGTGGTCGTTCCCTGATAGGTCGACGTCAGCTTGGTCTTGCGGCCGAGCTCGTCGTAGGCGGTGTGCAGTTTGGAGCCACGGGCGTCGGTGACGTCCACGGTACGGTCACCGGCGTCGTACGTGGTGGTCGAGTGTCCCTTGTCCGGATCGTCTGCGGTGAGCTGGTGACCGCGGGCGTCATAGGTGTATGCCCACTTCGCGCCGGACGCGTCCTTGACCTGCGCCAGGCGGCCGTGCTCGTCGTAGGTGGACAACGTGGACTGCGAATTGGTCCGTGCGGAGTCGGCGTACTCCTTGAGTTCAGTGGTGCGGCCCAAAGCGTCGACGACAGTGCTGGTGGCCGTACCGCCGACGGGCGGAATGACGGTGGTGGTGTCGCCGGTGTAGATGGTGGTCGTGGTCTCCGCCGGGTCGCCGAACTTCTTGTTGACCGTCTGCGTCACACGCCCCGCGCCGTCGTAGACCGTGTCGGTCGAGGCCGGGTATTTGAGCTCCTGTCCGGTGACCGGGACGGCCTCCGCCCTGACCGTCCGCGTAATACGTGCCGGACGTGCGCCATTCGAGGCCGCGGGTGTCGTACAGCGTCTCGGTGACCAGGCGCCCGGAATCGTCAGGGGAGGGCACCTGTGTCTGGTAAAGCCGGAGCATTCCGTCGAAGAACTGGTACGAGGGCTGATAGACCTCGTTGTAGTTGAGGCTGTTGGTGGTGACCACCACGGGGCCGTCGTTGCGAATGGTGTAGCTGAACTTGTAGTTCGGCGTCGTCGGATATGTCGCCTGGGAGCGCGCCGGTGTCCACACCTGAGAGGTGCGTCCGAGCGCGTCGTAAGTGATCGTCGTGACGCGCCCGTTGGCGTCGCTGGCCGTGAGCGGCTGGCCGCGCAGCGGGTCGAGGGTGCTGGCCACCGACACCACACAGATGCGGCGCCGGCAAACGCACGTACACCTGTTCGCCACCGCCCCCATCGTCCCGGACCAGGCGGCCACGCTCCGCCCGCTCGACGCCCGCTCCACCCCGCTCGTCCTCCCCCTCCCCGGCGCCCTCGACCAACTGCGCCCGCTGGGACGCCGCCGCGTCGAAGTCACCCTTCGCGCGCTAGCCACCGGACAGACCCTCCGCCTCGACAACGGCATTCCTGCGGCTCCGCCGGGGCTCACGGCCGACGCGCTTCCCGCGAACTGTCTGGTCACAATGCACCCCCCACACGCCATGGGCCGGTAGTGAATGAGAACAAACGACCTATGACGCGTGTTTCGGGCACGGCGGGCGACCCTGCCGCGGACCCGCCGAATGCCACTCCCCCGCCCGCGACACGGCAGCGTGCGCGCCACCGACGCACGGCCAGGCGTTCCGTCGCAACGCCCACATCGTCCGCGAGCAACGCCAGTCCCATGGGCTGTGCCGCCCCTACCGGTGTCCTCCGGGACGAGCGGCGGAGCCCGGAACGCGCACAAGCCCCCGATTTACGCGATGCCGGTGCCATGTTGATGTCCGCTTCCCGAAGGATGCTCCCAATGACCGCGGACCCCGTCCCACCCGGCGCCCGGATCGTCTTGGGCGGGACGCACCTGCTCAACGGCACCGCGCACCGCGCCTCTGCCGAGCCGGACGTGCTGGTCCGACCTTTCACCCGGCGGAAGCCAGCCGCGTACCCGGTGCCTGACCAGCGCCACGTGCTTCAAGGCAGCGTCAGGTACCCAGGCTTCAGCAGCGAACGGCTCCATCGGCGCCCGCCGAGCACGCTCCAGCCAGGTCCGCACCCGTCGAACTCCAGCGCCGCACACCGTGCGTCGGAGACCACCGCATCCATGATCGTCTGTTCAGTTCCTGTGTGCTTCACCGGCCCTATGCCGATGCTGTCCGCGAACAGCTCAGGCTCCCCAGCGTGCTCTACGACACATATCGCCGCCACCCGACCGTTGGCTTGCCGGGCGGCGCCGCCCCGGACAGGCGAGAGCCCACCGGAATGGGGCGCGGCGGCGGTGGCGGCTTTCCGAAGCAAAGACACCTCGTGGCCGTTTACCGCACCTCGCGACGAGCTTGGGTCGTTCCGGGCGGGATGCACCTGCTCAATGAAACGGCACCCCGCCGGCGGCGGCTATCACGTCTACGCGCAGATCCACTTCCACGCCGAGGACGCCTGCTTCGTCCCCACCGACGAGCCGGTTGGTGCAGGCTCATTCCCCGAGGCGCTGTGCTGGCTCGGACCGGCGTGAGCAGCGCACGCAGCGGCAGCACTGGCCGAGGTCTTCGGGCCCGAAGCCGAGCGCGGCTATGCCTCCTTTGTCCCGACGGCTGACGGCGGGCACGTACTCAAACGCAAGTGGTTCGCCCAGGACGCGCTTGCGCGGCGCGAGCAACTCCACCCGGGTATAACGGTTCGACCCGACGGCTTGGCGGAGTATCTGCGCTCCCGTGGGGCCCCAGGTCAGGGCGACGCCTCCCTTCCGCAGGGTCCGCCACGACGTCCACTGCGCGAATCCACGTCCACTGGCCGCGTCTACAGCCCCCGTTCCGGCGCTGGCCGGGGCTCAGGAGGCGGGTCGCAGAGCCGATCGCGTGATCGTTTTCCGGCTGCGGCACGGATGGGTTTGAGATTGTACTGATTTTCATATTTTCATGACGACATGCACCGTATATGAACATGTGTTTGGAAAGGTCGTGCCCAGAAACATGACGCGTATCCCTGTCTCCCGCGGCATCGCCGCTCTCGCGGTGGCCATCACCGCTGCCGCCCTCCCCGCCTCCCGGGCAGTTCTGCATGACGCTCCCACCGTCGCTGTCGTCCGCGCGGCCGACGATCCGACGCCTTCCCCCACCGACTCGACCTGCCCGGACGGCGCGGAGAAGCCCTGCCCCGCGTCCACGAAGGACCGTGAGGAAGTGGACGGGCAGCGCGACAAGGTGGAGAAGGACGAGGCGCAGGCCAAGGAGGACATCGGCGCCGCCAAGGGCGAGGCCACCAAGTGCCCGCCCACCTCGAAGGACTGCATGACCAACCTCGCCGGGGACGGCCACGAGCAGAAGGAGGGCATGGCCAAGACCCAGCAGGAACTGGAAGGCGTCCACCCCGCTCCTTCAAACAACGCACAGACCGCGGTCAGCGGCGAGTGCTCCGCGTTCGGAGCCGATCTGCCCCCCGCGCTGTCGTCCTCCGGTGACCCCGCCGACCTCACCCGCGTCTGCGAGTTGATGAACCCATGACCGCCGCGACGAACCGCCGAGTCCTTGCCGCCGCCGCAGCCCTGGCGATCGCGCTGTCCGCCCCGGCCGCCGCAGCGGCCGACGGCCCCGACCCCGCCGTCCCCGTCGCGCAGGCCTTCGACGGCGACAAGCCGCTGGACTCCCCGCAGAAGATCAGCGACTACTGTGCCGCACACGCCGGTGCCTGCCGCTTCGAGATCAACCGCGACGCCTCCAGGGAGTACGTCACCGCTGTCAGATCGCTGGGCAATGCGGTCCTCAACTGCACCAAGGAGCCGATCAAGGTCAGCCGTCAGGTCTCCCTCCAGGTCTCCAGCTCCGACAACCTCGGCGGCGAGATCACCGGGCAGATCACCATCGAGGGAAGCCTGAACGCCTCCGGCTCGGTGACCGCCGGCGTCGGCGGCGAGGCCGGCGGGACCTTCAAAACCCCGGACCAGTCCAAGGGGCCCAGCGCCGAGGCCACCGCGAAGGGAACCGCCAACGGCAGCGGCACCCTGACCGGCACGGCGGGCCTGCGGGCCGCCTTCGAGGGCGCCTTCAAGCTGTCGTACTCCAAGAACTGGAGCACCCAGCAGACGGAGTCCACCACATACGAGGTCACCGTCGCCCCGGGCGACGCGCTCATGTTCGGCGCGAGCGCTGCGATGCAGCGCGTGGCCGGCAGCATCCTCACCGGAAGCGGTCTCGGGGCGCACAACGTCTTCGTGGACGGTCCTTCCACCGTCAACCGCAGCACCTTCGTCGCGGACACCTACACCGTGCCCGGCAACACCTGCCAGCGGCTGCGGCCCGGCGGCAGGGACGCCATCGACGAGACCACCACGCCCCCGCCCACCCGCAGCGTTCCGGCCCGCCGTGCCGGCGCGCGCGCCGGGTCCGACGCCGGCCTGACCGTCGAAAGGCTGCCCGCGGGCGCCTGGCTCAAGCACCGCGTTCACCTCGCGGGCGTCGCCTCGTGAGCGCCCGCACGAAGCCGCCGCACGGTCCGGCCCCGGAGAGGACCCTCGTGACCACAGCCCGCCCCGTGCTTCGCCGTGCCGCTGTCGGGGCCATGTGTCTCGGCCTGGTGGCCGTCGCCTTTCCGGAGGCGTCCTCGGCGGACACGCCCGAGCCGGTCGCCGTGATCAACGGCGACCTGGCGCTTCCTGCGATCACCGGAAACGGCAACACCCTCACGCCCACGGGATGGTCGGTGGGTTCGACGTCCGCGAACAACGGTGCCGGAACCGCCAGCGGAGTGTTTCGCTACGCGGGCACCGTCACGGGCCACCCCGGGGGGAAGGCCGCGGCGATGCTGCCCCAGAACGGCTCGTCCTACGAGTTCAAGCAGCGTCTGCGCGGTGTGCGGCCCGGCGCACGGGTCACGGTCACCTTCGACGACAGCCCCGGCATCGCGATGCAGTGTGCCCCCCGCACGGTGGAACAGGGGCAGACCTACACCGTCCAAGGTGAGGGCGGCGCCGTTCAGGACGAGCTGACCGAGCCCGACCCGGACAAGGAATGGAATGTCTTCGGCGCAGGTGTCTGGCGCACCGGGCGCACCTACACCTTCACCGCCAACGCCTACGAGCCGCTGCTCACCTTCGCCTCCACGGTCCCGGTCAAACCCAACGGCGGCGCGGCCGGCACCGGCACCAACGGCGGACAGTGCGGACCGATGATCACCAACATCACGGCGGTCCAGGTTCCGCCCCCACTGGACAAGACCATCCGCAACAACGAACTGCCGCCGTCGCTGGCGTTCAGGGGCAACGACAAGCGGAACGTCACCGAGGCCGTCACCGAGTGCAACACCGCCGCCAGCCGCTGCACGTTCACGGCCGAGTCCGACTACTCCTTCGCGTACTACGAGCCCGCCAGGCAGGCCGAGGAGGGATACATCAACTGCACCCGCGCGACCATCACCCGAGAACGGCCGCTGCGGATCTCCTCACGCACCATCAGCGACCTGCCCGCCGCCGCCGGACTGCCCCCGGCCTCCGGGTCGGCTGCACGCTCGAACATGAACGGCCAGTTCACCACCGGCACCGGCACCACCCCCGCATGGGCCCCGGCGGCCGACCGGACGGTCCGTGAGGTCATCAGCCCCGGCGAGGTCTCCTGGATCGAAACCCAGAGCGGACGCCAGCGAACCGAAGGCTGGTACACCTCCAATCCCACACCCGCCGACCCGAACCTCGACTGGCGCCTCTACACGGTCGTCGACCACCCTTCCACCCAGCTCGCCGACCGCGTCTACCAGCGCACCGGTCCCCTCACCTCTGGTGAGCAGGCACGCTGCCGCTCCAACCGTCCCTCTGCCGAAACCCCCGTCGACGCGGGCGCGCCGGCAACAGGAGCCGACCGTGGCTGACGTGACCACCACCTCCCCGAGTTCCCAGGGAAAGGGAAACCGCCCCATGTCGACCCGCCGTGAAGCAGGCCGACGCCACTGGAGACCCGCGGCCGTACTGATCACCCTGGCCGCCGTCAGCCCCCTGTCGGCCCTCACCCAGCCGGCCTCCGCCACCCCGGGGACCGCCCCCGCCGTCGTGACGCCGGCTCCCGCCCAGCGCGCCGCAACCGACTGGGCGACACTCGCCTGGGGCGACAACACCTACGGCCAGACCGCCATCCCCGGCGCCGCGCTGCGGGGGGCGAGCGCCATCGCCGCCGGCGCCTTCCACTCGCTGGCCGTCAAGGACGGCGCCGTCACCGCCTGGGGCAGCAACCTCTACCACCAGACAGACGTCCCGGCCGCGCTCCACTCCGACGTCACCGCCGTCTCCGGCGGCTATCTCCATTCCCTCGCCGTCAAAAACGGCCAGGCCATCGCCTGGGGCAGCGACCGCTACGGCTCCACAGCCGTCCCCGCCGCCGCGCAGACCGGCGTCGACGCCGTCGCGGCAGGCCAGTTCTTCTCGCTCGCCCTGAAGCACGGCCAAGTCCTGGCCTGGGGCGACAACCGCTACGGCCAGACCCAGACCCCCGAGGGAACCCACACCGGCATCACCGCGATCGCCGCCGGCGCCTACCACGCCCTCGCCCTCACCGACGACGGCAAAGTCATCGCGTGGGGCGACAACCGCAAGAAGCAGACGGACGTCGTCACCCCGGTCAAGAACGGCACGGCCACGGCCATCGCCGCCGGCAAGGACTTCTCCGTCGCAGTCGTAGGCGGTCGCGTCTACGCCTGGGGCACCGCGATGACCAACCAGTGGGTGCCGACTACCGCCCAGACCCGGGTCGTCGCGGTGGCAGCCGGATACGACCGCATCGTCGCCCTGCGCGACAACGGCCAGGCCATTGAATGGAAAGCCAACACCACGGCCCTCACCGCACTCCCCACCGACGCCGCCACCAAAGTGCAGGCCATCGCAGCGGGCGGCTACCACTCCCTCGCCCTGCGCGGCGACCCGCCCGCCCAGCCATGACCACCTGAAACGCCGATCGCGCAACAGGCTCCCGACGTAGACCGGCTGCCGCTCGCCAAAGGCCACGCGGCAGCCGGTTCACATGCCTCACTCCGCCACGCAACCCCGCTCAGGACCTCCCAACTACCGCTACCGGGCTGGGCAGAACACCGCGCGGCTCGAATCATCAAGTACGCCGCGTCCACCGGCCAGTACCCGGTCGCGGTCCTGTCCGACTGCGTCGTCTACGCCGCCGACGGCCCCTCACCGCTGGACGTCCTGGCCTACAAGGACGGCAAGCCGTTGCCCGGCGGCTTCTAGCTCGGCGTCAACCCCGGCTTGGTCAAGCAAGAAGGCACCCAGCCCACCTGCGGTGGTGGCGTTGGCGTAGACGTATTCCAGTACGCGGCAGCCCTTGGTCGCGGGCGCGGTGGAGCAGGTGGCCTGCGTGACGGCGGACGTGGGTGCGATGGCGTACTTGAGGCGGGCCAGGAACGTATTGCCGACCGGGATCTTCTCCGAGACGACCTGGGAGGTGGAGTTGGTGGTCGGCAGGAACATCGAGGTGACCCGCCACGTCGTGGCCGAGGGGTCGACCTTCGCGAACGTGGGGGTCGTGCCTTCGCCGTCTTTGAGGGTGAAGGTGCCGGTGAGCGGGGAGCCGGTCAGCGTCAGGTCCTCCGCGCCCGGTTCGGGCTTCCACCCGCCGCCGGAGGCCGCGGTGAACCCGGTCGGATCACCGTCCGCATCCGGACGTGGCCTGGCCCATAAGGCGTACTCCTCCCGTGCGATCCGCGAGCACCTGCGCGAGCGTGGCATTCGGGCGGTTATCCCCGTTCCGGCCGATCAACGAGACCACCACCTGCGACGCGGAAGGCCACCAGCCCTTGACCGCGAGGCATACAAACAGCGCGACACCGTTGGAGGCTGCATCAACCGCTTGAAGCAGTGACGGGGCATGGCCGCCCGTGACGACAGGACAGGGACCATCTACCTGGCTGGACTGCACATCGCGGGGATCTTCCTCTGGTCTGCCAGCCGATCCAAACGAAACGGCCTAGCGGTAAAGCTAGCCAGGCTGCCGAAGAGAACCCGGTCCTACCGCCTGAAGCACTTCTCCACCACATGGCTCCTTGATTCTGGCCTGAACCCCAAGGCCGTGCAGGCGCTCTCCCGGCACAGGGAGTTCAACGAGACGATGCATACCTACGTGCACCCGCCGGTTGCGGAGCCGGGCCTCACTGTGCGGACGTGCGGTCACCTGGTCGCTGCGGTCGGCAGGACGAAGACCGAGCCACCGGCTGAAGCAGATTTCGGGTCCTCAGCATCCATGCGCCCCCCACCGATCCCCACGCCGGATCGCGACACCACCCGGCCCCAGCTCCTCCGCCGACCGCCTCGGCGACGTCGGGATCGCGTTGGCGGGCGGCGACGCTGCCGCACGGTCAGGCGAGGGTGATCCGGATGCCGACGGTGCCGTCCAGGCCGCGGCGCAGGCGGCTGCCCAGGAGGGTGAGTCTTCCGGTCAACCCGTACTTGCGGGCCAGGAGACGGCGGTAGTGCTGGGTCTGCTCGCCGGTGAGGATCTCCGCCCGTCCTGGGACGGGCTCGCCCGAGGGGTTGCCGCGAATGTCGCAGGCGGACACCAGGACGTCGGCGCGGTTGCGGATCCTCTTGACCTTGCCGGAGTCGGCGACCGTCCAGATACCGAGGGCATCACCGTCCCGGATCACCCACACCGGGGTCGGAACCTCTGTGCCGTCCCGACGGAAGGTAGTGACCCGGACGTACTTGCCCGATGTCAGCCGCTCAAGGTCCGTTTGACCATCTGTCATGGCGGAAGGGTACGTCACGGCTTGGTGGAGCCTCCCTCTGCGTGCCCGGCATGCGCTTGACCAGAAGACCAGGTCGTGGGTGCGAGACCGGAGTTGGGCGATCGTCGGCCGTGCGGTGGTGACGTGCTGCCTCCGTCCAACGCCGGACGGATCTGTCGGTGTCTTCGTAGCGAATCCGAGCTGCGGTGATGCCCTGCAAACCGGAGCCGCCGGAGCCGGTGGCGATCTACCGGCCTGGTACGCGGCCCGGAAGGGCGGTTGCCGGCCGGATCACTCCGTTACGGGCAGGCACTCGGTGAGCAGGTCGATGACGTCGCGCCAGGCGCGTTGTGCGTGCTGTGGGTGGTGGCCGACGCCGGGGACCATGGGGTGGTCGACCGGCGGGTGGTGGAAGGCGTGGAGGGCGCCGCCGTAGACCACGAGGCGCCAGTCGACGCCGGCGGCCTGCATCTCGGCGGTGAACGCGTTGCGTTGCGCGGGGGGCATGATCGGGTCTTCCGACCCGACTCCGGCCCACACCGGGCAGCGGATGCGCGCTGCCTCGCCCGGCCGGCCGGTGGTCGTCGCGTTGACGGTGCCGATCGCGCGCAGGTGGGCGCCGTCGCGCCCGAGTTCCAGCCCGATGGCGCCGCCGGTGCCGTAACCGATGGCGGCGATCCGGTCGGGGTCGGTGCGCGGTTCGGCGCGCAGCACGTCCAGCGCCGCGTGGCCGATCCCCCGCATCCGGTCCGGGTCGGCGAGCAGCGGCAGGCAACGGGCCAGCATCTCCTCGGGGTCCCCCAGATAGCGCCCGCCGTGCAGGTCGAAGGCCAGCGCTACGTATCCCAGCTCGGCGAGAGCATCCGCCCGACGGCGCTCGACGTCACTGAGCCCCATACCCTCAGGCCCGAGCAGCACCGCTGGCCGCCGGTCGGTACCGGCCGGAAGCGCGAGGTGCCCGACCATCGTCAAACCGTCAGCCGGGTACTCGACCGTACGCGTGGTAACCGTCGTCATACGACTGGACCGTAATGGCCGTCGAGCCCGGTCGGGCCGCTGTTCTCCGCCGGCGGAACAGAAACATCCGCGCACACCTCGCGCCCGCCCGGCCCGAGAGCCCAAGTCATCGGCCGACCTGGCAGGTCCTGGTAGATGACGGACAAGCCGAGCGGGTCGTTTGGCGTCGCCCGGTGAGGGGGCGGCGAGGCGGACGATGGCGGGGCTGCCGCAGCCGTGGAGGGGCGCCGGGCGCCGGTGGCGGATGCCGCCAGTCCACCGGCCGTCGTATCCCGGTCGGCCACCACATGGGCGGGGTCACGGTTGACGGCCGGGTGGCGCGATCCGCCTGTCACGATGCCGACGGCTGGTCCGGGCTAGAGTCCGTCGGTGAACAGAAGTGCGTTGGGGGACGTCGGGTTGAGCTTGGTCAGGACGTTCCGGGTGGCCGTGGTCTCCAGGAATTCGGCGGTCTCGGCGGGGTCGGCCGCGGGATGTTCCTGCTTGTAGAGGACGGCGACTCCGGTGGCGTGCGGTGCGGCCATCGAGGTGCCGTTCCGGGAGGCGGAGCCGCCGCCGAGTTTGGCTGAGAGGATGCCTTCTCCGGGGGCGTAGAGATTGACGCATGGGCCCCAGTTGGAGAACGTGCTCTGTTCGTCGGACCTGTTGCTCGCCGCGACCGTGACCACCCGCTGCGCGGAGGCGGGGGATTGCTCGCAGGCGTCCTTCGCGTCGTTGCCCGCCGCGAGGACCGGCAGGACGCCCGCGTCGGAGAGGGCGGTTGTGGCGGTGTTGAGCGCCAGGGACTTCTCGCCGCCGATGGAGGCGTTGAGGACGGCGGGCTGCACGGCGTGCTTGGCGACCCAGTCCAGGCCCGCGATCACCGCGGAGTCGTCGCCGTTGCCCCGGCAGTCCAGGACTCGGACACTGACCAGGCTCGCCTTGGTGGCGACGCCGTAGGTCTTGCCGCCGACCGTGCCCGCGACGTGCGTGCCGTGGCCGTTGCAGTCGGCTCCGTCCCTGCCGTCCGCGACCGCGTCGAAGCCGAACGTGGCGCGCCCGCCGAACTCGGGGTGGCCGTAGTCGATGCCGGTGTCGAGGATGTAGGCGGTCACTCCGGCACCGTTGCCGGCGGTGATGAACTCCCCGTCGAGCGGCAGATCGCGCTGGTCGATCCGGTCCAGGCCCCAGGACGAGGCCGCCGGGCCCAGGCGTACCGCCGGGGTGGACGCGGTCGCCGGGTCGGGAACAGCGACCTTCCCGTCCTCCTCCACCGCCTCCACTCCGAGGCTGCCGCGGACGAGCGTCAACTGCTGGGGAGTGAGGCGGACAGCGAAGCCGTTGAGGACCGTGTTGTAGAAGAAGGCCGGCTTCAGACCCAGCTTCGCCGCCGTTCCGGCGGGGTCGATTCTCTTGTCGAGGGTGACGATGTACTCGCCCGGCACCCGGTCCGCCGCGCGTACCAGCGGTGCGGGCCCCGCGGCCGAAGCGGAGGCGGAAGCAGAGGGCATACCGGCGACGAGAGGCCCACTGAGGGCGAGCACGACGGCACCGGCGAGAGCGATGTTGCTACGAGTGTTCACTCGGCTCAGGTGATCACGCGGAAACGATCCCTCCCAAGGACACCTCCCGGCGATTCGCGCGACTTGCTCCTGAGACTTCTGACCCGATACCTCGGGGTCAGCGCGCAGACGCTCGCTCCGCAGCCGGACCGCCCGGCGGGCTACCTTCGATTGCCGGAACAGCTCCGAGCGGACGTCTTGGCGAGGTTCAAACCCTCGGCCGGGTCCGTCGGCGAGGTTCACGCCGCCGTCGGGTCCGTGAGCACCGCCTGGTCATCGACGGTTCCGGCGTGTGCCTCGGCTTGATAGGCAAGTGGGGGCTTGCCTATCATGGGGGCGTGGCCGATGACCTGTTCAAAGCCTTGGCCGACCCCACCCGCCGGACGATCCTCGACGAGCTCGCAGAGAAGTCAGGACAGACACTGTTCGAGATCTGCTCGCGGCTGGCGATGAAGCATCGGCTCGGGCTCTCGCGTCAGGGGGTCTCGCAGCACCTCGCCGTGCTGGAGGCGGCCGGGCTCGTCGAGACCCGGCGGGAGGGGCGCTACAAGTTCCACGACCTGAACACCGACCCGCTGCGGCAGATCACCGAGCGCTGGCCTGTCCGCGGCACGTCCGGACCAAGGGAGAGCACCTCATGAGGATCCATCTGACCAGTGTGTTCGTCGACGACCAGGCCAAGGCCCTGGCCTTCTACACGGACGTCCTCGGCTTCGTGAAGAAGTACGACGTGCCGGTGGGCGAGAAGGACCGGTGGCTGACCGTCGTCTCACCCGACGAGCCCGGCGGGACCGAACTCCTCCTGGAGCCCGCCGGCCACCCGGCCGTCACGCCCTACCGCGACGCGCTCTTCGAGGATGGCATCCCGCTCGCCCAGTTCGCCGTCAGCGACGTGAAGGCGGAGTACGAGCGCCTGTCCGGCCTCGGCGTCCGTTTCACTCAGGAGCCCCTGGAAATGGGCCCCGTGACCACCGCCGTCTTCGACGACACCTGCGGCAACCTCATCCAGATCGCGACCCAGCCCCAGTAGCCGTCCGCCCCGCGTACCCGCCTGCGTCGCGTACCCGGCGTCGTCGGGGTAGTTCATGGACAGGCAGAGCAGTACGTCGAGTCCTGAGTCGCCCGCGACGCCGAAGCGTTTCCATTCGTTGTAGTGCGGCCAGGAGCGGGACAGATCAGTGGAGCCGTCGTAGACGCTCACGACCTTGAACGTCCCGGTCGCCACCTGGCCTGCTACTCATCCGATCAGCCGAAGGTGCATCCGGCGGACCGTCTTGACGTATCCACGCTGGGCGACGCCTACTCGGGGCTTCCGCCCATCGCCAGAGTGCGCTTAATACCACGCCGCACGAAGGCGCGGGCCCGCATCGCTCGGCGGATTCGCCGCAAAGGGCTGATCGGCTTGGGATCTGCGTACCGGCGCTCATGGATGTCTCGAACCACATCTGCCGGCGCACCCAGTTCCAGCAGTTCCGCGAGGGCCTCACCCTTCGTGATCAGCCGTCCGTCGCGTAGCGTGACGGTGGCTCGGGCCAGGACCAGCAGGCCCAGATCCACCCAGATGTCCCGGAGCCAAAGTAGGGGCCTACCCGTGGCCGGAAGCCAGAACTGTTCCAGGTCGCGCCGGATGAAGTCCTCCAACTGCCCGCACGTGAGCGGCGGGAGCAGTTCCGTCGGTGACGGACCATGGAGGGTGAGCCCGCCGTCGAGCAGTTCTCGGCGGGTGACCGGTGTTACTGGGCGTTCCAGGATCATGCTGTGTGCCCAGGTGACATGGTGCGTCTCGACCTCGGAGAGCGATGTTGTGACCATGTACGAGCAGTGCAACTTGGCCGCAGCTGGCTCTTCGTCCAGCAGGCGCTGGTGAATGCTCGCCAGCCGGTCCCTGTGCTCGCCGTCCAGAGGGCGTTCGACGATCGCGATGAGATCAAGATCGCTGCGTCCCGGCTGGAAGTCGCCAAGCGCGAGTGAACCGTGTGCCCAGACGGCCACCATCGGCACCGCCAACTGTATCTCGGAGACGAACCGGTTGAGAACGAGATCCGTTTCAGTCGCCGCCATAGCCGAGATCCTCGCACACGGGCACGCACTGCGCCGCAGGTCCGGCATGCTCACGATCTACGGGGCTGGAGTACTAGTGGTCAGACGGGATCGGTGAACGAGATCGGTTTGCCGGTGGCTTGGGCGTAGGCGATCTCCCGGGTCGTGGACTCGCCGACGTAGCCGCCGGGGTTGACGATCAGAACGCGGTCGGCCAGGTCGATCTTGCGCAGGTGGAGGGCGTCCAGTGCGGTCTTCTGCTCGGTGGTGATCGGCGCGTCCGCTTCGCCCGGCGCGACGACGATGGCACCGGCGAAGGTCAGGTCACGGTTCGCCGCGCGCATCTCGGCCACGAACCGGGTGGAGCCGCAGATGCAGACGATCTCGGGCCGGTCGGCCACGGCTGAGTCCTTCGGGTCGAACGGGAAACCGTCGGAGCCGACAGTTTACGCGGCGAGATGGACACCACGCGGTCGGCGGGAGGCGGCGTGCTCGACGTCGTGAGGTCCGGGGGCGCCCGGCTCACCGGCTTCCGCTGGCGACACAGCCTAGAGCGCGGGTTGGGCGGGGATGGGGGGCGCGTCGGTGGGGTCCGGTGGCTCGGTGGGGCGGCGGAATCGGCGGAGGTGGGCGGAGAGGGAGAGGTAGAGGCGGTCGGGGAGGAAGGCGGTGTCGGCGATGATCATCGCCGCGGAGAAGAGCGGCAGACCGAGGAAGAGGGCGATGCCGGTGTGCATGCCGATCAGGACGACGAGGACGGGGTACTTGAGGCGGCCGAACAGGACAAAGGGGAAGGCGACTTGGACGAGCACGGTCACGTAACCGGCGATGACGAGCACCGTCGGAAAGCTGTCGGCGAGATGGGACAGCGCGGGCCAGGGCTGGAAGAGGGGGAGGTTGAGTACGTCGTGCAGGGCGGTGCCGTTGCCCCAGGAGGCGCCCTGGACCTTGTAGAGGCCGGCGGATCCGTAGAGGAAGCAGACCTGGGCCGCGATGACGAACATGCCGCAGTTGTGCAGCACCGTGGTCAACGTGCGCCGGATATAACGGAGTTGCACGAAGGCGTGCGCGTCCGGGCGGGCGGGGCGAAGCCGAGTGCGGCGTGCGTCCAGGGACCAGCGGCGTCCGCAGGCGGTGAACATCAGGTAGACGGACATCAGCAGGGTGAGGTTGTCGCCGCCGTCCGTCATGAAGAGCGCCCTGGCGTGGAATGAGGCGACGACGACGGCGAAGAGCACGGAGACCGCCCGCGTCCGCCAACCCAGCGCGAAGAGCGCGCAGATGATCACGGCGAAGGCGTAACAGGTCTCGAAGTAGACCTTGTTGTCGGACAGCGTGAGGACGCTGGCCCAGCCGCTCTGGGCGAAGAGCTGCCGGGAGAGGTCAGGAGTCCACGGCGAGCCGGGTCCCCAGATCTCGTCGCGATGCGAGAACTCCCGGAGCAGGAAGACGAGGTAGAGCAGTCCGTATCCGATCCGCAGCACGGCCGCCGCGTACAGGGACACCGGTCGCTCCGTGAGCAGGGCGTACGCCCGGCCGGTCCTATTCGGGGTGGGCCGCGGCACGTCGGGCGCCGGCCGCACCGCGTCGTCGGTGGACGTCACCTGGTCAGTGGTCATTCGAGGGCACCTTCCACCAGGGCAGCAAACGGGTGTCGGCGGCCGTGGCCGCGGTGGCGACCGGACGCGCGTGCTGGACGGCGACGGGCACGGTGACCACTCGGAGTTGGACGGACTGGACGGGACCGTCGCCGACGGGTCGGCGGGCCCCCACGCGCTGCACCGCGATGTTGCGCAGGTACCGCTGGGTCATGACCGCGCGGTCCGAGTGGGGCTCGTCGTCGCTCCCGTGCGTGTCGACGTAGGAGGACCAGGCCCGGCGCAGCATGTTCTGGTGGGTGTGGCTGGGGAACGGGTCGTGCTCGACCGCCGCCGTGTCGGCTGCGGTCAGGTCGACCCACGCGGTGACGTGCATGGTCCCGTCGGGGCCGGTGCTCGCGACACGGGCGTAGACCGTCCGGTCCACCGACTCGGGATCCGGCGCGAACAACTGCCAATTCTGCTCGAAGACCGGGTAGATCCAGGCGTTGATCTGGCGGCCGAACCGCTGCGAGATCGGATTGGCCGGTGCCACGTGCAGGAACACCATGGCCACATGGGTCAACGCCGTGGCCACGATCAGCGCGATTGCGATCCCCATGCCCGCTCTCAGCGGGACGGGCAGCCGGTGTTGTCCGGAGAACTCCGGTGATTCGTCCGGCAATTCCCGCACGTGCGTGTCGGAATCGACCCGCACCGCTGTCCCTGCTGCCCGCATCTGCGCCTGCCCTCTACTTTCCGCTGCTGCCTTTTGTGCGGCCCGGTGCCGCGGCGCGCGGCGGATTCGGTGTCAATTCCGCCGCGCACCGCTTGGTCGCTCACCGAGCGGGGTCGTGCTCCGGGCGCGTCAGCGCTGGTGACCCGCCTGGGAAGCGGGTTGTGCGCCGTAGCCCTGGTTGTCGGACCAACCGCCGGGCTTGCCCGGCTTCTTCTTCGGCGGGCAGTGCTTCACGGGCTTCTTGGGCGGGCAGTGCTTCACCGGCTTCTTCGGCTTGCAGTGCTTGCCCGGGTAGTGACCCGTGCCGCCGGTCGAACCGCCGGTGGTGGCCCCGCCGGTCGTCGTACCACCCGTCGTGGTGCCGCCGGTCGTGGTGCCGCCCGTGGTCCCGCCAGTGGTCGTGCCACCGGTCGTCGTCCCACCGGTGGTCGTCCCACCGGTCGTGGTGCCACCGGTCGTCGTCCCACCCGTGGTCGTCCCGGCCGTCGTCCCACCCGTGGTCGTCCCGCCCGTGGTGGTTCCCGCCGTCGTACCGCCCGTGGTCGTGCCGCCGGTGGTCGTGCCACCCGTCGTCGTGCCACCGGTCGTGGTCCCGCCGGTGGTCGTGCCACCGGTCGTCGTACCGCCCGTGGTGGTGCCACCGGTCGTCGTGCCCGTGCCGCACGCCGGCCGCGTGATGCGGTTGGTGTCCAGCGTCACCGAGCCGTTACGGGCCAGGGCGCGGCCGTCGATGCTCGCGCCCGTGGTCACGTTGATCGAGGTCAGGGCGAGGATGTTGCCCACGAAGGTGGAGTTGGTGCCGATCGTGGCCGAACTGCCGATCTCCCAGAAGACGTTGCACGGCGAGGCGCCGTTGACCAGGAGAACGCGGCTCGCGGACGCGGTGGTCAGGCCGGAGCCCACCTGGAACACCCACACGGCGTTGGGATCGCCCTGGGCGTCGAGGGTCAGCGTGCCGGTAAGGCCGAGCGTGGACGAGGAGGTGTAGACGCCGGGGACCAGGGACAAACCCCCGGCGTCCGGGGGCAGCGCCGAGTCCGTGGCCTGTCCTGCGGCGTCGTTGAACGCGGTGACCAGGTCGGACTTCGCCTGGAGGGCGACCGCGTCCGCCGAGTGCTGGGCCCCGTTGACCAGGCCGGGCGGGAACCCGGTGATGGCGGTGCCGGGGCTCACCCCGAGGTCTCCGGTGATCACCGAAGGACCCGTGTTGGTGACCGTCTGACCGGCCAGTACGGCGAAACTGTCCGCCGTTCCCAGCGGGACGGCCGTGGCGGTGGCATCCGCCTGGGTCGACACCGCGGCGACGAGAGACGCGGCGATCAGCGGCGCGACCACCGCCGCGACCCACGTGGGAATGGTGCGACCTTTCGGCGCGGGCAGGATCTGTGACGTCATAGAGGCGTGACTCCTGACAGGAACGGCAGCGAAGCCCGAAAGGCGGGTTCTGAGGACGGCCGACTCCGTGCCAGGCACACTAAAGAAAGAGATGCGGAAGCGATGCACGCATACGAGTGAAGGATTGATTTATCAACCGGCATGGTCGAATATCGCAGAATCGCGAGGCCGGAAAAACGTTCCCGCTATTGCACGTCGCGCCGGAATGCGCCGCGAGGAAGTCATTGCCATGAGCGGCCGATGATGAGCGCGGGTGCCCGCCGCTCGCGCTCAGGCGGACCGATCCGGCCCATCCGCGGTCGCCCGAAACGGAGTTCGGCCCCGCGCGGACGCGCTCCGGGGTTCAGTTCTGGAGCGCGGACGGCAGGGACGCCGCCAACTCGTCCAGCCTCCGCGCGGAGCGCGCCAGGATCGCGTACCGCCAACTCACGCCGTCCGCAGGGGCGTCGGCGTAGAGGACGACCCCGTCGCCGCGCTCGGGGTCGTAGTCCAGCGCGCGGTCACGGAGGCGGTCGAGTGCGGCGGAGAAGGAGTACGGAACGGACGCGCGGACCGTGCCCGTCGTCCAGGTGACGGGGGTGCCGCGGGCGAGGCGGACGACCAGGTCGTACGGGGTGGTCGTCGCGGTGCGGCGGACGTTGGACTCGGTGGCGTACAGGGTGCCGTCGGTGGCCACGAGGGCGTCGATGTCGTAGGGACCGCGGTAGCCGTGCGCAATCAGGTGGCGGCCGAGGGCCATGCCCCAGTCGCGCAGTTCGTCGCACACCGTCGGGTGCACGATGCCGCGCAGCGGAGCCCGGTAGCCGGTGAAGGAGCCGTCCTCGGTGCGCATGGCACCGTCGAAGAGCGGTCGCGGTCCCCCCGCCGCGGCCACGAACTGGGCGCTGATCGAGACGGTGTGGGGGACGTACTCCTCCACGGTCCACCGGCTGCCCGACCCGAATCCTTCTGACGCGAAACCGTCCGGCCCGAAACCGTCGACACCACGTCCGTCCACGCCCAAGCCGTCCGAGCCCAGACCGTCCGGCCCGACGACACCACGTCCGTCCACGCCCAAGCCGTCCGCCGCGACCAGCGGATCCTCGGCGCCGACGAACCGCAGCCCGTGCCCGCCCGCCGACCGGTCGGGTTTCACGACACCGCGCCCGGAAACGGCCGCGCGGAGCACCGCGCGTACGGTCTCGCGCAGGTCCGGGCTTGAGCAGGTGCGCCCGTACGGCACGCGCATCCCGGTCCGCTCGGCCACGGCGCGGAAACCGGCCTTGGTGTTGCACAGCTCCGTGACCGCCAGCGCTTCGGCGCCGACCGCCGGCCCGCCGCGACCGCAGGGGGACACCGGCACTCCCAGCGCGGCGGCGAGCGCGAACGTCGAGGCGTCCAGGGCGATGGGCAGCAGCCGGGTGCCGGGGCGGGCCGCCGCGAGCGCGCGCAGCTCGTCGGTCAGGCCGGGCGTGTCGGCCACGGAGTCTGCCATCGCGACACCGGGTCGATCACGGACGGTGACGATCCGTACGGAGTCCCTCGGGACGCCGGTCAGGGCGCACGCGTACCGCGCGAACGGCTCGGACAGCGGGACCGGGGTCAGCAGTACGTCACCGGGCCGGGTCAGCCAGATCTTCCGCGGGGCCTGCTCGGCCCACCGGGCGACCACGGCGTGTTCCCGCAGGTCGACAGCGAGTGCGGAGGCGAAGTTGGCAAGAACGATCAATGATGGAGTGCCACTGTCCTTCGGCGCCATAGAGGGTGTGTGCCCGCGATCGCGGCGGGAAACCCGGTTCCGGAATTTCCGGAACCGTCCGAATCCCTATCGGGTCGCCGTCCGTCGATTGGTACCCCGCATCCGGGGCAGTCGGCCCTGGACCACACAAATAGGTGACTCAAAGTCATCGCATCATGCGTCGGAGGTGGACCGTGCTGTGTATGCCAGGTGTCTATCAACCCCAGCAGGACACCCACCTCCTGATGCGGGCCATGTGCCGCGAGGCCGTGGCGCCCGGGATGCACGTACTGGATCTGTGCACCGGCAGCGGCGCGCTGGCCATCTGCGCCGCGCGGCTGGGCGCCCGGGTGACCGCCGTGGACATCGCGTGGCAGGCCGTGCTCTCGGCCCGCGCGAACGCCCTGAGGGCCGGGCGACGGGTACGGGTGCTGCACGGCGACCTCGCGGGGCAGCGGGGACGGCACGACCGCCCGTACGACCTGGTGGTCAGCAATCCGCCCTACGTCCCCTCCCCCGCGGCCGAGCCGCCGGTACGGGGCGCGGCCCGCTCCTGGGACGCGGGGCACGACGGGCGGGCGGTCGTGGACCGGATCTGCGCGACCGCGCCGCGCGTCCTGGCGCCGCACGGCGTCCTGCTGATGGTGCACTCGGCGCTGTGCGGGGTCGAGGCGACACTGGCCTCCCTGGCGGAGGCCGGGCTGCGCGCGGCGGTGACCGACCGGGAGCTGATCCCCTTCGGGCCCGTACTGCGCGGACGAACGGCGTGGCTGCGGCAGGCGGGACTGATCGACGGGGAGCAGGACAAGGAGGAGCTGGTGGTGATCCGTGCCGAACACGCCTGAGCGCCCGCGCCGCGTCCTGGTCGAACGGGACGGGCCCGTCCTGGTCGAGGGGCCGGTGACCGTCGTCGGCGACGACGGTGTCGCCGTGACCTCGCACCGCTTCATGGTCGCGGTGTGCACCTGCCGCCGCAGCCGGACGCACCCGTGGTGCGACACCAGCCACCGCCGCCGGTCCAAGGGCGGCGGGGACGGAGAGCCGCCGGCGTGCGGCGCGCAGCGGACGGCTCCGGCCGGGCCGGAGGGAGAGTCCTGATGACGACCGCGTACCCGACCGCGAACCCGCCGACCGCGAACCCGACCTCCTACCGTGAGTCGCGTGCCACCACTCCCCCGCTTCCGACGCCCCGCGGGCCGCTGTCGGCCGCCGTGGTGGCGTCGCTGCGCGACGGCGCGGGAGAGCTGCCCGGCGCCGGTGCCGTGGCCGCCGCCGATCCGTACGGCGACGACCTGCAACTCGCCCTGTATTCGCTGTACGAATTGCACTACCAGGGCTTCGCGGGTGTGGCCGACGACCGTGAGTGGGACGTGGAGCTGCTGCGGACGCGCGGCTTCCTGGAGGACCGTTTCCTGCGCCAGGTGCGCGCGGACGCGCCGGCCCGACCGCACGCGGCGGACTCCGTCGCCGCCCTGCTGGTCGAACCGGTGGGAGACGACGGCACCGGTGTCAGTCATTACCTCCAGCCCGAGGGCCATCTCGAGCACTTGCGGGAGTACGCGGCCCTGCGGTCCCTGTACCACCTCAAGGAGGCCGATCCCCACGCCTGGGTGATCCCGCGCCTCCACGGCCGGGCGAAGGCGGCGATGGTCGCCGTCGAATTCGACGAGTTCGGCGGCGGGCACGCGGAGGACATCCACGCGCGGCTCTTCGCCGACCTGATGACGGACCTCGGCCTGGACACCGCGTACGGCCGCTATCTGGACGCGGCGCCCGCCGAGGCGCTGGCGGTGGTCAACCTGATGTCGCTCTTCGGCCTGCACCGCGCGCTCCGCGGCGCGCTCGTCGGGCACTTCGCCGCCGTCGAGATCACCTCGTCGCCGGGTTCCCGGCGGCTGGCGCGGGCGATGCGCGCCAACCGCGCGGGCCCAGCCGCGGAGCGCTTCTACGACGAGCACGTCGAAGCGGACGCCGTCCACGAACAGGTCGTACGCCACGAGGTGATCGCTCCTCTACTGGCCGCGGAGCCGCAGTTGGACGCCGACGTGGTCCTCGGCATCGAGGCGACCGGGCTGCTGGAGGACCGTCTCGGCGCGGCGCTGCTCGACGCCTGGCGGAACGGACGCAGCGCGCTGCGCACGCCGTTGGAGCCGCTACGGGACCGGCCGTCGCCGCGCACCGGAGGCTGACGGTTCCCCTGCCCGACGCGGGTCCGAGGAATTGACCCACCGGCCCGGTCCGGTGGCGGCGCCATGGGCTTGGGGGCGCGCCGCCGGGCCGGTGGCCTCTTCCGGGCGGGCGGGATACGGGTCAGGACGGACGCGGGGGGCGGGCCGTGTGGTCGGGGTGGCCGTGCGTGCGGCGCGCCTCCTTCATCTCGGCCTCGTGGATGTGGCGCGCGCCGCCCGCCAGGTCGGTGCGGATCTGCTCCTCCATGCGCCGGAAGGGTTCGACGTACGTGTCGTCGTACGCCTCGACCATCTGGAAGGTCCAGTAGCCCGGCAGGACGTTGCGGCCGACGATCTCGCGTTCGAGCCGCTCCGCGTGTTCCGCGTGGCCCGCGGCCCTGAGGTGCTCGACCGCCTCGCCGAGTCGCAGGTCGGCTCCCCCGGTGAGCTGGTGGAAGTCGTACAGCCGCCCGCGCGCCCGCTCCACCGTCTCGAGGGCTTCGGAGAGGATGCCGAGCGCCTCCACCGAGGCGTCGCTCAGCCCGGCGGGACGTCGGGCCGGTGCCGCGGGGCCGCGCTCTTGTTCATGGTTGGTCATGTGCAAGACCTTCCCCGGCCGGCCGTGTCCATCACGGCGATCGGAACGCCCGGCGCGACCGGCCCGCGGCGGGAGGCCGGGGCGCACCGGGGGCGGCCGGCGGCCACGGCGTCGCGGAGAAAACCGGTTGGCGAAGCGTGCCCGGCCCTTGCTAGCCTCCGGGAGGCCGTGCGAGAGAACGAGGAGGTGGTACCCGTGAACGCAGTATCGACATGGGTGCTCCCCTCTGGGGCCACGGTCGGGCGATAGGTCGTCCGGGAGCGCCGTCAACGAGCACTCCCGAAAGGCACGACCATGCGATTCACTTCTGAGCAGCGCCTCGACGAAGGCGCCCTCGAACGCGAATTCACCCTCGGCGAGATCCCCGGCATTTTGTGGACGCCCGATACGGCGTCCGCGGTGGCACCGGCGCCGCTGATCCTGCTCGGCCACCCTCCCCTCGGGCTGCGCAAGATGTACCCCCGGCTGCTGGGCCGGGCCCTGGGCTGCGCGGCGGAGGGTTTCGCCACGGCCACCATCGAGCTCCCCGGAAGCGGCGACCGGCCTCGCCTGCCTGCCCTCGACGAGGCCCGCGCCGACCTGCGCCGGGCGATGGAGACCTGCGAGCCGGTCGGCGACGAGATCGTCCACGCCCTGGTCCTCCCCCTGGTGGAGGCGGCTGTCCCGGAATGGCGGACCGCCCTGGACGCCCTTCTCGCGCTGCCCGAGGTCGACGGCCCGGTCGGGTACTCGGGAGGGGTGATCTCCGTCGGCGTCCGGCTGGCGGTGGTCGAGCCGCGCGTCTCGGCCGCCGTTCTGTTCGCCGGGAGCCTCGTGCCCCGCGCCATCTTCGAGGAGGCCAAGCAGGTCACCATTCCCCTGCACGTCCTCCTTCAGTGGGACGACGAAGGCAACGACCGGCAGGCGTCCCTGGATCTCTTCGACACCTTCGGCTCCAAGGAGAAGTCCCTCCACGCCCACCTCGGCGGACACGCCGGAGTCCCGGAGTCCGCGGGTGCCGCCGCGGCCCAGTTCTTCACCCGCCACCTGAAGTAGCAGCGCGCCGTCAGACCGGTCCCGGACGGTAGCCCGCTCCGACCGGGACGGCCCCGCAGGAGCGCCGCCACCGGCTCGGCGGCGCTCCTCCACACGGTCCTACGACCGGAGGCACCGGGGAGCGACGTGGATCGGTCACCTCTGGTCCGACGGGACTTCTCTGACTAGAGTCAGAGAATGGACGCACGAGAGATCGCCCAGGTGCGGCGGTTCAACCGCACCGTCACCGAGCGCGTGGGCGTGCTCCACGACCGTTATCTGGGCCGGGACCGGCCGATCGGTGAGGCCCGGCTCCTGTGGGAGATCGGCGAACGGGGCCAGGACGTACGCCGGTTGCGCGAACGGCTCGGTCTCGACTCGGGATACGTCAGCCGTCTGCTGCGCTCCCTGGAGACGGACGGGCTGGTGACGGTGGAGCCGCTGCCCCGCGACAGACGGGTGCGCACCGTCCGGCTCACCGACGCCGGTCGCGCCGAGCGCGCGGTGCTCGACGGTCGCAGTGACGAACTGGCGGGCTCCCTGCTGGAGCCGCTCAACGCCGTCCAGCGCTCCCGGCTGGTCGCCGCCATGGCCGAGGTCGACCGGCTGCTTACCGCCGCGACGGTCACGCTGGACGTCGTCGACCCGGACCACCCCGACGCCGAGCACTGCATGCGCTCCTACTTCGCCGAGTTGCGCGAACGCTTCGACGCCGGTTTCGATCCCGCGCGCAGTCTCCTGCCCGACGCCGGTGAACTCCGGTCGCCGCACGGCCTCTTCCTGGTCGCCCGGCTGCACGGTGAGCCGGTCGGCTGCGCCGGTCTGAAGCTGCCGCCGGGCGCCCCGGCCGAGATCAAGCGCATGTGGGTCGCGCCGCGGGCCCGCAGACTCGGCCTCGGCCGCCGCTTCCTGGCCGAACTGGAACTGCGGGCCGCCCGCAACGGCCGCGACCTGCTGCGCCTTGACACCAACAAGGCGCTGAACGCCGCGATCAGCCTGTACCACTCCTGCGGTTTCGAGGAGGTCGCGGCCTTCAACGACGAGCCGTACGCCCACCACTGGTTCGAGAAGCGGATCACCACACCGCCGTCGGGATGAGTCCCCACCGCCACGAGGGCCGCGGCCACTGCGGCCTCACCCGGTGAAGGGGTGGGGGCCGAGGCGGCCCCAGGTGATGAACAGGGCCAGGCAGAGATAGAAGAGGTTGAGGAGGACGAAGGGGGCTTCGGCCGGGCGACGGGCGTGGGTGGTCATCGCGCCGACCATCAGGAGGCACCAGCAGATCGCGGTGACGGGGACGAAGAAGGGGGCCACGTCGAGAGCGGCGGGAAGGATGAGGCCGAAAGCGGCGAGGAGTTCGAGGACGCCGAGGGATTTGACGAAGGTGACACTGGCGTCACCGGTCCAGCCGCCGCCGTGAGTGGCGGTCAGTTTGTCCTTGGGAATGAAGGCTTTGGAAACACCGCCGGTCAGTGCCACCGCGGCCAGCAGCCCGGTGACGATCCACAGCGCGAGGTTCATCGTCCGCTCCTTGATCGGGAATTGCCTGTGTCCCGTAGGACGAGACAGCCGCCGCGCCCTGTGACACGCCAGCGGAAACGGCGCGGGACGAAGGCGGGAACGGGCACGGGACGAAGGCAGGAACAGGCGTGGGGCGAGGGCAGGACCGGGGGCGGCACGACGGCAGGACTGGCACGGGACCGGGCGCGGCCAAATACGCTGAATTTGCGCATGCTTGAACCTTGTGCGGGCCGCTTTCACCCCTTTTACCCTCCCCACAGAACCCGTGGGACCGAGAAGTCAACTCCCGCCACTGGCGTCCCCACACGTAACAAAGCGACCAATTGAACCCATGTGATGCAGGTCGGTCCAACCTGCTTACGGGGTGGGGCGACGTACCGCTATTCTCAGCCCCCGAGTGTTCGTAGAACGACGTCAACAGGGAGACAAGTCACCATGTCGCACGATGTACCGCCGCCGGGCCCACCGACTCAGCCGCCGAGCGCGAGCGGCCCGTCCGGGGGTTCTTTCGACCCGGCTTCGGTCAACCGACTCGACTGGGCAATTCTCGGTATCGGGTTCATTGTGTTGATCTTCTCGTTCTTCGACTACTACTCCTGGGATTTCGGGAGCGGTTACGGCATCAACCTCGGCAGCGTGAGTTGGAGTGCCTGGCACTTCAGCCACGGGCTGTTCATAGCCTGGTTCGCGATGGTCATCACGGTGCTCAGCGCCGCGGTGCTCGCGGTCAGCCTCTTCGTGCCCACCGTCACGCTGCCCGCGCCCGACCGCATGCTGACCTTCGTCGGCTTCGCGGTGGGCTTCGTCCTGTACCTGATCGCGATCTTCGCGCACTCCGACTTCGGCCCGGCCGGTGGCCACGGCTTCAGCTTCTGGGTGAGCCTGATCCTCGCCGGTGTCGGCGCGGTCCTCGCTCTCATGCGGGCCCAGCAGACGAACACCGCACTGCCCGGCAAGCTCAACAGCCTCCCGCGCGTCGGCCGGTAGTCAGGCAGTACGCAGCACCACACGCGGCACCGGCCGGACCGCCGCCCCACCCTCAGTACGGTGGAGGCGGCGGTCGGGCTCGCGGCTCTCGCGCACCGACGCGTGCGCGCCGCGCACCACACGCGCTACGCCTACGCCCTGCCCGCCGCTGCCACCGCCGCCCGTACGAACGAGGCGACAAGCGCCCGGTCGTCGCTCCGCGACCACGCCACGACCAGCCGGCTCGTGGGCGCGTCGGTCACCGGCACGCACACCAGACCCGGATGCGCCGGCTCGGCGAGCGACCGCGGCAGCACCGCGATCATCCGCCCCAGCACGATCATCTGGACCATCTGCGGCACGTCCGCGACCTCCGGCCCGCTCCCGTCGTCGGGCACACCCGCCCAGCCCACGCCCTGCCAGCGCGGCAGCGTCTCGCCGTCCAGATCCGCGAGCCGCAACTGCGCACGCCCGGCCAGCCGGTGGTCACGCGGCAGGATCGCCACCCGCCCCTCCACGAACAGCGTCTCGGACGCGAGCCCGGTCAGGTCGTCGAACGGCGCGTACAGCAGCGCCACATCGGCCCTGCCGTCCCGCAGGTGGTCGGCCCGGTCGGTGGCGCCGCCGAACAGCACGTCCACCCGGCGCGCGTCCGGCCGTTCCGCGTACGCGGCGAGGATCCCGGACAGCAGATTGGCGTCGCCGCCCGGCTTGATCACCAGCCGCAGCTGGGCCCGCGCGTCACCGGCCCGGCGCGCGCTCTCGGCCGCCGCGCCGACCGCGTTGAGCGCGTGGCGGCCGTGGTGCAGCAGCGCCTCCCCCGCCGGGGTGAGCGCCACATGGCGGCTCGTACGGGTCAGGAGCAGGACACCGAGGCGCGACTCGACCCGCCGGATCGCCTTCGACAGCGCGGGCTGCGCGATGGACAGGCGCTCGGCGGCGCGGCCGAAGTGCAGTTCCTCGGCGACCGCGACGAAGTACTCCAGCTCGCGCGTCTCCAGGTCACTCATGCCCTCAGGTTATCGCCGATGATCCAGAAGGTCTTGGACGTGGCGGCCGGGCGGCGGTTCCATGGACCCATGATCAGCCACACGATGATTGTCTCGTTCGAACCGTCGATCCCGGACGCGGACCTGGATCAATACCTCAAGGACATCGAAAGCCTGATGGTGGGCTCCGGGCACGTGCGTACCTTCTCCGCCCGGCGCCACATCCGTGTTCCCGCGGACGACCACAGCCCGGTGTTCACCGCCACCGCGATCGTCCACATCGGCGTCGCCGACCTCGACGCGCTCAACGCGGCCTTCGCCATTCCCGGCACCGAGGAACTCATCAGCCGCTGGCAGGCCCGCTACCCGTACCAGGTCGTCTGGGCCAACCACGAGCCGCTGGCCTGACCGACCGACCGGGCGGGCGCGTGTTCAGTGCGCGCGCTTCCGCCGCACCCACGCCACGACGAAGCCGACGGCGGGCAGGGGCAGGGCCAGGACCGCGAAGAGCGCGGCCAGCACGAGGACGATCGCCGCCTTGCCCGCCGGGCCCTCGTCACTGGCACCGACGATCCGGACCGCGCAGGAAGCCGCCGCCCCGGCCACCGCGAGCGCGGCCACGGCGACGGCCTCCCGCCGGACGCCCAGGCGTCCGAGCAGGACGCCCAGCGGGATGCCCAGGACGCCGACGGCGGCGAAGGCGGCCAGCAGGGTGACCACCGTGGGGTCGACGGGCGAGGCCGCCCTCGACGCCCATGGAGTCGCCACCGCGGCGGCGATCCATGGGGCCGAGGACAGCCAGGCCCTACGCGTCGTGCGTGTCATCCGTTATTTGTTCTCCATGGCGTTCCGCAGATTGCGGGCCTGCTGCTGCCACTGCTGCTTGGCGGCGCCCATCTTGACCCCGGCCCACGCGAACCAGTTCGAGCCCGTCGTGTACGCCTTCTGCGTCAGGTACACGCCGTCCTTCCGGGACGAGATCGAGAACTTGATCTGCGAACCGGCGTCGTCGAAGTATCCCTTGTTGGTCACCGTGAAGGTGAAGGAGGTCTTGTCCTTGAAGGACACCTTCACCTTGCCGGGTCCGCCCGCGATCCGGCCGAGGCCGTGCGCGATCGAGTCGCCCGGGTGCAGCGTGCACATCGCGCCCTGGGTGAAGGCGTCGCAGCCGGTCACCTTGAACGGGAACATCTCCTTCGGGTGCGCCTTGAAGTAGGCCATGATCTCCTCGGGTGTGCCGAGGCTGTTGGGCCCGATCAGCTCCGACATCGTGTATTTGTAGCTCGGGTGCGGCGAGAAGGCGACGGACTTCTCCTGCGCGTGCGCGGCCGCGTACGTGTCCCGCTCGGGCTCCGGCGCGTCGCCGCCGTACAGGTCCTTGATCAGGTCCTGCCACCGGTGTTCCCTCGGCGAGGAGATGCCGAGGGTGCCGCACAGGTCGTCGCAGTGGCGTCGCGCGTAGGAGACCTTGCGCTGCGTCTTGAGGCTGACGTACGGGTTCTGGTTGACCTTGCTGCTGCTGCACTCGGTGTGCACGCAGTCACCGGTCTGGGTCGCCCACGCGCTGCAGTCCTTGCCGCAGGCGTTGCCGTGCTCGTCACAGCCCTCGTGACCGTTGCGGCAGGTGTACAGGCCCGTCGGGTCGCTCTGGGAGACGGGGTCGTTGCCCGCGTACGCGTAGCCGTTGAGCGACTGCGGGTCGCTGGTGTCGAGGTCGGCGTCGACCGAGGTGAAGCGGCCGGTCGACGGGTCGTAGTCGCGGGCGCCGAGGTGGGTCAGGCCGGTGCCCGGGTCGTTGACGCCGCCGACGAAGCCCTTGTCCCCCGACCAGGCGGTCGGCGCCGTGCCGCGCGGTTCCCCGAAGGGGGTGGTACGGCGCTGCTGCATGGTCAGGTCGGCGCCGTTGATCTGGAGTTGGCTGGTGCCCTGGCTGTCGGCGATCAGGAACGACACCTTGTTGTCGTCGGTGCGCATCGCCTGGTTGCCGTCGCCGAGGTCGTAGTAGCGGGTGGCGCGCGGTGTGGTCGACCCCTTGGCGAGGGCGACCTCGGTGCCGCCGAGGTAGAGCGTGCTGCCGCTGTCGGTACGGACCACCAGCCGGTTGCCGTCGGCGTCGTAGACGTACGAGGTGGTCTTCGTACCGCCGTTGCCGTCGACCGCGGTCACCTGGGTCAGGTGGCCCTCGGTGTCCCACACCTGGGTCTGCTTGGCCGCGCCGACCGTGCTGGTCTGGGTGCCGCCGATCGCGTCGTACGTGTAGGACTTCAGCGTGCTGCCGCCGGGGCCCGTGGTCCGCGTCTGGCTGAGCGTGTGCGGCTGGGGGCTGGTCGGGGCGGGGTAGGAGTAGTCGCGGACGGTGTCCTGTGCGGTGGCGCCGGTGGCGGAGTGGTCCGTCTCCTTGGTGCGGTCGCCCGCCTTGTCGTAGCCGAAGGACTGCCAGTACGCGGCCGGGCCGCCGAGTGCCGCGGCGCTCGGGGTGGCCGCGCAACCCGCCGAGTCCTGCGCCCACGCCTCGGTCAGCCGGCCCAGGTAGTCGTACTGGAAGCACTGGGCGTCGGTGCCGTCGCGGGAGACGTCGGTGAGCGAGGTGATGTCACCGGCCGGGTCGTAGCCGTACGTGGCGGACTTGTCGGTGCCCGGCGCGTCCTGCCGGTCGACGCGGGAGTTGGACAGCCGCTGGGTGCCCCACTGGTAGGTGTTGGTGACCTGGGTCATCTTCTGCCCGGCCGCCTGGAAGGTGTACTGGAGCGCCTGGCCGGTGTAGCTGTACGTGGTGTTGGTCGTGTACGTGGCGCCGCCGGAGCCGGACACCGTGCTGGGCCGCAGCACCTCGTCGTAGGTCGGGGTGACCGCTTCCGCGGGCAGGCTGCCCGCCGCGGGGTAGCCGACGGACTGCGTGGTGCCGTCCGCGTTGTACTGCACGTTGCCCTGGTAGGAACCGGCGAGCGCGCCTTCGGCCGCCGGGATCGTGGTCGTCGTGCGGTGGGCGCGGTACAGGTTGTCGTACAGCGAGTAGGCCACGGTGTACGCGGAGCCCGTGGCGCCGCCGACGTAGCGGGCGGCCGAGGCGATCTGGCCCTTGAAACCGGCCGGGTCCCACACGTGCTTGGTCAGCAGCGGGCCGGTCGCGTCGCCGTCGTGGGTCTCGGTCTCCCGGCCGAGCCCGTCGTAGAGGTGGGTGACGCTCTTGCCGCGCTGGTCGGTGCTGGAGACCAGTTGGCCGCGGTCGTCGTAGCCGGAGTCGGTCGTGCCCTTGTCGGGGTCGATCGCCTTGGTCTGGTTGCCGCGCTGGTCGTAGCGGTACTCCCAGACGGTGCCCGACGCGTCGGTGACCTTGGAGAGCTTGCCCGCCGGGGTGTAGTCGTAGAGCGTCTTGTCGTACGGGCCCGTGGGTGTCGCGGCCTGGTACTGGTCCAGCTCACGGACGTTGCCGCCCGCGTCCACGACCGTGGTGGTCGGTGTGCCGCCCTTCGGCGGGGTGACCGTGGTGCGGTCGCCGCCGTAGGCCGTGGTGGTGGTCGCGAGGACCTGGCCGCCGTCGCCGTTGCCCGCGATCTGCTGGCTGCGCACGACCCGGCCGAGACCGTCGTAGGTGTTCCACGTCTGCGTCTCGACCGACAGCGCGTCGTCCACCTTGTACAGCACGGTGGAGGGCGCCTTCGCCGCGTAGTACGAGGCGAAGGTCTTCGCGGGCAGGCCGCGTTCGTCGTAGAAGGTGTCGGAGACCAGCATGCCGCCCTTGGGCCCTGGCGTCTGGGCCTGACGGACCCTCAGGAAGCCGTCGTACAGCGCGTACGCGGTCTGCGTGCCGGTGCCCGCGAGGCTCGTGGTGGCCACCACCGGGGGCTTGCCGTCGGCCAGTGTGTACGTGAAGGCGGAGTTGGGCGTCTGGTTGTTGGCCTTGGAGCGGTCGGGCAGCCAGATCCTCAGCTTGCGGCCCAGCGCGTCGTATGTGGTGTCGGTGCGCTTGCCGTTGGTGTCGACGACCGTGACGGGCAGCCGGCGTACGGGGTCCAGGGTCGTGGTGGTGGTCTGCGCGGTGCTCGCGTCTCCCGCGGTGGCCGGCGGTGTGGTGACCATCGTCGTGGTCGGGAAGCCGGTCGCCGGGGCGTAGACCGTGGTCGTGACGCGGCCGTCGGTGCGGTCGGTGCGCTGGGGCGCGCCGGTCACGGTCGCGGTGACGTTGCCGCTCAGATCGGTGGCCGAGACGGCGCGGCCGTAGGAGTCGTAGGCCGCGGCGGACTCCAGGTAGGTGGCGGTGGTGCCGTTGTGGGACTTCAGGCTCGCCACGTGCGTGGCGTCACCCGCGGTCGGCGCGGCTCCGTAGGCGTGGCCGTCGTAGGCGGTGCGGATGTCCGACAGGACGTCCTTGGTGTAGTCGGGGGTCGCCGAGCAGGGCACCGCGACCGTGAGAATCCGCGAGGGGTTGTCCAGGATCCAGTCGGTGGCGTTGTCGACGTAGGTGGTGGTGGCGCACCGGTCGTCGGCGGCGGTGGAGATGTCGCCGTGGTCGTCGGTGGTCAGGACGCGGCCCGCGGTGTTGTCGAAGGTGCGGGTGACGTCGGTGATCCGCCACGACGAACCGGCGCCGTTGTCCAGGGAGGTCCAGGCGCGGGTCTCCGCGGTGCCGGTCAGATTCGCGGCGATGGTGCCCCAACTGCGGCTGACCGAGGCCGTTTCGTGGTGCCAGGGGGTGCTGACGGTCTTGTCCAGCACCTTGCCGTCGGGCCCGGAGTAGTGCTCGGTCTTGTACTCGACGCCCGCCAGCGAGTCGTGGTCGGTGATGGTGCCGCCGTTGTCGTCGGAGACGGTCACGGTGCGCTTGCCGCCGGTCGTCTTGTCGGCGTCCATGCCGCGCAGGTAGTAGTGGTCGGTCCGCGAGCTCATGCCGACCGGGTCCTGGCCGCCGGTCTCGACCTGGACGTGGGCGTAACCGCGCCAGGTGGACCAGGACTTGTACTTCTCCTTGGTGATGCCGTCGTCGGAGTCGTAGTGCCAGGCGGCCCCGCCGAGGTAGTCGTACCTGGTGACCTCGTCAGGCGAGGAGGCGGTGCGGTCGGACTGGATGACCTGCTTCACCACGTACTTGTTGAACCACTGGCGCGACGGGTCCTCGTCGCCCTCCTTGGTGAAGGACTGCGGGAAGCAGAGCGTGGTGTTGGTGTCGGGGGTGGGCAGGTGCGCGGCGTCGCAGGCCGCGGTGGAGTAGGTGATGTCGGTCTGTCCGCCGGTCTCGTCGTCGATGGTCGAGACGCGTTCCTTGATGAACGGCGAGGTGTTGTCACCGGGGATGTCCAGCCGGTTGGTGCGCTGGTCGTACCCGAAGGTGATCTTCGGCATGGTCAGGTCGGGCGCGCCCTCGGGGGTGTCGGCGTTGCCCGTGTGCTCGATCGACGCCAGCTCCAACTGGTAGTCGATGTCGGCCATGCCCCACTGGTGGCCCAGCTTCCACGTGTCGACCGGGGTGTACTTCCCGGCCGAGGTGAGCACCTGCGAGGTGACCGCGGTCAAGCGCTCGCGGGTCCAGAAGGACGGGCCGAAGGAGTGGCAGTCGCCGGTCGACTTGCAGTTGAGGTCCCACGGCGTGTCGTACCAGGGGGAGGCGGCGTTGTCGATCTTCGAGGCGTCGCAGGCGCCCGCCGTGGCGGACAGGCACCTCTCCCCGCTGGTGAAGGCGACCTGCGCGAGGGCCTTGGCCGAGTACATCGCGGTGGACTTCAGGCCGTAGTCGATGTGGTCCAGGTAGCCGCCGCGGACGTAGGTCGTGGGGCTGGCGGCGGTCCTGGCGCGGCCGTAGTAGTTGGTCTCCTTGGTGTAGTAGTACGCGATGGCGTTGCCGTGCGGGTCGACGGAGTAGTCGAGATTCCACCGCCAGCCCTGCTGGCACCAGGAGTTGGCGAAGGTGGAGGCGTGGCACGGCTCGTCGGCGTTGTTGCCGAAGACCGGCACGGTCCAGGTGGAGTCGGTGGTCGCCTTGCCGCTCGCCCAGCCGGGCAGCCGGTTGTAGCCGAAGTAGTACTGGCTGCCGTCGGTGAGCGTCAGTCGCCAGTACTCGTCGTTGCGCGCGCCGTTGGAGCGCACGTCGGTGGAGGTGCCGTAGACCCGGTCGACCTTCGTGCCGTCGTCGCCCTTGATCCGGAAGGAGTTGGTGCCGGTGGCGACCAACTGGCCGGAGTGGCCGTCGAAGGAGATCGACGCGTTGTCGTACGCCCAGCACAGGTCCTCGTACTTCTTGCCCGAGGAGTCCTTGGCGCCTTCGTCGCCGCAGGACTTGTAGCTGCGCTCGATGTAGCCGGGCGACAGGTCGAAGCCGTCACCGGCCCAGGACGCCTGGTTGTTGGTGCTGCTGGTGCGGCCGTCGACGCTGCCGGAGTCGTAGGACAGGCCGACCTTCGGGGTGAAGCTGCCCGGCACGTCGGGGGCGGGCATGTCGTAGGACCAGGTGAAGGAGCCGGTGTTGGGCCCGACGTTCCAGTTCGAGGACGGGGACAGCGAGGTGGCGGTGTAGTCGCCGTGGTCGCTCGACGTGCCCGCGGTGGCCGCGAGGACCGTCGCGGTGCCGGGCGCGCCCGAGGACGCCAGGGTCAGCGCGTCGGCGGTCAGCGTGTGCGCGGCCGCGTCGTTCGTGGCGCGGACCGGGGTCCGCGTGGTGCAGGCGGGCTTGTCGGGGGTGGTCAGCGCGCACGCGGGCAGTGTGACCAGGCGCAGCCGGGCCGCGTAGGCACCGCCGTACGCCTGGGCGTACGCGCTGTCGTCCACGCGGACGCCGACCGTTCCGCCCTCGGCGTCCGCCCGCGGTGCGACGGTGAACAGGAGGCCGTCCACGCCCGCGGCCCGCGTGGTCTTCCGGTCCAGGACGCGTACGGTCGCGGCGCCGGTCAACGGCGCGGCCGTCGCCTTGGCCGCGCCGCGGGCCGTGGCGGATGGCGCCGCCGCCGGCACGGTGAGGGTCACCGGGAGCTTTCCGGCGCGCACCGCCGTGGGCGCGGCGTGCGCGGCGGGCAGCGTCACCGTGGCGGTTCCGGGCGCGGCCCAGGACTTCTCCGCGGCCCGGTCGTCGGCCCGGTGCGGCAGGCCGTCCTCGGCGCGGGGCGCCGTCGTGGTGCTGGAGTGTCCGGCCACGGGCACGCCCGGGGACGGTGTTCTCGGCATGTCGTCGGCCTGGGCCGCCGGTAGCGCGGCCACTTGCAGCAGGCCCGCCACCAGTGCTCCGCAGGCGAGCAGCGCGGCCTTGCCGCGCGCGCCGCCCGTTGATGTCCGTCTGTCGCTCACGCTTGTCCCGTCCCCATCCCTCACCGTGTGCGCCCCCGTCTTCCGACGTCGGCAGCACGAACCGCCGCCGGGCTCCGCCCGTGAGCACGTGTCTGATCTGTCACTTCGTCGAATGCCACGCGTCCGGGGGGGGGGGGGGGGGGGGGGGGGGGGGCACGGGGGGGGGGGGGGGGGGGGGGGGGGGGGGGGGGGGGGGGGGGGGGGGGG
>NZ_JBVHMF010000043.1:0-45626 GCF_055558595.1 Streptomyces sp. NPDC025721 | reverse complement strand
CACCGAGGCGTTCGGCCGGATGCTCGCCGAGATGCAGCACCTGCACCGCGCTCACCCGGGTGCGTCATGGTGACCGGAAGCGGGGGGGGAGGGGAGGGGGGGAGAGGGCCCGGTAAAAAGACGCTGCTGGTTGGCCGGGACTATTCCGCGCCCCCCCCCCCCCCACCCCCCCCCCCCCCCCCCCCCCCTCCCCACCCTCCCCCCCCCCCCCCCCCCCCCCCCCCCCCCCCCCCCCCCCCCCCCCCCGCCGCCTTCCTCCGCGCGCGCCCCGGTTTACGGCTCCGCGCGGCGGGCGAGCTGGGTGCGCGAGCGGGTGACCAGGGCCGCGAGCAGAGCGGCGCCGAGCGGCACGGCGACGATCAGCAGGGCCAGCGTGCTCCACGGGACGACGATCGGCACGTGCGGCAGCCTGCTCGTGCCGCCCCAGCCCCCGTCCAGCGCCTGGTGGTAGTACTTCCACTGCTCGCGCCGCTCGGTGTGCCGCAGCCCCACCGCGGGCAGCACGCCCGCCGCCGAGCCGAGCACCACGCCCATCGTGGCGATCACCCCGCACTGGAGGCCGGAGAGCGTGCGCCGCACCCGCGGCGGCGCGCCGATCGCGGCGAGCGTCTTCAGATCGGGCTCGGCGTCGGCCTGCGCGAGGCCGGTGGCGATGCCCGCGGCGCCGATGGTGACCAGGCCCGCGAAGAGCGTCAGGGCGAGCAGCACCAGGCTGTTGTCCCTGGTGTAGCCGCGCTCCAGATAGACCTCCGTGTCGGTGCCGATCTTGGCGAGGTCGCTGTCCAGCGCCTGCCGCTCGGGGCCGTTGGGCATCCGGGCGTTGGTGTAGAAGGAGCCCAGCGGCATCGTGTCGATCCCGACGCCGTCGGCGGCCTGTTGCGGCATCACGGCCAGCAGCCCGTACGTCCGGTCACGGCCCTCGCCCGCCAGGTGCACCGGCACCGACTTGACCGGGCCGACCGGCTCCTGTCCGTCGGGCACCGCCTTGCTCGTGTCCAGGGTGATCTTCAGCTTGAGCGTGCCGCGGTCGAGGTACCCCTTGTCGAACAGCACGGTCTCGCCGCGCGCCAGCGCCTGTTCCGCGTCCCCGTCCCGGATGCCGAGGGCGTGCAGGACGGCCGGGCCGCCGATCAGGACGGCGCTGCTGGTGGGCATGGCGGTCAGGCCCTCCACGTACGCGCAGCGCCAGTCGTGGGCCAGGGCACGGCGCTCGGCCAGGGTGAGCGCGGTCGCGCCCTCCGGCCGGTCGGTCGGGCACACGTTGGCGGCCGGCTTCACCGGCTGGACGTCGCCGCAGCCGTCGCCGCCACCGCCGCCCGCCTGGCAGTTCTTGCCGCCGACGACCATCGCGGACACGTCGGCGCGGCCGGAGACCGGGTAGCGCTTCTCGACCGCCGCGCGCACCGCGGTCAGGTCACGCCCGCGGTCGCTGTAGGCCGCCACCGCCACGACGCCGCGCGGCAGTTGGGCCTCGTACGCGTCCCTGTCCTGCCGGTCGGCGCTCGCGGAGTACGTGGCGACCGCGACCGTACCGGCGACGGCGGCCAGCACGGCCGCGACCGCGGGCGCCGTACGGCCCCGGTTGCGCACCGCGTCGCGCAGCGCGAGCCGCGGGGACAGCGGCAGCCACTTGCCGGTCCTGCCGAACATGCCGACCAGAGTGGGGGTGAGCGCGACGATGCCCAGCTCCGCGATGCCGGAGCCGCCGCCGACCGCGAGGGTGCTGTCGGTGCGCAGCGAGCCGAAGACCGCGATGCCGCCGCCGAGGCAGATCGCGCCGATGCCGAGGACCGGCAGCACGCGGTTGGCGTGCCGCACACCGCGCCGCCCGGTCAGCGACGCCAGCACGCTCTGCCGGGACGCGGTGACCGCGGGCACGACGGCGGCCAGCAGACCGGTGAGTACGGCCAGGCCCGCGATGCCGAGCAGTTCGAGCGGGCGCAGCGTCAGACCGCCGAAGCGGCGGCCGACGAAGTCCTCCAGCGGGGAGCGGAGCAGGACCGTGAGCAGCAGGCCCAGCAGGGTGCCGACGACGGCCGCGGCGACGCCGATCACCAGGCCGCCGGAGAGCACGATCGCCCGGATGTGGCGGCGGTCGCCGCCGTTGGCGCCGACCAGACCGAGCTGGCGGCGCGAGCGCCGCGCTCCGACGGCGAAGGCGGGACCGGCCAGCAGGCAGATCTCCAGCATCGACAGGCCGACGATGGTCGCCGCCACGGCGACGGCCGTGGCCTTCCCCGTGTCGCCGGTGCGGTAGGGGGCGCTGCCGTTGCGCGACTTCGTGTAGAGCGGCACTTCGGAGTCGGCGGGCGGGTGCAGCACCACCGCGCGGGACTTGACGTAGATGCCCCGGGTGTTGGCTTGCTGCACCATCTGCCAGGAGTAGTCGCCGCTCGGCAACCCCACCAGGTAGGTGGTGTAGGCCGAGTCGTCCTCGCCGTTCAGCGCCTTGCGCGCCGCGGTGTAGGGCGCGATGAAAGCGCCCGGCCGCGCGATGACCTGCTCGGTGCCGAGCGTGTCCGGCAGGTCGTACGCGCCGACGATCTTGTACGTACGGTCCACGTCGCGGACGACAAGCTTCGAACCGACCTTCAGGCCGGCGGACTTGAGGAACGCGGTGGTGGCGATGACCTCGTGGTCGGCCGCCGGGTAGCGCCCGCGGTCCAGGTGGGTGATGCCGCGCGCCAGCGGGTCGCCCGCCTCCAACTCCCGCACGGGGGCGGCGAGCAGACCGTACTTCGTCTTGAAGCGGGCGTAGGTCTGGGAGTCGGAGATCCAGCGCGCGCCCCGGGGCAGCGCGGTCAGCGGGTCGGTCGGCTTCGGGGTCTCCTGCTGTTCCGCCAGGTCCGCCGCCGACGGCGTGGCGTCCGGGTCCGCGGTGGCGTCCTTCACCGAGGTCCAGATGTCCGCGGGCGGGTCCTGGTAGATCGGCCGCCCGTTGGCGTCGGCGTCCGCAAGGCGCGCGTCGGCGGCGCCGATGTCTCGGCTCAGCTTCTGCTCCGGGCTCAACTGGGAGCTGCGGATGGTGATGTCGGCGGCGCTCACGCCGATGATCGGCAGCGCGATCATCGCCAGCACCATCGCGCTGCGGCCCTTGGAGCGCCAGGCGTCACGGCGGGCGATGCGGATGGCGGCGCGCCACGAGTTGAGGTTCCCCGCGCGGGCGCTCGGGCCGCGGTCCTGCGAGGCGGCCGGGTCCTGCGAGGGGCCGCGGTCCTGGGAGGCGGCGCGGTCCTGGGAGGCGGCGCCGCTCACTGGGCCGCACCGCCGGTCAGCAGCGACTCGGCGGAGGAGCGCAGCGTCATGTCCACGACGGAGCCGTCCCGCAGGAAGACCACCCGGTCCGCCCACGCGGCGAACCGCGGCTCGTGCGTCACCAGGATGCCCGCGGCGCCCGCGTCACAGCGCGAGCGCAGCAGCGCCAGTACGGTGTCGCCGGTCTCCGAGTCCAGCGCGCCGGTGGGCTCGTCCGCCAGGACGAGGCGGCGGTCGCCGACCAGCGCGCGGGCGATGGCCACCCGCTGCTGCTGGCCGCCGGACATCTCGTCGGGGAAGCGGTCGGCCAGCTCGCCCAGGCCCATCTCCTCCAGCGCGGCGACCGCCTCGCGGCGCGCCTTGCGGGCGCCGGTGCCGTCCAGCTCGCGGGGGAGTGCCACGTTCTCGGCGGCCGTCAGCGCCGGTATCAGGTTGTAGTCCTGGAAGACGTAGCCGATGCTGCGGCGGCGCAGGGCCGCGATCTCCTTGCGGCTGGCCGTGGTCAGGTCCGTGCCCTCCACGATCACCCGGCCGGACGTCGGCAGGTCGAGGCCGCCCGCGATGGTCAGCAGCGTGGACTTGCCCGAGCCCGAGGGGCCCATCACGGCGACCAGTTCCCCCGGACGCACGTCCAGGTCTATCCCGCGCAGCGCGTGCACCTCGGTCGCTCCGGTGCCGTGCACGCGGGTGAGGGCTTCCAGGCGGAGGACGGGCGCTTCCGGCGGCGCGGCTTCGGTGTGCGGCTTTACGGACATGGGCGGTGCGTCCCCCAGGGTCGTGGAGTGCTCGTGCGGCGAAGTGCTCGGGTGCTGGCGTGCTCGGGTGCTGGCGTGCTCGGGTTTCGGGGTGCTCGGGTTTCGGGGTGCTCGGGTTTCGGGGTGCTCGGGTGGCGGTGGTCCGGCCGCTGGTCGGGCGGGCCGGTCCTGGCCGGGAGGTGGCCGCGCGACGCGGCCGGGCGCAGGGGTGGGGCGTACGGGGTCGGGCGTACGGGGTCGGGCTTAGGTGCCGGACGTACGGGCCGGGCGTACGGGCCGGACGTACGGGCCGGACGTACGCGGTCAGGCGTACGGGGCCGGGTGCCGGTCGGCGCGCGGCTCAGCGGCGGGCCCGTGTCCGCCTCAGCGCGCCGCGCAGCACCCCGTCCGGCGCGGCGTCCTTCTCCTCGCCCTTCCCGTCGTCCAGGCCGCCGCCGTCGGCGGGGTCGGCGGAACCGGCGGAACCGGCGGGGTCGGGAGTCGGGGCCGGTGCGGCGGGCTCGGCCGCCGGGGCCAGCGCCGTCAGCCGTACGAGCCGGGTCTCGCAGTGGTCGAGCCACCGCGCCTCGGCCTCCGCCTGGAAGATGAGCTGGTCGAGAACGAGCTGCCAGGCCACGTCGTCGCGGTCCGGCGCCCCGCTCTGCGCGGGCGCCGCCTCCAGCGCTTGGCCCTTCAGCCGGGTGTAGTCCTGCATCGCCCGGATGGTGTGCGCGCGCTGCGCCTGGATGACGGCCCGCACGTCCACCTCCGGCGATCCGACCGCCATGGCCAGCTTGATCGCCAGCTCGTTCCGCGGCGGATTCGCCCGGTCCACGGGCCGGGCGAACCACTCCCGCAGCTCACCCCGCCCGCCCTCCGTGATGGCGTACAGCGCGTGTCCGGCGTCGTCCTCGCCCGCCGGCACCACCAGCCCGTCGCGCTCCAGCCGCGCCAGCGTCGTGTACACCTGCCCCACGTTCAGCGGCCAGGTGGAACCGGTGCGGGACTCGAACTCTGTTCTGAGCTGGAAGCCGTATCGCGGCCCCCGCTCCAGGAGGGCCAGCAGGCCGTGGCGGATCGACATACTGAGTATGTATACCGAGTATGGACCCGCCTTTCAAGGCCGCGGCGACCCGTCCGACCGGGCACAACGGGACATGAGGGGCGCGTGCGACCGCCTCGGGGTCAGTCGCGGCGCAGGCGCAGGCCCAGGAAGCCGAGACCCAGGCCGACCAGGGCGAGGCCGGCGCCGAAGGGGAGGATGCGCAGGACGCGGCGGCCGGGCTCGTAGACGGCGGGAGTCTGCGCGCGGGCCTGGGTGCGGGCGGCGTCGGGTCCTGCGGGCGCCGAAGGGCGCGGCGGGGCCTGGGCGGGCCCGCCGTCGGGGACCAGGAAGGGCGCGGAGCGCGCGGCGCCGTAGGTGGACCGTACGGGCGGGGTGAGCGGCGGCCTGGCGGCCCCGGCGCCCGGTACGGACGTCGGTGTCGGCGTCGGGACCGGTGGCCGCAGCGGGCCCGCCGGGGTGGCGGGAACGGCGGGGGAGGCCGGGGGCCGGACGCCGACCGTGGGGTCGGGGGCCGGCTTGGCGGCCGGAGCGGTGGGGGTGGGCGTGGGCGTGGCCGGAGCGGTCGGCTCGGTGGTGGGCTCCTCCGTCACCGGCGGCCCGCTGGGCCCGGTGGTCGGCGCGGCGTCCTGGCGTCCCCCGTGTCCGGGGGCGCCGACCGTCTCGTGCCGGCCGACGAGGCCGGGGACCAGCCCGGTGAGCACCTCGGTGACGATGTCCGCGCCCGGCGCCGGGAGCGGACGGACCGCCGGGGCCGTGGGCTCGTCGGGCCCGGGCGCGACCGCCCACGCGGAGCCCGTCGCCATCACCGTCGCCGTCGCCGTCGCCGGAACGAGCAGCGCCCCCGCGAGCAGCACGGGCGCCGCCCTCCGTATCGCGCATCGCCTGTCGGGTGCCCGCCGCACACGTCCCGCCTCTCCACCGAACCCTGTGTGGATTCAGCGTCACACGCGGCAACATTTCCGGCATCCCGGACGGCCGGCTCCGTATCGGACCGTTATCCGCGAGAGGGCGTGTTCATGCCGTGGTCAGGAGCACTTTTCCGATGTGGGTGCTGCCGTCCACCACGCGGTGCGCCTCGGCCGCGTCCCGCAGCGGGAGCGTACGGTCCACGACCGGCCGTACGGTTCCGGCCTCGATCAGCGGCCACACGTGCTCGCGTACCGCCGCCACGATCGTGGCCTTCTCGTCCAGCGGCCGGGGCCGGAGCGAGGTCGCGGCGACGGCGGCGCGCTTGCTCAGCAGCGTGGCCAGATTCAGCTCGCCCACGAGGCCGCCCTGGAGGCCGATGACGACCAGGCGGCCGTTGACCGCGAGCGCGTCCACGTTCCGCCCGAGGTACTTCGCGCCCATGATGTCGAGGATCACGTCGGCCGTGACGGCCTTCTCGAACTCCTGCTCGCGGTAGTTGATCAGGATGTCCGCGCCCAACTCCCGGCAGGCCGCCAGCTTCTCGGCGCTCCCCGCCGTGACGGCGACCGTCGCCCCCACCGCCTTGCCGAGCTGGACCGCCATCGTGCCGATCCCGCTGGAGCCGCCGTGCACCAGCAGCGTCTCACCGGGGCGCAGGTGCGCGGTGAGGAACACGTTCGACCACACCGTGGCCGTCACCTCGGGCAGCGCCGCCGCCGTCACCAGGTCGATCCCCTTGGGCACCGGCAGCAGTTGGCCCGCCGGCACCGCCACCTTCTGCGCGTACCCGCCGCCCGCGAGCAGCCCGCACACCTCGTCCCCGACCCGCCACCCCGCGACCCCGGAGCCCACCTCGACGATCCGCCCCGAACACTCGAGACCCGGATACGGCGACGCCCCCGGCGGCGGCTCGTAGAACCCCTGCCGCTGCAACAGATCCGCCCGGTTCACCGCCGTCGCCGCCACCTCGACGACGACCTCGCCCTCCCCCGCGACCGGATCCCCCACCTCCGCCCACGTCAACACCTCGGGCCCGCCCGGCTCCGGAATCGTCATCGCATACATCCCCCGAGGCTACCGCTGCCCTCAGCCCCCCAGCCCGCCGGTTCCTTTGCGCCGGACGGCCCGCCGATCTTTTAAGGGGCGCGGCCCCGCCGGTTCCTTTGCGCCGGACGGCCCGCCGAGCTTTTAAGGGGCGCGGCCCCGCCGGTTCCATTGCGCCGGACGGCCAGCCGATCTTTTAAGGGGCGCGGGGAACTGCGCGACCAGCCCCCCACCGTGGCGCGGACAAAAAACCGGCCCCAGCGGGGCAGATGCCGTCGTTCTCGGGCTGACAGCCCGGCGGGGGCTGAGCGCGCAGTTCCCCGCGCCCCTAAAAAAACACGCCCTGCGCGCCTGGCGCACCGGCCGAGGCGAAGGAGACGCGAGGGGCCGCGCCCCTGAAAAGGGGGTTCTGCGCACGTGCGGGTGGGGGACCTAGGCGAGGGGCGGGCCGGCGGGCCCGGCACGGTGGATGGCGATCACGCGGTCGGTGAGAAGCAGAGGCGCAGCCTCCGGATCGTCGTGGTCGAGAAGCCGATGCCCCCGCTTGACCGACACGACGAGGTCGTGAAGGTCACGCGGCGCCTGCCCCGCCTCGGCCTTGGTCACCGGCCGTTCGATGAGATCGAGCCCGCTCCCGTAAGTGATGAGGTCGTCCATGACGACCCCGACGCTGGGGCTGAGCATGGACAGCCCGAGAAGCCGCCCGGCGGCACTGGAGCTGGTGATGACGGCGTTGGCCCCGGACTGCCGCAGCAGCGGCGCGTTCTCCTCCTCGCGGACGGACGCGACGATATGGGCGCGCTTGTTGAGCTGACGCGCGGTCAACGTGACGAGCACGGCGGTGTCGTCGCGCTGCGCGGCGATGACGATCTCCTTGGCGACCTGGGCCTCGGCCCGCAGCAGCACGTCGTTGCGGGTGGCGTCGCCGACGACGGCGACGTACCCCTCGTCCGTCGCGGCCTGCACGACCTTGGGGCTCGGGTCGACGATCACGATCCGGCTCTGCGGAATGCCGCGGCCGATCAACGTCTGGGCCGCCGACCGGCCCTTGGTCCCGTATCCGACGATGACCACATGATCGCGCAAGGTTCTCCTCCAGCGCTTGAGGCGGAACTGCTCGCGGGTCCGCTCGGTCAGCACTTCCAGGGTCGTCCCGACCAGGATGATCAGGAAGATCACGCGCAACGGCGTCACCAGGAAGGTGTTCGCGAGCCGGGCGCCCGTACTGTACGGGACGATGTCGCCGTAGCCGGTCGTCGACAGCGTCACCGTCGCGTAGTAGAGCGAATCCAGGAACGACACCGAGCCGTTGGCGTTGTCGTGGTAGCCGCCGCGGTCGAAGTAGACGATCAGGACGGTGGCGAGCAGGACCAGCAGCGCCATCAGCAGGCGGCGCGAGACCTGGAGCAGCGGGCCCGCGGCGGGACGCGGGAAGGCCACCCGGCGGTACCCCGCCGTACCGGCGGAGATCGCCGCCGAGGCGCTGCCGTCGCCCGTGCCGTCGGCGCCGTCCGCGCCGCCGGGGGGAGGATCGGCGCGACCGGCCGCCGCGTCGTACCGGGGCAGTTTCATATCCCGCTCCCCATCATGTGCCGCTCACCTTCATATACCGGTGTCGTCCACCGGTCCGACGACGTATCGCTTCGCGTACGGGATCACGTACCACGTGACATGGGCTGACGGCGGTCACGTACCCCGTACCTTCACGTATCGAGCACCACCGCGTACGCACCGGGGTGCCCTCACGTGCCGCTCCCCCACGCCAGCGCGAGCGCCCCGGTGTCGAGTACGGCCGTGTCGTCGCCCGCGCGGGCGCCGCCGGGCGGGATCACGGCCATGCCGTCGGCGGCGGCGAGGCCGCGGAGCATGGCGGGGCCGGAGTAGGTGAGCGGGCGCGCGGCGGAGTCGTCGTCGAAGACGACCGGGACGAGCCGGGTGTCGACCGGGTGACCCGGCACGTCGGCGGTGAGCGGGGCCGCGTACGGGGCCGGTACGGGGCGGCCCGCGAGGGTCCGCAGCAGGGGGGCGGCGAGGGTCAGGACGCCGGACACGGCGGCCAGCGGGTTGCCGGGCAGCCCGATGAGGTGGGTGCCCGAGGGGAGTTCGGCCAGCACCATGGGGTGTCCCGGGCGGACGGCGACGCCGTCGACCAGCAGTTTCGCGCCGAGCGCGGCGAGGACCGGGTGCAGGTGGTCGACCGGTCCGCCCGCGGTGCCGCCGGTGGTGACCACGAGGTCGGCGGTGCTCTCGCGGACCGCCCTGCGCAGGAGGTCGGCGTCGTCCACCAGCCGCCGTACCGCCACCACTTCGGAGCCGAGCGCGCGCAGCGACGACGGGAGCATCGGGCCGAGCGCGTCCCGTACCCGCCCCGACCTGGGCAGGCCGTGGTCCAGCAACTCGTCGCCGAGGACCAGGACTTCGACGCGCGGCCGTACGGTGACGGTCAGCTCGTCGTAGCCCGCGGCGGCGGCCAGGCCGAGTACGGCGGGCGTCACGACGGTGCCCGCGGGCAGCAACTCCTCGCCGCCCCTGCACTCCTGGCCGCGCGTTCTGACCTCCTGGCCCGGCGCGGGCGCGGGGTGCGGCGACCGCACCTGCAACCACTCGCCGTCCGTGCGGCGCTGCGTCCAGCCGTGTTCGCTGCGCAGCACCGCGGTGGTGCCGGTCGGCACGGCGGCGCCGGTCGCGATGGGGGCGGCGTGGCCGACGAGCAGCGGCTCCGCCGGGCGCTGCTGTCCGGCGAGCACCGAGGCGCCGCGCAGCCGCCACGGGCCCGGGCCCGCCACCGCCCAGCCGTCCATCGCGGAGGAGTCGAACGACGGCAGGTCCGTCAGCGCCGTCAGCGCCCTGGCCAGCGTCATGCCCAGCAGGTCCTCTCCCAACTCCCGTGTTTCGGAGCCGAGTCGGCGGCCGACGCGGCGCGCGATCCGCCGCGCCTCGGGCCACGGCACGGCGTCGGCGGGGGAGGGGAGCGGGGGTTGGGGCTGGGGCTGGGGCTGGCGCTGGGGTTGGGCGGGTGCCTGCGCGGGGGCCGGGCCCTGGACGGGGGGCCGGGGCGCGGGGCCCTCCGGGGTGGGGGCGGTGTCGTCCCGGCCGTGGCGGAGGGCGACGGACAGCGGGTCGTTACGGTCCTGGCCTCCGGGACGGGCCGCGCCGGCGGCGGTACGGCGCGACTCGTTGGCCAGGGCGAGGGCGTCGTCGAGCGCGCGGTCGGCCGCGTCGGAGGCGCGCGGGTCGAAGGCGCGCGGGTCGAAGGCGCCCGCGCCGGGACGGGTGCCGCTCATTCCGCCGGTTCCGGGTCGGTGCCGGGGGTGCCGGGGGTGCCTGGGGTGCCGGGGGTGCCGGGGGTGCCGGGGGTGCCTGGTTTCCGCGCGTCGGCCTCTTGCGCGTCGGCCTCCTGCGCCCAGCGCACGGCCAGGGCGGCGGCCTTGTCGGCCGCCTCCCGTACGGCCTCGGGGCCGCCGCCCGCGCGCGCCGCCGCGTAACCCACCAGGAAGGTGGTCAGCGGCGCGGCCGGACGGGCGACGCCGTGCGCCGCGTCGCGGGCCAGATCGAGCAGGACGCCGGTGTCCACGTCCAGCTCGATACCCAGTTCGGTCTTGGCTGCTGCGATCCATTCGTCCAACACAGGGCCATGGTCCCTGAAACCTGGCTCGCTGTGGGACAGGCTCACCCCTCGGACACCCCGTCCAGCCGTGCCCGCGCCACCGCCACGTCCTCCCACGTATCGCAGTCGAACGACGCGTCCCCCGTCGGATCGGCCCGCCTGCGCACCACCAGCTCCCGTGTCAGCAGCCGCAACGGCAGCCCCGCCAGCCCGCCGTGCTCCCCCTTGAGCAGCGCCATCTCCCGGCGCAGCGCATCCCCCCAATACGCCCCCGCCAACGGCTGATCCCGCCCTCCCGCGTCGGTGAGCAGCACCCCTTCCGTCCCGGTGCCGAGCGCGCCCAGCGCCTCCACCAGGCCGGTCACGGCGCCGACCGTCAAGAACGGCAGATCGGCCGCCAGCACGACGACGATTTCCGGCGCGGGAAGCGGCGGCCCGGATGGGGCCAAGTGGGCCAACGCGGTCAGCCCGGCGTCGAGCGCGGGCAGCGGCCCGCCCCCCGGCGGCTCCTCCCGCGCCCAGCTCACCGGCCGAACGGTCCCGCGGCGCGGCCCCACGACCACCGTCCGCTCCGCCCCCGCGCACGCCGCCAGCACCCGGTCGAGCAGCATCCGCCCCCCGACCTCCACCGCCGCCTTGTCCACCCCCCCGAGCCGCCTCGCCCCACCCCCGGCCAACACCACCGCATCAAACCCAGTCGCCACCCCCCGAGTATCCCCGGCCCCGGCGCACCCCGATCTTTTTTGGCGCGCCCCTGCACTGGACGGTGCGCCGATCTTGCAAGGGGCGCGGGGGGCACCTCCCAGCGCCCGGGGGTCAGACGGCGGCGAGGAGAACGGCCGGGCTCTCGACGCAGTCAGCGACAAAGCGAAGGAACCCCCCTGCGGTCCCACCGTCGCAGACCCGGTGATCGAAGGTGAAGGAGAGCTGCACGACGTGACGCACGGCCAACTCACCCTGGTGAACCCACGGCTTGGGGGCGATACGGCCGACACCGAGCATGGCGGCCTCGGGATGGTTGAGGATCGGGGTGGAACCGTCCACCCCGAAGACCCCGTAGTTGTTGAGCGTGACCGTGCCGCCGGTCAGGTCCCGCGGCGTCAGCGCCCCCGTCCGAGCGGCCTCGGTCAGGCGGCCGATCTCCGCGGAGAGCCCGGCCGTGGACCTGGTGTGGGCGTCGCGCACGACAGGCACGACCAGGCCGCGTTCGGTCTGCGCCGCGAAGCCGAGGTGGACGGCCGGCAGCCGTACGATCTCGCGCCGCTCGGTGTCGACCGTGGCGTTCAGCTCCGGGTAACGGGCCAGCCCGGCCGTCACGATCCTGGCGAAGAGGGCCAGCACCGAGATCCGCTCGCCGCCCGAGGCGTTCATCGCCGCCCGCGCGGCCAGCAGTTCGGTGGCGTCGGCGTCCACCCAGCACGTGGCGTCCGGTATCTCCCGCCGACTGCGGGCCAGCTTGTCCGCGACCATGCCGCGTACCCCGCGCAGCGGCACCCGCTCCTCCCCCGCCGGCGCGGGAGCCGGGGCCGGGGCCACGGCAGGTGCCGCCGGAGCCGCCACCGCGCGCTCGACGTCCGCCCGCAGGATCAGCCCGTCGGGCCCCGTACCGGCTAGGGCCCGCAGGTCCAGCCCGTGTTCCCTGGCCAGCCGCCGTACCAGCGGCGATATGACGGCCACCGGGCCGTCGGCGACAGGCGTCCCTGCGACAGGCGCCCCGGCGACGGGCACCTCGGTGACCGAAACCGCCGCCTGCACCGAACCGTCCACCGCCCGCACCCGTCCGCGGCGCCGCGCCACCGCCGTACCGGTGCCGTAACCGACCAGCACATTGCCCGAGCCCTCATCGGCCCCGCCGCCCGAGGCGTCCGAGTCGCCCGAGGCGTCCGGGCCCGCCGGGTTCCCGGCCGCGTCGGAGTGCGAACCCACCGCGACCGTGACCAGGGGGCGGCCCACGTCGAGGGTGTCGCCCTCGGCGCCGAAGCGGGCGGTCACGACACCGCCGTAGGGGCAGGGGACCTCGACGACGGCCTTCGCGGTCTCGACCTCGACCACCGGCTGGTCGATGGCGACGACCTCGCCGACCTCCACCAGCCAGCGCACGATCTCCGCCTCTGTGAGCCCTTCGCCCAGGTCGGGGAGCGTGAATTCCTTGACGACGGCCATCAGCCCTCCCACTGCAAGCGGCCGACGGCGTCGAGAATCCGGTCGACGCCCGGCAGATGGTGCCGTTCCAGCATCGGCGGCGGGTAGGGGATGTCGAATCCGGCGACGCGCAGGACCGGCGCCTCCAGGTGGTGGAAGCAGCGCTCGGTGATCCGGGCCGCTATCTCGGCGCCCATGCCGCCGAAACCGGACGACTCGTGCACGACGACCGCCCGCCCGGTGCCGCGTACGGCCGCCGCGACCGTCTCCTCGTCGAAGGGCACGAGGCTGCGCAGATCGACCACGCCCAGGTCCCAGCCCTCCTCCTTGGCGGCCTCCGCCGCCTCCAGGCAGACCGGGAGCGAGGGGCCGTAGGTGACCAGCGTCGCGGTGCGCCCGGTGCGCCGCACCACGGCGCGGCCGATCGGCGGAACCTCGGCCGGCGCGGCCGGCGACCAGTCGGACTTGGACCAGTAGAGCCGCTTCGGCTCCAGGAAGACCACCGGGTCGTCGGAGGCGATGGCCGCCCGCAGCAGCCCGTAGGCGTCCTCGACGGTGGCCGGGGTGACCACGTGGAGGCCGGGGGTGTGCGCGTAGTACGCCTCGGAGGAGTCGCTGTGGTGCTCGACGCCGCCGATTCCGCCGCCGTACGGGATGCGGATGGTGATCGGCAGCGGCAGCGCGCCACGCGTGCGGTTGCGCATCTTCGCCACATGGCTGACGAGTTGCTCGAACGACGGGTAGGCGAAGGCGTCGAACTGCATCTCGACCACCGGGCGGAGCCCGTACATCGCCATGCCGACCGCCGCGCCGAGGATGCCCGCCTCGGCGAGCGGGGTGTCGGTGCAGCGGCTGTCGCCGAATTCGGCGGCGAGCCCGTCGGTGATCCGGAAGACGCCGCCCAGGGTGCCGATGTCCTCGCCGAGGACGTGGACGGAGTCGTCGGCCGTGAGCGCGTCACGCAGCGCCTGGTTGAGGGCCTGCGCCATGGTGGCGGGTCTACGGATGGGCGCGGCGGCGCGGCCCGCGGTCGGTGCGACGGTGGTCATGACTGCCGCTCCGCTTCCAGCTCGGCCCGCAACTGGGCCTCCTGCTGCCGCAGTTGCTGGGTGGGCTCGGCGTAGACGTGGGCGAACAGCTCCATCGGGTCGAGCCGCGGATCGGCGTTCATCCGCTCCCGCAGGTCCGCCGCCATGGTCTCGGCCTCGTCGGCCGCGCTCCGCCTGACGTCGTCGTCGAGCAGTCCGCGGCCGGTCAGCTCCCGTTCCAGCAGGGCGATCGGGTCGTGCGCGCGCCAGGCGGCGACCTCGTCGTCGTCGCGGTAGCGGGTGGCGTCGTCGGCGTTGGTGTGCGCGTCCATCCGGTAGGTGACGGCCTCCACGAGCGTGGGGCCGCCGCCGTCCCTGGCCCGCCCGACGGCCTCGGTCAGCACCTCGTGCACGGCGGCCGCGTCGTTGCCGTCGACCAGCCGTCCCGGCATCCCGTAGCCGACCGCCTTGTGGGCGAAGGAAGGGGCCGCGGTCTGCTTGGCGAGCGGCACGGAGATCGCGAAGCCGTTGTTCTGCACGAGGAAGACCACCGGGGCCTGCCAGACGGCCGCGAAGTTCAGCGCCTCGTGGAAGTCGCCCTCGCTGGTGCCGCCGTCGCCGACCATGGCGAGCGCCACGACGTCGTCGCCGGTCAGCCGGGCGGCGCGGGCCAGCCCGACCGCGTGCGGGAGCTGCGTGGCCAGCGGGGTGCTGAGCGGCGCCACCCGGTGTTCGTGCGGGTCGTAACCGGTGTGCCAGTCGCCGCGCAGCAGCGTCAGCGCCTCGACCGGGTCCACGCCTCTGGCGACCACCGCGAGGGTGTCGCGGTAACTGGGGAACAGCCAGTCACGGGGCCGCAGCGCGAGAGCGGCGGCGACCTCGCAGGCCTCCTGACCGGTGCTCGACGGGTAGACGGCGAGCCTGCCCTGCTTGGTGAGGGCGGTGGCCTGCCGGTTGTAGCGCCGGCCGCGGACGAGCTGCCCGTATAGCGTGCGGAGCAGGGCGGGGTCGAGCTCCGCGGCAGCGGGGGTGCCGAGCAGCCGGTACGGCTCCGGGTCGGGCAGCAGCGGCGCGGCTTCGGTGCGGGGGCGCCAGGCAGGGGTGTCCAGCACGGTCATCGCGAGCACCTCCTTGTGGTCGGTGACCGAAAAAGCGATCGGGCGTGAGCGGGTGTCGCTCCCTACCGATTGTTCGGTCGCCGGAGGCATTTTGGCTACAGGGTGGTTTCGCCTGTGGACAAACGGTTCTGCACAGCCTGAGATGGAGCCAGTACGTCCATGGTAAGGAGGCACGGGGGGATGGCGAGAGAACAGATGGCCGCACAGGACCCGGAGGTCCGACCGCTGGACCCGATCGACCGCACGATCCTGCGGCTGCTCCAGGAGGACGGAAGGGCCTCGATACGCTCCGTCGCCGAGCGCGTGCACGTCTCACGGGCGAACGCGTACGCCCGGATCAACCGGCTCATCGAGGACGGGGTCATCCGAGGTTTCACCGCTCGCGTCGACCACGAACGCGCGGGCCAGGGCGCGTCCGCGTACATCACGCTCAAGATCGTCCAGAATTCCTGGCGGACCGTCCGTGAACAACTCATCACTCTTCCGGGTGTTGCCCACATTGCCCTGGTAAGTGGTGATTTCGATGTTTTGCTGCTGGTCCACACCGCCGACAACCGGACCCTGCGCGAACTGGTCCTCACCCGGCTCCAGGCCATCGAGGAAGTCCTCAGCAGCCGCACCCTGCTGGTCTTCGAGGAGACCGACCAGGTCGTCGGCGACTGAGGACCGGTGCCGGCCGCGACCGCGACCAGCGCCTCCGGTCAGCCGCCGTACTTCTTGAGGAACGCCTTGACCTTGGCGTAGTTCGCCTCGTCGGACAGCATGCTCACGCCGTGGTTGAAGCCGCCGACGATCGTCAGGTCGTTCTCCTTCGCCTTCTTCGTCAGCTTGCTCAGCTCCTTCGTGGAGTCCTGGAAGGGGCTGTCCAACTCGGCGGCCATGTAGAAGACGGGCATCGTCAGATTCGGTACGACCATCGAGGCGTCCATGCCGGAGTACGTCGAGGGCGCGGACAGCGAGACGACGGCGTCGACCGGCGGCGTGATGGTGCCCGCGGCGGACAGCACCGCCGTACCGCCCTTGGACGCGCCGACCAGCAGCAGCTTCGTCACGCCCTTGGATCGCAGGTAGGCCGCCGCCGCGGTGAGTTCCCGCACCTCGCTGCCCGCGGAGTTCACGGCCAGCACGCGGTAGCCGTCCGCGGCCAGGTCCTGCGCGTGCGGCACCCACTGGCAGACGTCCCCGTCCGCCTGGTGGGCCAGCACCAGCCCGGTGCCGCCGGTGCCGGTCAGATAGCCCTCGACGTCCTGGCCGTCCCCGCCCGGGAAACTCACCGAGCCCGCCTTGGCCTGTTCGGGTGACAGGCAGCCGAAGCCGTTCGCCGTGGCGGTGGGCGTGGGGGCGGGCGCGGCCCTGTCCTTGTCCTTGGCGCCCCCGCCTCCTCCGCACCCGGCCAGCAGCAGGAGGGAGACGGCCAGCGCGGAGGCGGCCACCGCCCGCACCGGCGGCCCGAATCGCGCGACAGATCGCTCAGCGGAGAACATGGCTGGATCGTGCCGGGGCCACCCCCGGTGGGTCAATGGTCTGGACCATCCGACCGCACGGTCGCCCGGCTCGCCGTCGCTACGTACGCAGCCCGTCGAACGCCAGCCGCACCACCGCGTCCGACACCTGCTGCCTGTCGAGCGCGCCCTTGGCCTCCGGCCGGTACCACTCCACGATCGAGTTGATCATCCCGAAAAGCAGCCTGGTCGCCAGCCTGACGTCCACGTCGCCGCGCAGATCGCCGTCCGCGACCGCCGCCTTCAACAGATCCGCCACCCGCTGGTCGAACTCCCTGCGCCGCTCCATCGCCCAGCGCTCGGTGTCGGTGTTCCCGCGCACCCGCAGCAGAAGGGTGACGTAGGGAAGTTCCGCCATCAGCACCTCTGTCGTACGCCGGGTGACGTACTCCAGGCGCCGCACCGCGCGGCCGTCGACCGCTCCGGGCTCCTCCAGGATGCCGAAAAGCCCCTCAAGGGCGCGGCCCACCGCCCTGTTCAGCAGTTCTTCCTTGCCGCGCACATGGTGGTAGATCGACGACTTCGAGATGCCCGCGGCGCGCGAGAGATGCTCCATGGACGTGCCGTCGTAACCGCGCTCGTTGAAGACCTCGACGGCGACGGCGAGCAGCGAATCCGGCGTATAGGTGTCGCGCTTGGGCATGGTCATGAGGAGATCATTCTTCCTCCGCCCTCGCGCGCCACAGCACTTCGACCGAAGGCGCGTAACGGCCGTTGGGGTAGTACGAGTGCAGCGACTCCAGCGTTTCGCGCACCCAGGACAGGGAGAGCCGCTCGCCCCATTGCAGCGGGCCCAGCGGGTAGTTCACACCGAGGCGCATGGCGGTGTCGACGTCGGCGGCGGACGCCACTTCCTTTGCGACGGCGTCGGCCGCGAGGTCCACCAGCATCGCGACCGTCCGCGCCACGATCAGTCCGGGGACCAGCCGGATGACGCTGACCTTCTTGCCGAGCGCCTGGAAGAGCCCGACGGCCTCCGCGAGCGCCGCGTCCGGCACCTCCGGGGTCCGCGCGAGCGCCATCCTGGTGGCCGTCGTGTAATCGGCCGCCAGGTCGAACTGGATACCCGGCTCCAGGGTGCCGTCCGCCGGGTAGAGATACGTTCCGTCACTCAGCTCGAAGCCCTGGACGCCGTCGTCCTCGGTGACCTCGATCCCGGCCGCGCGCACCAGGCCGACGAGGGCCTGCGCGGGACCCAGATCGCCGTGCAGCACGCGCCGCGGCGCGTCCGCGGGCTCCGCGGTGTGCGGTCCTGGCGCGGCACCACGCTCCGGCGCCGGTTCGTACACGAACCAGCCGCGGCCCGTCTTGCGGCCGAGGCGGCCGGACTCCACCAGGCGGCGCTGGGCGAGCGACGGCGTGAATTTGGGGTCGTGGAAGAACGATTCCCACACCGATCTGGTGACCGCCTCGTTCACGTCCTGGCCGATCAGGTCGGTGAGCGCGAAGGGGCCCATGGCGAAGCCGCCGCATTCGCGCAGCACCGCGTCGATGGTGGCGGGGTCCGCGGCCCGCTCCTCGTGGACGCGCAGGGCCTCGGCGTAGAAGGGACGGGCGATCCGGTTGACGATGAAGCCCGGGGTGTCGGCGCAGCGCACCGGGGTCTTTCCCCAGGCGGCGGCCGTGTCGTAGGCGGTGTCGACGGCTGCGGGGTCAGAGGCGGCGCCCGCGACGACCTCGACCAGCGGGAGCAGCGGGGCCGGATTGAAGAAGTGCAGGCCGACGAGGCGGCCGGGCAGCCGCAGGACGCCCGCGACGGCGGTCACCGACAGGGAGGAGGTGTTGGTCGCCAGCAGGCAGCCGTCGCCGACGGTCTCCTCCAGTTCGGCGAAGAGCCGCCGCTTGACGGCCAGATCCTCCACGACGGCCTCGACGACGAGCGCGGCCGGTGCCAGGTCCGCGATGCCGTCGGCGGGGACGAGCCGGTCCAGCGCGGCCCGGTGTTCGGCCGTGTCGAGGCGGCCTTTCTCGGCCAGCCGGGCCAGCCGCGCCCCGACGCCCGCCGCGGCCTTCGCGGCCAGTCCCGGCGCGGCGTCGTACAGCAGCACGCGGTGCCCCGCGAGCAGCGCGACCTGCGCGATTCCCTGGCCCATGGTGCCTGCGCCGACGACGGCGACGACACCGCCGCGGTCAAGTGCGGTCACGGTGGCACAGCTCCTTCCCGAGGTACTGCGGAGATCCTGCCGGGTCTTTCCGAGTTATCCACAGGCCGGGACGTCCCTCTTGTCCCGACCGAACATTCGGTTAATCTAGCGTTGTCTCTGCTACTCAGCCCAGCTCGACGAGGAGTTGGTCCGCCATGTCCGCCACTGTCTCCGCCGTGACCTTGATCGAACGCCATCGTGACACGCTTGACAAGGCGCTCGATGCCGTCAGGACCCGGGCGTACTGGTCGCCCTACCCCGAGCACCCCAAGGCGTACGCCGACGCCGACGAGGGCAAGGCCGCCTTCGACGCGCTGCTCGGCCACCGCTTCGAGCTGGACCAGCCCGGCACGGACGGCTGGACGGGCACCGAGCGCTCCCCGTACGGCCCGGACCTCGGTGTGGAGTACCCGCACCCCGATCCGGACGTGCTGCTGCCCGCGATGCGCGCCGCGATGCCCGCCTGGCGGGACGCGGGACCCGAGGCGCGCGCCATGGTGTGCCTGGAGATCCTGGCGCGGATCAACGCGCGGACGCACGAGTTCGCGCACGCCGTGATGCACACCTCCGGGCAGGCGTTCACGATGTCCTTCCAGGCCGGCGGCCCGCACGCGCAGGACCGCGGCCTCGAAGCGGTGGCGTACGCGTACGTGGAGCAGGTCCGCACCCCGGAGACCGCGGAGTGGATCAAGCCGCAGGGCAAGCGCGACCCGCTCAATCTGCGGAAGTCCTTCACCGCGGTGCCGCGCGGCATCGGCCTGGTGATCGGCTGCAACACCTTCCCGACGTGGAACGGCTATCCGGGGCTCTTCGCCTCCCTGGCCACCGGCAACGCGGTGCTGGTCAAGCCGCACCCGCGCGCGGTGCTGCCGCTGGCCCTGACCGTACGGGTGGCGCGCGAGGTGCTGGCCGAGGCGGGCTTCTCGCCCGACCTGGTCTGCCTGGCCGTCGAGCGGCCCGGCGAGGGCCTGGCCAAGACCCTGGCGCTGCGCCCCGAGGTCCGGGTCATCGACTACACCGGCTCCACCGCCTTCGGCGACTGGCTGGAGGCCAACGCCCGCCAGGCGCAGGTCTTCACCGAGAAGGCCGGCGTCAACACCGTGGTGATCGACTCCACCGACGACTACCGCGGCATGCTCTCCAACCTCGCCTTCTCGCTGTCCCTCTACAGCGGCCAGATGTGCACCACCCCGCAGAATCTGCTGATCCCGCGCGACGGCATCGACACCGACGCGGGACGGCGGAGTTACGACGAGGTGGTCGCCGACATCGCGGGCGCGGTCGACGGGCTGCTCGGCGACGACGCGCGGGCCAACGCGCTGCTCGGCGCCCTGGTGAATCCGGACGTCAAGGCACGGCTCGACGCGGCCCCCGGGCTGGGCGAAGTCGCCCTCGCCTCCCGCTCGGTGACCCACCCGGACTTCCCCGACGCGGTCGTCCGCACCCCGGTGCTGGTCAAGCTCGACGGCGCCAAGCCGGACGCCGAGGCGGCGTATCTGTCGGAGTGCTTCGGCCCGGTCGCCTTCGCCGTGGCCGTGGACTCGACCGCCGACGCGCTGGAGCTGCTGCGCCGTACCGTCCGCGACAAGGGCGCGATGACGGTCGGCGGCTACACCACCTCCGCCGAGGTGGAGCGCGGCCTGGAGGAGGTCTGCTGGGAGGAGTGCGCGCAGCTCTCGCTCAATCTGACCGGCGGTGTGTACGTCAACCAAACGGCCGCCTTCTCCGACTTCCACGGCTCCGGCGGCAATCCGGCGGCCAACGCGGCGCTGTGCGACGGCGCGTTCGTCGCGAGCCGCTTCCGGATGGTGGAGGTGCGGCGGCCCGCCTGATCGCGGGGTTCAGGGGCGGTCGGGTACCCGCGGCGAGCGGGACGTGGCCGCCCAGTGGAAGAGCGCCATGCCGACGCTGGTGGCCAGGTTGTAGCTGGAGACCTGCGGACGCATCGGCAGCGCGACCAACTCGGCAGCGCGTCCGCGCAGTTCGTCGGAGACGCCGTGCCGCTCCGAGCCGAAGACGACGAGCGCGTCGTCGGGGAGTTCGACGGAGCGGATGTCCTTGCCCTCCGGGTCGAGGACGTACAGCGGTCCCGGCGGCAGCGCGTCGGCGGCCGTACGTTCCACCGCGGTCGCGTAGTGCAGTCCGGCGCCCGCGCGCAGGGCGTTGGGGTGCCAGGGGTCGAGATCTCCGGTGCTGACCACGCCGGTGACGCCGAATCCGGCCGCCAGCCGGATCACCGCCCCGACGTTGCCGAGATTGCGCGGGCTGTCCAGGACGACGACCGGTGCCTGCCGGGGCCGTTCGGCCAGCAGCGCCAGATTGGCCGCCCGGTCGCGCCGGTCGGCGAGCGCGGCCACCGCGGTGGGGTGCACCCGCGTCACCAGCCCGCGCAGCGCCGCGGCGGGGATCTCGGTGACGCGCGCCGCCAGCTCCTCGGCCAGGTCGGGGGCCAGCTCCGCCGCGAGGCGCAGCGCGGCCGCCTTGTCGCTGCTGACCGCGGTGCGCACGCGGGCGCCGAAGCGCAGCGCGTGCTTGAGGGCGTGGAAGCCGTCGAGCAGCACCGCGTCCGGCGCGGCGGCCTGCCAGGCGAGGACGGCGGCCGTGGCGCTTGCGGTGGCCACGTCGGCCCCGGTGGCCTGAGCGGCTCCGGTCGCCGGGTCGGGTTCGGCTGCGGCGCCGGGTCGGTGGGCGGCCTCGTCCTCGGTCATGGCCTCAGCGTACGGTGCGGCAGGTCTGCCCGATCACGTCATGTCACGGCGCTGGGCGGCGGTGGTCCCACGGCCGGTTCCCCCGGCCCGGCGGACGCGTCGTCGGGGGCGGTGCGCTGCCCGTGGACCACCGGCCGCGGGCGCGCGGCACCCGGCCGCAGCCGCCGTACGAGCCGGTCACCGGCCCAGACCAGGAAGGCCGTCGGCAGGAACACCGCGTCGGCGGCGATCATCGCGAGCGAGAAGAAGGGCAGGCCGAGCACGACGGCGATCGAGGCGTGCTCCAGCATCATCGCGACCAGCAGCACGTTCTTCACCCGGCGGTTGAACAGGGTGAAGGGGAAGGCGACCTGGACGATGACCGTGCCGTAGGTGATGAGCATGACCATCAGCTCATTGCCCGCCAGGGCGTGCGACAGGGCGGGCCAGGGGGTGAAGTCGTCCAGATGGAGCGGGTAGTAGAGCGCGGTGCCGTCCTGCCAGCGGCTGCCCTGGATCTTGTACCAGCCCGCGGTGGAGTAGATCAGGCAGACCTCGGCGACGATCACGAGCATCGCGCCGTTGTGGATGACGTTGGCGACGATGTCGAGCACGGTGCGCGGCTCGCCGGGCGCGACCCGCCGCACCGCCCACCACAGCGCCTGGACCAGCCAGAAGAGCCAGAACAGCACCGCCCATCCGGTGCTGAGCTTGCCGAACAGCGTCGCCGCCACGAGCGCGAAGCCGAACACCGCCCAGAGGGCGACGCCGACCGGATCGGCGCCCGGCTCCGCGTCGGACGCGGAAGCGGCCGACGGTCCGGCACCCGCCTCGGCCGCCTCCCCGCGGGCCGCGCGGCGCCGGTCGAGCGACCAGACCTGGCCGCAGCGGGTGAAGACGAGGTAGATCGCCATCAGGTGGATGACGTTGTCGCCGCCGTCGCCCTCGAAGACGCTGCGGTTCTGGAGCGACAGCACGCCGATCATGAAGAACACCGAGGCGGTACGGGTCCGCCAGCCCAGGAGCAGCATCGCGCTGGCGACGATCGCGAAGGCGTAGACGCACTCGAACCAGGCGCGGCCGTCGTTCCACAGCAGCACGGTGAAGGCGTGGTTCCCGGCGACCAGCCGCTTGGCGAGGTCCCAGCTCCAGGGCGCGTCGGGGCCGTACAGCTCGGCGCGGTGCGGGAATTCGCGCAGCAGGAACAGCAGCCAGGTCAGCGAGAAGCCAATCCGGATGATCGCGCTCTGGTACGGGCCGATGGCCCGGCCGGTGATGGCGTTGATCCCCCGCGCGACGGCGCGGTCGAGTCCTTTGCCGAGTCCGGCGAACGGCGAGGGGACGAAGGAGTCGCGCGCGCTCACGATGCGTTCTCCTGACCGGCGGGCGCGGTGGTGACCGGCCACCAGGGCAGTTCCCGGTAGTAGGGCTGGGTGCCGGTCTGCTGCCCGTTGCCCGACGGCGGCGGGACCGCGGTGGTGGCGGAACGTGCCTGCACGCGGACGACGTCACCGCCGTTGAGCCGCGGGCCGAAACGCTCCTGCAAAATCCGCTGGAGATACGTACGGCTCATGTCGCTGCGGTCGCCGCCGGTGGGCTGCTCCTTGTCGTCGTGAGTGTCGGTGTAGAAGCTCCAGGCGCGGCGCAGCTCGTTCTGCTGGGTGTGACTGGGGGCGGGGTTGTGCCGCATCGCGGCGACGTCCATCGCGGTGAGGTCGACCCAGCCCGTGGTGGAGAGGCTGCCGTCGGGCTTGCGGACCTCGGCGCGGGCCTGCACATGGATGTTCTGTTGCAGCGGGTCGGGCGCGAACAGCTTCCAGTTCTGCTCGAACTCCGGATAGACGTAGTCGTCGACCGCCGCGCCGTGCTCCCTGCTGAGCGTGTTCGAGGGCGCGACGTGCAGGAACACCATGCCGAGGTGGTACAGCGCGCCCACGACGACCGCGCCGATCGCCAGGGCGACGGCTATGCGCGCGGGCGTGGACAGCGCCGCGGTCCGGGGCGGCGGCCCCTCGAATGACTCCATCGTCTCTCCGCTCTCACCCGTGCCGGGCACGCACGCCTGCCGGGCAGCACGCTACCCACCGCAGGTCCCGGCGGGGACCATACCGAGTTATCCACAGGCGCGGGAGGTGGCCTTGACACCCTTCGGCCCGCCACCGACCATGGAATGAACCGAACGATCGGTCGGTCGGTTGAGGAGTCGGCCGGCCGGTCGTCCGATGGAGCCGGTGACGGTGACGGGACGGGTGGCCGAACCCGCGCCGAAGCCCGAATGGCACGCCTGATGGCACCGATGACGGTGATGACGAAGGAGGGGTCCGCATGACGACGACGGCAGAGCCGGCGGCGACCGCAGGGGAGGCGGTGGCGGCAGGGCAGGACGCCTTCCTGGCCGCGTTCGACGCCGCGGTGGCCGAGGACGCCAGGATCGAGCCGCGCGACTGGATGCCGGACGCCTACCGCGCCACCCTCGTCCGCCAGATGGCCCAGCACGCGCACTCCGAAATCATCGGGATGCAGCCGGAGGCCAACTGGATCAGCCGCGCGCCCTCGCTGCGCCGCAAGGCGATCCTGATGGCCAAGGTGCAGGACGAGGCCGGGCACGGGCTCTATCTGTACAGCGCCGCGGAAACCCTCGGAGTCAGCCGCGAGGAGCTGCTCGACAAGCTGCACGCGGGCCGCCAGCGCTACTCCTCGATCTTCAACTACCCCACCCTGAGCTGGGCTGACGTCGGTGCCATCGGCTGGCTGGTGGACGGCGCCGCGATCACCAACCAGGTGCCGCTGTGCCGCTGCTCCTACGGTCCCTACGCCCGCGCGATGGTGCGGATCTGCAAGGAGGAGTCCTTCCACCAGCGGCAGGGCTACGAGCTGCTGCTGACGCTCAGCCGCGGCACCCCGGCGCAGCACGCGATGGCGCAGGACGCGGTGGACCGCTGGTGGTGGCCCTCGCTGATGATGTTCGGCCCGCCCGACGACGAGTCCGCGCACTCCGCCCAGTCCATGGCCTGGAAGATCAAGCGGCACTCCAACGACGAGCTGCGGCAGCGCTTCGTGGACATCTGCGTCCCGCAGGCCGAGGTGCTGGGGCTCACCCTCCCCGACCCCGACCTGCGGTGGAACGAGTCGCGGGGCGGCTACGACTACGGGGCGCTCGACTGGACGGAGTTCCAGGAGGTGCTGCGCGGCAACGGGCCGTGCAATGAGGAGCGGATCGACCGGCGCCGCGCCGCACACGACAACGGCGCCTGGGTCCGGGAGGCGGCCACCGCATACGCGGCCAAGCACGGGGAGGCACGGGCATGACCGAGCAGACGGGCGGCGACTGGCCGCTGTGGGAGGTCTTCGTCCGCAGCCGCCGCGGTCTGAGCCACAGCCACGCGGGCAGCCTGCACGCGCCCGACGCGGAGATGGCGCTGCGCAACGCGCGGGATCTCTACACCCGGCGGGCCGAGGGCGTCTCGATCTGGGTGGTGCCGTCGTCCGCGGTCACCGCCTCCTCCCCCGACGAGAAGGACCCGTTCTTCGAGTCGGCCTCCGACAAGCCGTACCGGCACCCGACGTTCTACGAGATCCCGGAAGGGGTGAAGCACCTGTGAACACGGCACCGAACCCCGCACCGGGCCCGGCCTCGGCCACGGCTACGGCATCGGCATCGGCATCGGCTACGGCCTCGTCTACGGCCACGGCATCGGCCACCGCGGCGCGCCCCGCACGGGCCTCCGCCTCCGCCGCGCTCGCGCTGGGCGACGACGCGCTCGTGCTCGCCCAGCGGCTGGGGGAGTGGGCGGGGAACGCGCCGGTGCTTGAGGAGGACGTCGCCCTCACCAATATCGCGCTCGACCTGCTGGGGCAGGCCCGCACCCTGCTCTCGCTGGTCGGCGACGAGGACGAGCTGGCGTTCGGCCGCGAGGAGCACGAATTCCGCAATGTGCAGCTCGTGGAGCGGCCCAACGGGGACTTCGCCGAGACGATCGTGCGGCAGCTCTTCTTCTCCGTCCACCAGGAGCTGCTGTTCACCGCCCTGGCGTCCGGGGACGGCGAGCTGGCGCCGCTGGCCGCGAAAGCGGTGAAGGAGGTCGCCTACCACCGCGACCACGCCGAGCACTGGACGCTGCGGCTGGGCGACGGCACCGAGGAGAGTCACCGGCGCACGCAGCGCGCGGTGGACGGCCTGTGGCGCTACACCGGGGAGCTGTTCGAACCGCTCGACGGGCTCGGCACCGACCTTCCGGCGCTGCGCGAGCCGTGGCTGGAGCGCGTCACCGACGTCCTGCACCGGGCCACGCTGGAGATACCCCAGGGCGTCGACCGGACGCCGTGGTCGGCGGGGGCCGGACGGCAGGGTGTGCACACCGAGGCGTTCGGCCGGATGCTCGCCGAGATGCAGCACCTGCACCGCGCTCACCCGGGTGCGTCATGGTGACCGGAAGCGCGCCCGCCGCCGAGGCGACGAGCGCGCTGGAGAAGGAGCTGCTGCGGCTGGCCGGAGCCGTGCCGGATCCCGAGCTGCCGGTGATCTCGCTGGCCGAGCTGGGGGTGCTGCGCGACCTGCGGGTGACCGGGCCCGGCCGGGTCGAGGTCGAGCTGACGCCGACGTGGACGGGCTGCCCGGCACTGGACACGATGGCCACCGACATCACCGAGGTGCTGACCGAGCACGGCATGTCGGACGTCGAGGTGCGCACCGTGCTCTCCCCCGCCTGGTCGACCGACGCGATCAGCGCGGAGGGCCGCCGCAAGCTCGCCGAGCACGGTGTGGCGCCGCCCCGCCCGCTGGCCGGCGCGCGACCGGCAGGCGGCGGGCCCGTCGCCGTGGAGCTGACCGTGCGCTGCCCGCACTGCGGCTCCACCGACACCCGGCTGCTCAGCCCGTTCTCGTCCACCGCCTGCAAGGCGCTGCGCCGCTGCGAGTCCTGCCGCGAGCCCTTCGACCACTTCAAGGAGCTGTGAATGTTCCATCCGCTCCGGGTGACGGAGGTCAGCCCGCTCACGGACGACTCGGTGACCATCGCCTTCGAGGTCCCCGAGGAGCTGCGCGCGGAGTACCGGTACGCGCCGGGGCAGCACATAGCGATCCGCCGGTTCGCCGACGGGGTGGAGATCCGCCGCACGTATTCGCTGTGCGACCCGGTGCTGCCCGAGGAGGGTTTCGGGAACGACGGCGTGGAGCCCGGGCCGCGGACCCTGCGGGTGGGGGTGCGGCTGGTCGAGCAGGGGGAGTTCTCCACCTACGCGCTCAAGGAGCTGGCCGCGGGCGATGTGCTGGAGGTGATGACGCCCGCGGGGCGGTTCGTGCTGGAGCCGAGGCCAGGGCGGTTCGCCGCGGTGGTCGGCGGCAGCGGCATCACACCGGTGCTGTCGCAGATCGGCACCGCGCTGGCGCGTGAGCCGGGGGCGAGTTTCTGCCTGGTGCGCAGCGACCGTACGGCGGCGTCCACGATGTTCCTGGAGGAGGTCGCGGACCTCAAGGACCGCTGGCCCGACCGCTTCCACCTGGTGTCCGCGCTGTCCCGCGAGGAGCAGCAGGCGGGGCTGCCGTCGGGGCGGCTGGACGCGGAGCGGCTGACGGCGCTGCTCCCGGCGCTGATGCCGGTGGCGGCGGTGGACGGCTGGTATCTGTGCGGCCCGCTGGGACTGGTCGGCGCGGCCGAGCGGGCGCTGCGCACGCTGGGCGTCCCCCGGTCCCGCGTCCATCAGGAGATCTTCCATGTGGACGAGGTACCGGCGGCCGTCACCGCGGCCGAGCCGATACCCGGCGGCGGCACCGTACGGGCGACGCTCGACGGCCGTGGCGGTCAATGGCCGTCCCTGGCAGGGGAGTCGGTGCTGGAGACGGTGCTGCGCAACCGGTCGGACGCCCCGTACGCCTGCAAGGGCGGGGTCTGCGGGACCTGCCGGACGCGGCTGGTCAGCGGCGAGGTGCGGATGGACCGGAACTACGCGCTGGAGCCCGAGGAGACGGAGGCCGGATATGTGCTGGCCTGTCAGTCGCACCCGGTGACTTCCGTCGTCGAGGTGGACTTCGACGCCTGACCGCCCTAATCTGACGCATCGTCAGAATTGGTGGCGGGAGGAGCGGATCGTGGACTTCGGCTTCACCGAGGAGCAATTGGCGGCGGTCGAGGCGGCGAAGTCCGTCTTCTCCGGGGTGGCGGTGGACGGGGTGCCCAGCCCCGCGCTGACCCCCGGCGCGGTCGCCGAGGACTTCGACCGCGCGCTGTGGCGCAAGCTCGCCGACGGCGACCTGCTGAGCCTGACGCTGGACGAGGCGTACGGCGGGGCGGGGCTCGACCCCATCGCGCTCTGCCTCGTACTGCGCGAGGCGGGGCGGGTGCTGGCGCGGGCCCCGCTGCTGGAGAGCTGCGCCGGGGCGCTCGCCGTCCAGCGCTACGGCTCCGCGCCCCTGCGCGAACGGCTGCTGGCGGCGGCCGGTCGCGGCGAGACCGTCCTCACCGTCGCCGCCAACGGCCGCAGCGGGCACGACGGGGCCGAACTCGCCGTCCGGGCACAGCGGGTGGACGTCGGCGGCACCGACGGCGGCGGCTTCGTGCTCGACGGGGTGCAGACCGGGGTGCCGTGGGCGCGGAGCTGCGACCTGGTGCTGGTGCCCGCGCACACGGCGGACGGCGCGGCGGTGGTGGCCGTCGTTCCCCTGGACGCGGACGGGGTGGCGCTGGCGGAGCAGGTCTCCACCAGCGGCGAGCGGTTCGCCGAGGTCACGCTGGACGGTGTGGGGGTGCCCGCGACGGATGTGCTGGACGCGGACGGCGCCTGGGAGTGGCTGCGGCAGGCGCTGACCGTCGGCACCTGCGCGCTGGCGCTCGGGCTGGGGGAGGCGGTGCTGGGGATGACCAGCGCGTACGCCTCGAAGCGGCAGCAGTTCGGGTATCCGATCGCCACGTTCCAGGCGGTCGCGGTGCAGTCCGCCGACCGTTACATCGACCTGCGGGCGATGGAGGCCACCTTGTGGCAGGCGGCCTGGCGGCTCAGCACCTCGGCGCCCGGACCCCTGCCGGTCGCGGGTGATGTGGCGGTGGCGAAGATCTGGGCGGCCGAGGGCGTCCGCAGGGTCGTACAGACCGCGCAGCACCTGCACGGCGGATTCGGCGCGGACACCGACTATCCGCTGCACCGGTACCACGCGTGGGCCAAGCAGTGGGAGCTGGCGCTGGGCCCGGCCGCGGCCCACGAGGAGGCGTTGGGCGACCTGATCGCCGCCCATCCGCTGACCACGTGACCCCTGCGGGGCTGCTTACAGGACGAAGCCGTCGCTGCCGCTGCCGTCCACCACCGGGCGGCCGGCCGCCTCCCAGTCGAGCATGCCGCCGCTGACGTTCACCGCGTCCACGCCCTGGGCGATCAGGTACTGCGCGACCTGGGCGGAGCGACCGCCGACGCGGCACACCACGTGCACCCGGCCGCCCTCCGGCACCTCACCGATCCGCGAGACGACCTCGCCCATCGGGATGTGCACGGCGCCCTCGGCGTGACCGGCCGCCCATTCCTCGTTCTCCCGCACGTCCAGCAGGATCGCGTCGGCCGGTACGGCGGCGGCATCCACCGCGGGCAGCTCAGAGCGGAACATCGGACGCGGCCTCCTGGGCACGAAATCGCGGCCCGCGAAACCGCGACCCGCTCACCTTGGCTCACCAGATCACTGGCTGACCCGAAAAAACCTACCTCAGCCCCCAACCACCCCCCGCCCCGCCCGATTCCCCGGGGTCCCCCGGCGCCCGCACCGGGACCGGGCCCGCAGGGGGCGTCCGGACGGAAGCGCGAGTCGTGCGAGCGGGCCGCAGAGGGCGCTATTCGGGGTCGCGGACCAGTTCCGCCAGGCGGGCCTCGCGCTGGGCGACCTGGGTCAGGAGCTGTTCGGCGATCTCGTTGAGGAGGGCGTCGGGGTCGTCCGGGGAGAGCTTCATCATCTGGCCGATGGCGCTCTCGTCCAGCTCGACGGCGATGGCGGCCAGCTTCTCCTTGCGTTCGGCCAGCCACTCCAGCCGGGCGTAGAGGACCTCGGCCTCGCTCGGCATCTCCTCGTCCGCGACGGGACCCGCGTCCCACTCCGCGGACAGGGCGCGCAGCGTGTCCTCGTCGGCGTAGGCGTACGCCTCGTTGACGCGGGCGATGAAGGCGCTGCGGCGCTCCTTCTCCTTCTCGTCCTGGGCGAGGTCGGGGTGCGCCTTGCGGGCCAGCTCGCGGTAGAGGCGCTGCGCCTCCTTGCCAGGGCGGACGCGGCGCGGCGGGTTCGGGTCGTCGACCGGCCGTACCCCGTCCGTGCCGAGCAGCCCGCCGAACAGCTCCTCGACGCCCGGCATCGGCATCACCAGCGCCCTGGCCTCCCAGGCGCGCTCGATGTCCTCCCGCTCACCGCTGTGGGCGGCGACGGCCTCCGCGACCAGCGCGTCCAGCTCGTCCAGCCGCGCGTACATCGGGCCGAGCCGCTGGTGGTGCAGCCGGGAGAAGTTCTCCACCTCGACCCGGAAGGTCTCGACCGCGATCTCGAATTCGATCAACGCCTGCTCAGCCGCGCGTACCGCCTTCGCCAGCCGATCCTGCGAGCCGGGCTCGGAGGGTCCGGCGAAGGTGGCGGAAGAGGCGGAGGACTCGGTTCCTGAGCTGTTCGTCACTCGGACAGCCTAGGCCCTGCACGGCCGATCTTCGCGGGGCCGCGGGGCACGGCAGCACCCGCCCGCACGGATCACGCCACGGCGCCCCGCCCACCTGCGCCGACCCGCGCGCCCGCCCCCGTACGGGCTCGCACCGCCCCGCCCTGACACCGCCCTGACAACCCGGACGCCCCCGGCACCCCGGTCGCCCCGGACACCCCGGCCGGGGAACCCCCCTACACCCCCAGCTCCGCCGGCAGCCGCCCCGACCGGACCGCCGCCAGCAGCTCCGCGTGGTCCGCCTCCGTACGGTCCGCGTAGCCGACGGCGAAGTCCGCGACGGCCTCGTCCAGCGCCTCGCCCTTGCCGCAGTAGCCCGCGATCAGCCGGGGGTCGGCGCTGTGGGCGTGCGCCCTGGCCAGCAGGGCGCCGGTCATCCGCCCGTAGTCGTCGAGCAGGCCCGGCTCCAGCCCGGCGGGATCGACGCTGCCCTTGCGGTTCCTGAACTGCCGCACCTGGTACGGCACCGCGTCCACGTCCGTCCACCCCAGCAGGAAGTCGCTCACCACCTGCATACGTTTCTGGCCCAGCACCACTCTGCGGCCCTCGTGCCCCACCGGACCGGCCGGAAATCCGGCCTTGGCCACGTACGGCAGCAGCGCCGACGCCCTGGCCTCCTTGATCTGGAGCACCAGCGGCTCTCCCAGGTGGTCGAGGAGCAGCACCACGTACGAGCGGGTGCCGACGCTTCCGGTGCCGACGACGCGGAAGGCCACGTCGTGGACGGAGTAACGGGCGAGCAGCGGCAGCCGGTCCTCGCCGACCGTCCGCAGATAGCCGTCCAGGGCGCCCGCGACCGCCGTCGCCTCGCGGTCCGCGACCCGGCGCAGCACGGGCGGCGCGTCGGTGAAGCGCCGCCCGCCGCCGTCCACGGCCGCCGTGGCCTTCGCCGCGAATCTGGCGCTGGTGTTGCCCATGGCCTTCGCCGAGACCCGCTCGATCGTGCCGAGCAGGTCGCGGGCGTCGGCGTGGGTGACCAGTTCCTCGTCGGCGATGGCGTTCCACGCGTCGAGCACGGGCAGCGTCGCCAGCAGCCGCATCGTCCGCCGGTACGCGCCCACCGCGCCGTACGCCGCCGCCCGGCACACGTCCTCGGCCGCGCCCGCCTCCCGCCCGGCCAGCACCAGCGAGGCCGCGAGCCGTTTGACGTCCCACTCCCAGGGGCCGACGACGGTCTCGTCGAAGTCGTTGATGTCCATGACGAGACGGCCGCGGGCGTCGCCGTAGAGGCCGAAGTTCGCGGCGTGCGCGTCACCGCAGATCTGCGCGCCGACACCGGTCACCGGGCTGTCGGCGAGGTCGGCGGCCATCAGCCCGGCGGACCCGCGCAGGAAGGCGAAGGGGCTCGCGGCCATACGGCCGACGCGCAGCGGTATCAGCTCGGGTATCCGGCCCGCGTTGGAGTCGTGGACGGCCCGGAGCGCGGCCGAGGTCCAGGGCGCGGTCGAAGTCCAGGGGGCAGCCGAGGTCCGGGGCACGGTCGCCGCGAGCGCGCCGGCCACCGCGGGGACGACGTCCGCCGTGTCGCGCCACATGCCGGAGGGCGGCCGGCCGTGCGCGGCGCGCGGCACCTTCTCCCGCAGCGCCTTCCCCGCCCGCTTCGGCGACGCCCCGTGCGGCCATCGCGCGAATCCCGCCACATGCGGCACTCTCGAATCCACCGGTCACCCTCCCCACCGCCCACGTCAACGGACGGACGCCAAATCCCCACCGCCGGGGGTAATCCGGCCAATAGGTCGACCCCGCACAGGGTTTCGTGCTTGCCTTGACGTCAGGACCCTACTCAGCGCCGAACCGCAGGTGCACGACGTTGGACGAGATCACCCGGCAGCCCGCAGCCAGCGACGCAGAACACCGGACGGACCGCTCCGCCCGCTACGAACAGCGCGAACAGCAGGACCTCCACGACCAACCGGAGCATCCGGAACCCCGGGCCGACGAGTCGGCACAGGCAGACCGGCCGCGCCAGGGCACCGAGCGGCACCCACGGCGCGACCCCCATGCCTCCGACCACCCGCCGACCGGTGGCAGCGACACCAGCAGCCGTACGGAGGACGTCGATACGGACAGGGCCGGTACGGAGCACGCCGGTACGGACAGCGTCCGTACGAGCCTCGACGCGCCCCACAGCGCAGGTCACGAAAGCGCAGGTCACGAAAGCGCAGGTCACGACAGCGCGGGTCCCCACACGCGAGAGTCCGACGGCCAGGGTCCCCATGCCCAAGGCCCCAACGCCCCGGGCCCCACCACCCAAGTCCCCGGCGGCCGGAGCGCCAACGGCCGGAGCCCCCTCGGCGACGGCCTCACCGGCGTGGCCGCCCTGCTGCGCCTCGCCGTCCTCTGCGTCGACCCCGACGGCCGGATCTCGTACTGGAACCGCGGCGCGGAGGAGCTGTTCGGGCACCGCTGGGATCACGTCTTCGGCCACCGGGCCTCGGGGCTGCTGACACCCGCCCGGTCCGCCGCGGGCGTCGCGCGCACCTCGTCCTCGCCGCACCAGGACACCCTCGACCTGCTGGACGACCTCACGCAGCCCGCGTGGGCGGGCGCGCTCGCGGCCACCGACCGGGACGGCGCGCTGAAGGACGTCCTGTGGTGGACGTACCGCGTCGCCGAGCCAGGCTGACGCAGCCTGCTGGCCATCGCGGCGCACGCCAAACCGCTGCGCACGGGCGGCCTGCGGATCGCGCTCGGCGGTCGCTTACTCCCCTACACCGCGGAAGGCCCGCAGCGTCAGGACATCTCGGTGGCCGCCGTCCTGGGCAGCGTCGCCGACCCGGCGCAGGCGCTGGCCCTCGCGGCCCGGCTGGGCACCGTACTGCCCGGCGTCAGCGCGGGACGGCTCGACCGGCTCGTCCGGCAGATCGCGCCGCTCGGTCCCCCGGCGCTCGAAGTGGACGGCGGCACACGGCTCCCGGTCACCCCGCACGACTACGCCCGCATGGCCGCCGCCGCCCGCGCCGACCAGCAGGACCCGTCCCTGCGCAGGGAGTTGCTGCCCGGCCCGCGCCCCGGAGCGGAACACGGCCCCGGACCCGCACCCGGACCCGGCCCCGGACCCGGCCTCGGACCCGGCCACGACCAGCCCCCCGACCAGACCCCCGGACACGCCGCCGCGTACGGCCCCGGCCACGACCCCGAGTACGTCCACGGGGCGAACGGCGGCGCGGAGGCCGCCCCCGCAGGCGACCGTTCCAGCGCCTCGGCACTGACCGCCGTGCCCTTCGCCTCCCTCACCTCCCTGACCTCCGACCTCGGCCCCAACGGCTCGGCGGACGCCCTGACCGGCCAACAGCCGCTGTCCCCGACCGAGTTCACACCTGGTCTCGCCCCCGGCTTCGCGCCCGGCCTCGCCCCGGTCCTCAGCGGCCCGCCGTCCGTCCAGCCGCTCGGCACGCCACCGGGCCAGGCCCCCTTCGGCCAACCCCCCTACGGACACGCCCCGTTCGGACCCGAACCCGGCGGCCCCGCGTCCGGCGCCCACCCGCTCGGCGGCCACGTACTCGGCCGCCCCTACGGCTCCCACCTGCCGGGCACCGCGCTGGACGAGCAGTTGGCGCTGCTGCGCGAGACCGGCGCGGTGGTCGGCTCCACGCTCGACCTCCAGACCACCGCCCGCGAGCTGTGCGCGGTGACCGTGCCGCGCTTCGCGGACTTCGCGGCCGTCCTGATCGTGGACCAGCTCTTCTCCGACTCCGAACCGCCCAAGGACGACCGCCCGGCCGCCACCGTGCTCGTCCGGCGCGTCGCCATCGCCCACGACGGACCGCCCGGACCGTGGGAAACGGCCCTGCCGGAGGGCGAGTTGCTCTCCCTCGCCGTCGACGGGATCGTGCCGCGGCTCGGCGACCACGTCCTCGTCCCCGTCGTGGACTCCTCGGTCGCACCCGACATAGCGCTCGACCTCGGCGTGCCCGCGCTCGGCCCGCTGCTGCCCGGACACTCGATGATCGTGGCGCCGCTCACCGCGCGCGGCACCGTACTGGGCCGGGTCTGCTTCCTGCGCGGCCCCGGCCGCCGCCCGTTCGACGCGCGGGACGCCGCCACGGCCACCGAGGTCGTCGCGCGCGGCGCCGTCCACATCGACAACGCCCGCCTGCACCGCCAGGAATCGCGCGCCGCCGCCACGCTGCAACGCTCGATGATGCCCACCCGGCCGCCGCGGATTCCCGGTGTCCGGATCGCACACCACTACATGCCGGGCGACCGGCAGGCCCAGGTCGGCGGCGACTGGTTCGACGCCATCCAACTGCCCGGCGGGCGTGTGGCGTTGATCGTCGGCGACGTGATGGGCCACGGCCTTCAGGCCGCGGCCGTGATGGGCCAGTTCCGTACGGCGGTCATCACCATGGCCGCCCTGGACCTGCCGCCCGCCCAGTTGCTGCGGCACCTGGACAACCTCGCGCACCGGCTCGGCACCGAACACCTCGCCACCTGCGTCTACGCCGTCTACGACCCGATCCACCGCAGCCTCACTCTCGCCAACGCCGGTCACATCCCGCCGGTCCTGGTCGGTTACGACGGGCGGGCCGAGCTGCTGGAGATCCCCGGCGGCGCGCCGATCGGCGTCGGCGGGGTGCCGTTCGAGACGGTGGAGATCCCGGTGCCCGACGGCAGTTGGCTGGTGCTGTGCACGGACGGCCTCGTCGAGGTGCGCGGCCAGGGCATAGACGCGGGGCTCGCCGCGCTGTGCGCCACCGTCATCGAGCCGGAGCAGACCCCCGAGGACGTCTGCGCGCAGATCCTCGCGCGCCTGCACTCGGAGGACCGCAGGGACGACGTGGCGCTGCTCGTCGCCCGGTTCGAGGGCATCGCACCGCGGGACGTGGCCGAGTGGACGCTGCGGCTCGACCACGCCGAGGTCGCCACCGCCCGCGACCTGACCCGCCGCCAGCTCGCCGCGTGGGGCCTCGAACGCCTCAGCGACACCACGGAGTTGCTGGTCAGCGAGCTGGTCACCAACGCGATCCGGGCCGCCTCGTACGAGGTCGAGCTACGGCTGATGCGGGTCGGGAAGCTGCTGGTCGAGGTCAGCGACGACAACCACAATCTGCCCCAGTTGCAGCGCGCGGACGCCGACGACGAGCAGGGGCGCGGGCTGGCGCTGGTGTCGAATCTGTCGCGGCGCTGGGGCACCAGCAGGAAGGCGGTCGGGAAGGTCGTCTGGTTCGAACTTCCGTTGCCCGCTTGATACCGTTGCGTCCCACAACGGCGCAGGTGGAGACGGGATGGAGTGGCCGCGATGTCCGCACGGGAGGCGTCCGTGGAGAGCATCCAGCGGGAGTTGACCGCCTTCGCGCGCCGGGCGCGTGCCACGGCCGCGCGCATGCACCCCGAACTGTCGCTGGTGTCGTTCACCATCCTCGCGCACCTGGAGGAGCAGCAGGGCTGCCGGGCGACGGACCTCGCCGCGCACTATCTGCTCGACAAGTCCACGGTCAGCCGCCAGGTGGCCGCGCTGGAACGGCTCGGGTACATCGAGCGCCGGGTGGACGCCACCGACCACCGCGTGCAGGTGCTGCACCTCGCGCAGCACGGGATCGAGACGCTGGCCGCGGCGCGGGTCAGCCGCAAGGAGATCTTCCAGGAGCGGCTGGCCGCCTGGGACCCGGAGGATCTGGCGCGCTTCGCCGCGTATCTGGTCCGCTACAACGCGGACGCGGCGGCGCACCCGCTGCCGTAACCCGCGGGCGGCCCCGTCCTACGAGGTCCCGTCCGTCAAGGGCCCGTCCTTCAAGGCCCCCTCACAAGGTCCCGTCGCACAGGGGCCCGTCACGCACGGGCCCGTCACGCGCAGCCTCGTAAAGCACGGGCCCTACAAGCGAAAACGGCCCCGCCCGCGACCTGCACGGTCGCGGGCGGGGCCGCTACGAGCCCGACTCTACGTCAAGCGCCGCGTCGAAAACGACGGCGTCACGTCAGAGGTTGACGCCGAAGTCCTGGGCGATACCGCGCAGACCGGAGGCGTAGCCCTGGCCGACGGCCCGGAACTTCCACTCGGCGCCGTTGCGGTACAGCTCGCCGAAGACCATCGCGGTCTCCGTGGAGGCGTCCTCGGTGAGGTCGTAGCGGGCGATCTCGGCGCCGCCGGCCTGGTTGACGACGCGGATGAACGCGTTGCGCACCTGGCCGAAGCTCTGCTGACGGCTCTCGCCCTCGTAGATCGAGACCGGGAAGACGATCTTGTCGACCTCGGCGGGCACGGTGGCCAGATTGACCTTGACCGCCTCGTCGTCGCCCTCGCCCTCACCGGTGAGGTTGTCACCGGTGTGCTCGACGGAGCCGTCCGGGCTCTTGAGATTGTTGAAGAAGATGAAGTGCTTGTCCGACAGGACCTTGCCCGTGGCGTCGAGCAGCAGCGCGCTCGCGTCCAGGTCGAAGTCCGAACCGGTGGTCGTGCGCACGTCCCAGCCCAGGCCGACAGTGACCGCCGTGAGTCCGGGGGCCTCCTTGGTCAGTGAGACATTGCCGCCCTTGGAGAGGCTGACACCCATGGTGTATCTCCCTGCTCAATCCGGCGCGGGCCGCGCCACTTGACGATTCCTTTGCCCAATGACTCCAACGCACACCACCCTGCACCGGTTCCCGCCCCGATGCCACCGTTCGCCGCCGTTCGATCCCCCGGGCCTTCAGTACGTCACCGGGATGCGCCGCGCGGGGCCGTCCACCGTGACCGCTCCGCGGGGATCGGCGGGGGGAAGGCGACCTGCCGGCCGGAGGCGGCCCGCCGAGCAATGAGAAACGGACCCCCGGCCGCGACTTTCGTCACTTCCGGAGGCCCGTGTCGTCGGTACCTCTTTGTGCGCGAGGGGGGAGTTGAACCCCCACGCCCTTTCGGGCACTGGAACCTGAATCCAGCGCGTCTGCCTATTCCGCCACCCGCGCATGGGTGTTGCCGTTTGATTCTCACACACGGTCCGGACCGGTGGGTCCGAGTGGTGTGGGAGGGCCTCCCGACATGCAGAAGATTAGCACGAGGTCCGGGGTGGAATCACATGCGTTCGGGCGGCCCGGGGAGTGCCGGGAGCCGGGCGGGGGCAGGTGGGAGAGGGACCCGGGGGCGGTGCGGGACACTGGGAGGGGACAGGGCGGCGGTGAACGACGGCGAACCGGGCACCATGGACAGAACGCGCATCTACCATCCCAGTGGGGGACGGCGGAGGAGGCGCGGGCGGTGTGAGGGTTGACACTGCCCGGTCCAGGGGATTCGGGGAACCACAGGTTTTTCCCGCGCGTGGATACGATCAGTAAGCAGTATCGGAAATCGTTGGGCCGGAAGGTCGCGAGGAGGGAGGTGCCCCGTGGGAGTACTGAAGCGCTTTGAGCAGCGCCTGGAGGGCCTGGTGAACGGCACCTTCGCCAAAGTGTTCAAGAGCGAGGTGCAGCCCGTCGAGATCGCGGGCGCGCTCCAGCGCGAGTGCGACAACAACGCCACGATCTGGAACCGCGACCGCACCGTCGTGCCCAACGACTTCATCGTGGAGCTCAGCTCCGGCGACTTCGAGCGGCTGAGCCCGTACGCGGTGCAGCTCGGCGACGAGCTGGCCGGGATGGTCCGCGACTACGCCAAGCAGCAGCGCTACACGTTCATGGGCACCATCAAGGTGCACCTGGAGCGGGCCGACGACCTGGACACCGGGCTCTACCGGGTGCGCAGCCGCACGCTGGCCTCCAGCGAGTCGCAGCACCAGGGCGGCGCGCCCCAAGCCGCCCACCAGGCCGCCCACCAGGCCCCGGCCGCCCCCTCGTACCAGCAGAGCCCGCAGCACCAGCCGCAGGCGCCGCAGCGTCCGACGTACGCGCAGCCCGGCGGACCGCAGCGGCCCTCGGGTCCGCCGCCGATGCCCGCGGCCCCGCCCCCCGGCGGCGGTGGCGCCCGTCACGGTGTGGCGCCCGTCACGCGGCTGCCCGGCACCGGCGCTCCCGCGGGGGCCCCCGGCGCGGCCACCCGCCGCTGGATCGAGATCAACGGCAACCGCCACCAGATCTCCCGCTCGACGCTCGTTCTCGGCCGTTCCACGGAGGCCGACGTGCGGGTGGACGACCCGGGCGTATCGCGCAAACACTGCGAGATCCGGGTCGGAACGCCGTCCGTGGTCCAGGACCTCGGGTCGACAAACGGCATTGTGGTGGACGGACAGCACACCACGCGCGCTACGCTCCGCGACGGCTCCCGCATTGTCGTGGGGAGCACCACCATCGTGTACAGGCAAGCCGAAGGGTGAAGCGGGGGCAATGTCAGAGCTGACCCTGACGGTCATGCGGTTGGGTTTCCTCGCCGTTCTGTGGCTGTTCGTGATCGTCGCGGTGCAGGTCATCCGCAGCGACCTCTTCGGTACCCGGGTGACCCAGCGAGCGGCGCGCCGCGGGGACGGCCAGTCGCGCCCTCCGCAGCAGCGCCAGCAGCAGGCCGCCGCCGCGCAGGCCCAGCCGCGGCAGCAGCCGCAGAACAACCGCCAGCGCCGCGGCGCCCCCACCAAACTGGTGGTCGCCGAGGGCTCGCTCGCGGGGACGACGGTCGCGTTGCAGGGCCAGACGATCACCCTCGGCCGGGCACATGACTCGACGATTGTGCTCGACGACGACTACGCGTCCAGTCGGCATGCCAGGATCTACCCGGACCGCGACGGCCAGTGGATCGTCGAGGACCTCGGATCCACGAACGGCACCTATCTGGACCGGAACCGGCTGACCACGCCGACCCCTGTCCCGCTGGGTGCGCCGATCCGCATCGGCAAGACCGTCATCGAGCTGCGGAAGTAGTCGCACTATGGGCGAGCGGAGCCACGACGCGCGAGCGAGAGGGTGGGCAGCGTGCGGATGTACCCGGAGCCGACGGGGGAGGTGCGCATGTCTTTGAGCCTGCGTTTCGCCGCCGGTTCGCACAAGGGCATGATCCGCGAGGGGAACGAGGACTCCGGCTACGCCGGTCCGCGTCTGCTCGCGATTGCCGACGGCATGGGCGGACAGGCCGCCGGCGAGGTCGCCTCGTCCGAGGTGATCTCCACCATCGTCACGCTCGACGACGACATCCCCGGCTCCGACATCCTCACCTCGCTCGGCACCGCCGTGCAGCGGGCCAATGACCAACTGCTGCACATGGTCCAGGAGGACCCGCAGCTCGAAGGCATGGGCACCACGCTGACCGCGCTGCTGTGGACGGGCCAGCGGCTCGGCCTGGTGCACGTCGGCGACTCCCGCGCGTATCTCCTCCGGGACGGCGTCCTCACCCAGATCACCCAGGACCACACCTGGGTGCAGCGGCTGGTCGACGAGGGCCGGATCACCGAGGAGGAGGCCACCACCCACCCGCAGCGCTCCCTGCTGATGCGCGCGCTGGGCAGTGGCGAACACGTCGAGCCCGACCTGTCGATCCGCGAGGTGCGGGTCGGCGACCGGTATCTGATCTGCTCCGACGGCCTGTCCGGCGTCGTCAGCCACCAGACGCTGGAGGACACCCTCGCCGGGTACCAGGCGCCGCACGAGACCGTGCAGGAGCTGATCCAGCTCGCGCTGCGCGGCGGCGGACCCGACAACATCACCTGCATCGTCGCGGACGTGCTGGACACCGACGACGGCGACACGCTGGCGGCACAGCTCAACGACACCCCGGTGGTCGTCGGCGCGGTCGCCGAGACCCAGCTCCCGCTGAGCGACCCGCGGCACCTCCAGACCCCGGCGGGGCGCGCCTCCGAGCTCGGCCGTACGCCCCCGCCGCAGCAGCAGGGCCCCGCGGGCTCCTTCGGCCCGCCCGGCAGCGGCGAACCCGGCGCGGCCGGCGCCGCGCCGCTGGGCACCTTCGGGTCGTACGACGACGACGGCCAGACCAAGCCCGCCAAGACCCGTAAGTGGCCCAAGCGCACGGCGATCACCGTCATCGTGCTCGCCGTCATCGCCGGCGGTCTGTACGGCGGTTACGCGTGGACGCAGACGCAGTACTACGTCGGCGCCAAGGGCGACCACGTCGCCGTGTACCAGGGCATCGACCAGAAGCTGGCCTGGATCAAGCTGTCGAAGGTCCACAAGGACCGCCCCGACATCGAACTCAAGTACCTACCGGCCTACCAGCAGAAGCAGGTCCAGGACACCATCGCGCTCAGCAGCCTCGGCCAGGCCACCGACAAGGCCGACGAGCTGGCGACGCAGGCCGGTGTCTGCAAGAAGGTCGCGACGGCCAAGACCCTCGCCGACCAGGCCAAGGCGGCGGCGAAGGCCGCCGAGGACAAGATGCCCGCAGCGGGCACCACCGGCACGCCGGGCGCGAAGAAGAGCAGCGCCACCCCGACGGCGGACCCCACGCCGCCGCTGACGCCCGACGAGAAGAAGCTGGCCCAGCAGTGCGGTACGAGCCAGCAGTAGCGGCTGGTCGCGCACCGGAAGCCCCGCGGGGACCGGCGAGCGCGCCGGCGGCGGGACCAGCAGGAGGAGTCGGCTCGTCATGAGCGCCAGCAACACCACCACCATCACGTCGATCGGCGCGCCCAACCGTCGCAACACCGAACTGGCGCTGCTGGTCTTCGCGGTGCTCATCCCGGTCTTCGCCTACGCCAACGTCGGGCTCGCCAAGAACGACTCGGTCCCGGCGGGGCTGCTCAGCTACGGCCTCGGCCTCGGCCTGCTCGCGGGGATCGCGCACCTGCTGGTCCGTAAATTCGCGCCGTACGCCGACCCGCTGATGCTGCCGATCGCCACGCTGCTCAACGGCCTCGGCCTGGTGCTCATCTGGCGGCTCGACCAGGAGCCGTCGCTGGGCAAGGCCATGGCGCCCAACCAGCTCATGTGGTCCACGCTCGGAGTGGCGCTCTTCGTCGGCGTGCTGGTCTTCCTCAAGGACCACCGCATCCTCCAGCGGTACACGTACATCTCGATGATGGTGGCGCTGGCCCTGCTGGTCGCGCCGATCTTCTTCCCCGGGGTGAACGGCGCGAAGATCTGGATCACGCTGCCGGGCATCGGCTCGCTCCAGCCCGGTGAGTTCGCGAAGATCGTCATCACCGTCTTCTTCGCCGGATACCTGATGGTCAAGCGGGACGCGCTGGCGCTGGCCAGCCGCCGCTTCATGGGCCTGTACCTGCCGCGTGGCCGCGACCTCGGCCCGATCCTGGTGATCTGGGGCATCAGCCTGCTGATCCTGGTCTTCGAGACCGACCTCGGCACCTCGCTGCTCTTCTTCGGCCTGTTCGTGATCATGCTGTACGTCGCCACCGAGCGGACCAGCTGGATCGTCTTCGGCCTGCTGCTCAGCGCGGGCGGCGCGGTCGTCGTCTCCTCGATCGAGCCGCACGTCAAGGAGCGCGTCCACAACTGGCTGCACCCCCTGCAACTGGCGTCCAACGGCGGTGTCACCGAGACCGCGCAGACGATGTACGCGTTCGGCTCCGGCGGCATCTTCGGCTCGGGACTCGGCCAGGGCTACTCCCGGCTGATCGGCGGCATCGCGCCGAAGAGCGACTACATCCTCGCCACCGTCGGCGAGGAGCTGGGCCTGGCGGGCCTGATGGCCGTCCTGCTGCTGTACGCCCTGCTGATCGAGCGCGGTGTGCGGACGGCCCTCGCGGCCCGCGACCCGTTCGGCAAGCTGCTGGCGATCGGCCTGTCGGGCGCCTTCGCGCTCCAGGTCTTCGTGGTCGCGGGCGGCGTCACCGGGCTCATCCCGCTGACCGGTATGACCATGCCGTTCCTGGCGCAGGGCGGCTCCTCGGTGATCGCCAACTGGGCGCTGGTCGCGATCCTGCTGCGGATCAGCGACACCGCCCGCCGTCCGGCCCCGAGCCCGGCCCCCTCCCCCGATGCCGAACCGACCCAGGTGGTGCGCACCCAGTGAACAAGCCTCTCCGACGGGTCGCGGTCTTCTGCGGTCTGCTCGTCCTCGCCCTTCTGCTGCGCGTGAACTACGTGCAGTTCGTCCAGGCCGACCAGCTCTCCAACGACGTGCACAACCGCCGGGTCGCCATCAACCAGTACGCCCAGCCGCGCGGCGACATCATCGTCGACGGCGGCAAGGCGATCACCGGTCACACCGAGACCACGGGCAGCGACTTCAAGTTCAAGCGGACCTACGTCGACGGCCCGATGTGGGCGCCGGTCACCGGCCACGCCTCGCAGGCGTTCGGCACCACCTTCCTCGAAGGCGTCGAGGACAAGTTCCTCACCGGCAACGACGACCGGCTGTTCTTCAACCGCACCATCGACCTGCTGACCGGCAAGGAGAAGCAGGGCGGCAACGTCGTCACGACGCTGAACGCCAAGGCGCAGAAGGCCGCGTTCCAGGGCCTGGGGAACAAGAAGGGCGCGGTCGTCGCGCTCGACCCCGGCACCGGCGCGATCCTGGCCATGGCGAGCACCCCGTCGTACGACCCGTCGACCATCGCGGGCAACTCCAAGACCGACGAGAAGAACTGGGTCGCGCTCGACAAGAAGAACGACCCCGACGACCCGACGCAGAACCGCGCGCTGCGCCAGACGTACCCGCCGGGTTCGACGTTCAAGCTGGTGACGGCCGCCGCGGCGCTGGAGAACGGCGCGGTGACCGACATCAACGCGAAGACCGACACCCCGCTGCCCTACATCCTTCCCGGCACCACGACCCCGCTGAAGAACGAGGGCAACATCCCCTGCAAGGAAGCGTCGCTGATCGACGCCCTGCGGGTTTCGTGCAACACCGTCTTCGGCCACCTGGGCGCGGACAAGGTGGGCCTCCAGGCGATGGTCGACGAGGCGGAGAAGTTCGGCTTCAACAAGGAGCAGTTCGTCCCGGTCCGCGCGAACGCCAGCAACTTCGACACCAAGATGACCAAGGACCAGGTCGCGCTCTCCTCCATCGGCCAGTTCGACACCGCGGCCACTCCGCTCCAGATGGCGATGGTCGCCTCGGCCATCGCCAACAACGGCAAGCTGATGAAGCCGTACATGGTCGACAAGCTGGTGGCGCCGAATCTGAGCACCATCTCGCAGACCAACCCGAGCGAGATGTCGCAGCCGCTGTCGCCGGAGAACGCGCAGAAGCTCCAGACGATGATGGAGACGGTGGTCAACTCCGGCACCGGCACCAACGCCAAGATCTCCGGCGTCAAGGTCGGCGGCAAGACCGGCACCGCGCAGAACGGCATCAACAACGAGGGCACGCCGTACGCCTGGTTCGTCTCGTACGCGATGACCGACCAGGGGTCGCCGGTCGCCGTCGCGGTCGTCGTCGAGGACGGTGCGGCCAACCACGACGACGTCAGCGGTGGCGGTCTGGCCGCGCCGATCGCCAAGAAGGTCATGGAGGCCGTCCTCAACAAGTGAGGGCCGGCCGCCCGGCAGGCCCGGTCCCCCGGCACGGTCCCGGGCCCGGCGTCGAACCCGGTGTCAGGCCCGGTCCCGGCGCCGGAAACGGTCCGGACACCGCCCCCGGGACCGGCGCACGTACCGGACAGGTACCGGTCGGGTATCGGCGGGCGGGCAGGGCGCGAAGGGACCAGAAACGCCCGGTAGCGTATGCCCGAGCATCCGCAGGGCACGGCATTACCGGTTTTGGGTCAAGAACGGGTTTGAGGAGAGGGCAGAGCTATGGAAGAGCCGCGTCGCCTCGGCGGCCGGTACGAGCTGGGCTCAGTGCTCGGCCGTGGTGGCATGGCCGAGGTGTACCTCGCCCATGACACCCGGCTCGGCCGCACTGTCGCCGTGAAGACGCTGCGGGTGGACCTCGCCCGCGACCCGTCGTTCCAGGCCCGGTTCCGCCGAGAGGCCCAGTCGGCCGCCTCGCTCAACCACCCGTCGATCGTCGCCGTGTACGACACCGGCGAGGACTACGTCGACGGGGTCTCGATCCCGTACATCGTCATGGAGTACGTGGACGGCTCCACCCTGCGTGAGCTGCTGCACTCCGGACGCAAGCTGCTGCCCGAGCGCGCCATGGAGATGACGGTCGGCATCCTCCAGGCCCTGGAGTACAGCCACCGGGCCGGCATCGTGCACCGCGACATCAAGCCCGCCAACGTCATGCTCACCAGGACCGGCCAGGTCAAGGTCATGGACTTCGGCATCGCCCGCGCCATGGGCGACTCCGGTATGACCATGACGCAGACCGCGGCCGTGATCGGCACCGCGCAGTACCTCTCCCCCGAGCAGGCCAAGGGCGAGCAGGTCGACGCCCGCTCCGACCTGTACTCGACCGGCTGCCTGCTCTACGAACTGCTGACCGTGCGGCCGCCCTTCGTCGGCGACTCCCCGGTCGCGGTGGCCTACCAGCACGTGCGCGAGGAGCCGCAGCCGCCGTCGGTGTACGACCCCGAGGTCACGCCCGCGATGGACGCGATCGTCCTCAAGGCGCTGACCAAGGACCCGAACTACCGCTACCAGTCGGCCGACGAGATGCGGGCCGACATCGAGGCGGCCCTCGACGGGCAGCCGGTGGCCGCCACGGCGGCGATGGGCTCGGTCGGCTACGGGTACGGCTACCCGGACAGCCAGGCCACCACGGCGATGCCGTCGCAGAACGACCAGCACACGTCCATGCTTCCGCCGCTGCGCGAGGAGGACGGCGGTTACGGCTACGACGACCGCCCGGACCGCCGCCGGCAGAAGAAGGGCGGCAACAACACCTCCACGGTGCTGCTGGTCGTCGCGGGCATCCTGGTCCTGGTCGGCGCGATCTTCCTGGGCAAGGCGCTGTTCAGCGGCAGCGGCGCCGCGGACAACGGCACCGTGCCGAATCTGGTCGGCGCGTCCCTCACCGACGCGCAGGCCAAGGCCACCAACGTCGATCTGAAGATCGTCCAGGGTCCGGCCGAGTTCTGCGACAGCATCGACAAGAACCTCGTCTGCAAGCAGACCCCGGCCGCCGACGCCGCGATCCCGGACGACAAGACGGTCACGGTCGTCCTGTCCAAGGGCCAGGCGCCGATCGAGGTCCCGGACGTCAAGAACGACAAGTACGACTCGGCGGCGAGCCAGCTCACCGCCAAGGGCTTCGAGGTCGACCGCAAGAACAAGACGACCACCACGGAAGACCCGGACACCGTCCTCGACCAGACCCCGAAGGCCGGTACGAAGCAGCCCAAGGGCACGACGATCACGCTGACCGTCGCGGTGGCCCCCGAGAAGAAGGCGCCCACGGACGTCAAGGGCGTCCCGTACGACAACGCGGTCGCCCAGCTCAAGGCGCAGGGCTTCACCAACATCACCCGCGCGCCGCAGGACGTCCCCTCGGACACGACCGCCAAGGGCAGCGTCACCGCCCAGACCCCGGACCCGGGCGCGGGCCCGATCGCCCTGGACACCTCGATCGTCCTGACGGTCTCGTCCGGCCCGCCGCAGACGCAGGACCCGCAGAAGCAGATGCCCGGGGATCTGGGTGGCAAGACCGTGGGTCAGGCAAAGGCCGAACTCGACGGGCTCGGCCTGAACCTCCAGGTCTCCGCGGTCGGTCCCGGCGGCAACCCGGTCGGCGACAACGCCATGGTCATCTCGGTCGACCCCGGAGCGGGCGCGCAGCTCTCCGAGGGCCAGCCGGTCAAGCTGATCGCCGTCGGCGGCAACGGCAACGGCGGGGGCGGCTGACCCCCGGCAGTACGTGAAGGGGGGGGGGGGGGGGGGGGGGGGGGGGGGGGGGGGGGGGGGGGGGGGGGGGGGGGGGGGGGGGGGGGGGGGCGCGGACCGGCCGTACAGCGGAGACTCGAATTTCACCGCTCGCTCACCGACGAGCTGCTCGACCGTGGCGTAACGCCGGTGG
>NZ_JBVHMF010000042.1:0-45892 GCF_055558595.1 Streptomyces sp. NPDC025721 | reverse complement strand
TGGGATCAGACGGGGGGGAAAAAGTAGAGGTTTTTCCTGCTCCCACCACCAAAAAAACCCCGAACCGGCAACCATGGCCCAGACCCCCGCACCCGTCCCCGCCCCCCGCCCCGCCCCCCCCCGGCACCGGGACACAGGCGCTCAGGACGAGCCCTCGGCCCGCGCTCCAGGTCAGTGGCAGGCCGGCAGGTGGGCGGCCTGGACGAAGCCCCAGCGGCCGGACGCGGGGGCGTAACCCAGGATCCAGGCACGGGTGTCGTGCTTACCGCAGTGCTCGGTGGTGAGGTAGAAGGCATCGCCGGCCCGGACGTTGCCGATGGCGAAGGACTTCCCGGCGTCGCGCAGGGTGCCGACCTGCCCGGTGCCCACGTGGACGAGCCCCCGCTTGGACTTGCCGGCGTGCGGGGCGCTCATCGCCACCGACTTGACCGCCCCGCTGCCGCCCACGGCACGACGGTCGGGGAGCTGGCGGTGGTGCGTGTCGTAGGCGTGCGGATCCGTCAGGCAGGATGTGGCGACGAAGCCCCAACTGGGCTCCCCGGCTGCTCCGTAGTCCTTCACCAGCGCGTAGCCGCGGTAGGTGTACCGGACTCCCACGTGGTAGGAGCCGCCCTTCGGTGAGCGCTGCGGCTTCGTCCATCCCCAGTCAGCGACGCCGGCCTTGGGGTAGTTGGCATGGATGAAGCAACTCGGCTGCGAAAGAGTGGTGGAGTGGGTGTACTTGTCGCCCTGCCCGTTGGCGGCGAAGGCGGGGGCCGCCAGGACGGAGGCGGACGCCGCTACTGTGGCGGCGGCGAGTGCGAAAGGCTTCCACAGACGCATGGGGGATCTCCTGATGTCGTGTCGTCGTGTCGTCGAGGTGTCGTCATGTCGTCGCGCCGGTGCGAGCCGGGGCGTCCGGCCGGGGTTCCGGGCCGGACAGGCTACGAGCCCGGGGGCCGGGGCGGCCGGGCGTCCGCCGGACAGCGGCGCCACTGACAGGTCTAGGTGTCCAGGGGGGTGTCCGCCCAGCTCTCCGTGTCCGCGGACGTCCGCGGACACCGGCGGACACGGGCGGACACCTGACGCGGGCAGAGCTTTCGAGGGGACGAGGAACGGGATGACACAGGCACCGGACCCGGTCGCGGCATGGCACGACCTGATGGCGGCACTCGTGCGACGATCCGGGCTGAGCGTGCGCCAGCTCGCCGCCAGGGCGGGCTACAGCAGCACCTACTGCAACGAGGCGACCAACGGCACGCGCGTCCCGCCGTGGCCGGTGGCCGAGGCGATCATCACCGCCCTCGGGGACGGTGCCGAGGCCCGATTACCCGCCTGGCGTGCCGCTCGCCAGGCCCTGGGGATGTCCGCGGACACCGGCGAGAACGCCGACGCCGGCCCGCTCGTCCCCCCGGCCGCCACCCCGCCGGGAGTGCCGGGAGCAGCCGCGCCCCGCGGGCCGGCCGAAGTCCCGCCGACGCCCCCGGCCGAGGCTCCCCCGGGGGTGCCCGCCACACCTGACCCGCGCCCGGCGTCAGCCAACGGGCCCGCGACCCCTGCCGCCGGGCCGACCGCACAGCCGGCGCCGCCCGGAGCCACCCCTGCGCCGCGGTCACGGCAGCGGCGGGTCCTGCTCACCGCCTCAGTGACCGCGGTCGTGATCGCGGCGCTCGGCTACGCGGCCGTCGCGTTCCACCCCGCCGGACACCGGAACGGCGCCGTCCCGTCCGGTCCCGGCCGCACGCCGGGGCGGTCCCAGCCGGGCGACTTCCCCTGCCGCGCCACCCGGCAGTACGTCGTCACCAGCGACGGCGACGTCCTCGACGCCCACGGCGCCCCGGTGGGCGACGGCATCCACCGCGGCGACTACTTCGACCTGGCCCCGGAACAGCCGCACAGCCACTACGCCCACCGCTACTACGGCTCCGTCGTCGGACGCGAACTCTCGGGCTACGTCGACCAGGCCAGGATCCACCTGAGCGGCACGGTATGCCTCACCCCCCGCCGCTGAGACGCCGGCAGGCCAACGGATCGCGCCGTGGCCGACCGGCCCCGCGGACGCCCAGGTGCCCCCGCGCAGGCAGAGATCGCTGGTCTGCGCCGGGGGTGACGGGGTGACGGGGTGACGGGGCAAGCGCGTACGGGCCGTGACCCCTGATCTTGGACACACGAGACACCGGATCCTGAGGACCTGAGGACGGACATCTCGTGGTCATGAAGAGCTATCCGCCGCAGTTCAAGGCGGACGCGGTCACGCTGTACGAGTCGCGGCCCGAGGCAGCGATCAGGCAGCTTGCCGCTGATTCGGGGATCGACCCGGCGACGTTGCGGAACTGGGTCCGGGCGGCCGGAGTCAGCCGACCACGGGGACGCCGGGCAGCGGCACCCGCGGAACCGCCGACGCCGTTGGAAACGGAGAACACGCCCTGCGCAAGAAGGTCCGCGAACTGGAAGAGGAACGGGAGATCCCGCGGAAGGCGGCCAAGTATTTCGCCGGGGAGACGCGCTGGTGAACCGCTTCCAGTTCGTCGCCGACCACCAGCGCCGCTGCGGCGTCAAGCGGCTGTGCGCCATCCTCGGCATCGCCCGCTCCAGCTTCTACTGCTAGCACGCAACAGCCGGTGCACGGTCAGCCCGGCAAGCGGCAGACGCTCACCTCGCCGCCCGGATACGGGAACTGCACCGCGAATCGGACGGCACCCACGGCGTCCCCAGGATCACCGCCGAGCTCCGGAAGGCGGGCGAGTACGTCAACCACAAGCGCATTGCGCGCGTGATGCGGAAGATCCCTCGGCCAGGCTTTTCAGCAGGAATCGCGAACATCACTCAATTCCTACTAGCGGCTACCAGACCAGCAGTTACAGGTCCGATACTCTTCTTGATTTCTTCCATCGGAAGACCTGATCCAGCAAGGATTTCGATTACTCGAATCTTCACTGCTTGACGAACCTCTGAACTGGGGGAAGTAACGAGCTCTTCAAGGAGGCGAGCACATCTCACCACCACGGGGTCACCTGGTAGCTGCCTCTCTAGCGCAGGGACGAGCACAGGCCAGACAAACGCCTCGGACAGCAGCGAATAAATCCCTATTTCGTGCGGAACTAGACCTAGGTCGCGCGCCGACTCGACCTCAGCGGCCTCCAGCTCCTCAATCAAGGGAAGGCACTCGGGCAGCCAGTGGAGCAGAGCTGCGCGCACGTACTCCGCATCGGAAGATACTTTTTTAGACACGGGCACAGTCACCTCGCTGCATCATCGATTTTTTGGGGCTACGCCACAGGGGGAGGCCCGCAGTCCCCACCGGAAATCTCACAATAGATCATCCCGCCCCTCAGATACTGTACAACAACGTCGACTATGAGGAGGCTATCGGTAATGCCACCTAGCGTACTCAGCATGCCCGCTGTTCTCAGGCGCGGGCCGCTAGTCCGGAGCGCAGGCTTGTATGGCCTCTCCTGGAACTGCGAACCTGTGACCGATTCAAGCGCTGGCGAATTCGCAACCCGGTTAATTTCACCGCGAATAGTCCTATCAGCCTCAGTGGGTTCGTTGAGGTACGTCGTAACCTCGCCAGCCTTGTCGACGGATTCGTCCGTTCGTGATGGCGTGAGCAAGAAGCCGTGGATCGTGGATGACGGGTTGTGGGCTCGGATCGAGCCGCTGCTTCCGGCATGGCCGGACCTGTCGCCGGGCCCGCGGCCCGTGGATGATCGGCGCTGCCTGCAGGGCATCCTGTTCGTGCTGTACACCGGCATCACCTGGCAGCAGTTGCCGCTGGAGCTCGGCTTCGGCTCCGGGCAGACCTGCTGGCGGCGCCTGGGTCGTTGCAGGCGGCCGGAGTGTTCGAGGACCTGCACCGCACACTCCTGGCCGAGTTGAACACGGCCGGCCTGATCGACTGGACACGCGCCTGCGTGGACGCCTCCCACGTACGCGCGGAAATGGGGGCGAGGCGATAGGCCCCTCGCCGGTCGACCGCCGCACGACCGGCAGCAAACACCACCTGATCAGTGACGGCGGCGGCATTCCGTTCCACGTGATCACCACCGCCGCCAACGTCAACGACGTCATCCAGACCCTCGACCTGGTCGACGGGATCCCGCCCGTCGCCGGCCGAGTCGGGCACCCCCGCAAACGCCGCGACGCCCCTGCTCGGGGACAAGGGCTACGACAGCAACCCCAACCGGCGACAACTGCGCCAGCGCCGGATCCTGCCGGTCATCTCCCGCAAGGGCTCACGGGGACATCATCGGCCTCGGCAGGCTCCGCCACGTCGTCGAGCAGACCTTCGCCCAACTCCACCAGTTCAAGCGACCTGCCGTCCGCCGGGAACGACGCCTCGACCTCCACAACGCCTTCGTCTCACTCGCCTGCGCACTCATCTGCTGGCGACGCTTCAACAACGCATCCTCATGATCGTGTTACGAGTTCTCAGGTGTCAACGCCCGCCTCGGTCGCATGCCAACGCCCGCGAACCTGCCCGCACGTTGGCGCGCGTGGCCACTCACCGGTGACGCGCGTACGGTTGGCACGATGCCCCGGTCCCCGGCAGCGGGTTTTTGATCTGTCTGGAAGAGGCGCATCGGGTGCATGTATTTCACGGAAACCCAAGGGCGCGTGGGCGCGCAACAGCAGCGCCCGGGGGCATCGACGCCCGGACGCCGCACACGGTCACTGCGGCGGCCAGTCTTCCGGCCGACCGTGTCGTCAGCGAACTGGCCTCCAGCAGGGACGGTCTTCGCGCGAAGGCGGCGGCGGAGCGGCTGCTGCGATGGGGGCCTAACGCCGTGTCGTCGCACCGTGCGCGGGCGCTTCCCGTGCTGTGGCGGCAGCTGCGGTCTCCGCTGCTGGGACTGCTGCTGGCAGCCGCGGCCGTCTCCTTCGGCGTCGGAGAGCGCAGCGCCGCCGTGATCATCGCGGTGATCGTCGCCCTCTCGGTGGGCCTCGGCTTCGTCAACGAGTTCCGGGCCGAGAAGGCCGCCGAGGCGCTGCACAGCCAGATCCGCCACCAGGCGATCGTCTTCCGCGACGGCAAAGCGGTGAGCGTTCCGGTGACCGACCTGGTACCGGGAGACGTGGTCAGCCTCCGGCTGGGTGACATCGTGCCCGCCGACGTGCGGCTGCTGGAGGCGACCGACCTGGAATGCGACGAGTCCGTCCTCACCGGTGAGTCGCTGCCGGTGTCCAAGGCGACGGACCCGGTTCCGGCCGGGACGGCGCTGGCAGACCTGACCTGCTGCGCCCTGATGGGCACGGTCGTCCACTCCGGCAGCGGCCGCGCACTGGTGGTCTCCACCGGCGCCGATGCCGAGTTCGGGAAGATCGCGGTCGGGCTGAGCGGCCACCAACTGGAGACGGAGTTCCAGCGCGGGCTGCGCCGATTCTCCATGCTGCTCGTCTACGTCGCGGGCTCCCTCACCGCGTCGATCCTCGTGATCAACGTGGCGCTCCACAAGCCGCTCATCGACTCGCTGCTCTTCTCGCTCGCCATCGCGGTCGGCATCACCCCCCAACTGCTCCCGGCTGTCGTCTCCACCAGCCTGGCCGCCGGGTCGCGGCGCATGAGCCGCCGCAAGGTACTGGTCAAACGCCTGGTCTGCATCGAGGACCTCGGTGACGTCAACATGCTGTTCACCGACAAGACCGGCACCCTGACCCTGGGGCGCATCGACTTCATGCGCGCCGTGCCCGCAGGCGACGACTCTCCCGAACAGGTACTGCGCTGGGGCCTGTTGAGTACCGAGAGCAATGCCGCCGACGGCTCGGCGGTGGGCGGCAATCCACTGGACGCCGCCTTGTGGGACTCACCCGCGGCCCAGACCCAGCACACGGCTCTCGCCGCCTGGACGCAGGTGGCGGTACTGCCGTTCGACCACCAGCGCCGCATGGTCTCCACCGTGGTCCGCGACGGCTCCGGCACGGCGATCCTGGTCACCAAGGGCGCCCCGGAGAGCGTGCTGGAGCGCTGCGTCGACGTACCGGACACCGCCAGGAAGGCGCTGGAGGCCGAGTTCGCCGCGGGCAACCGCGTCGTGGCCGTCGCCACCCGGCCGGCTCCCGGCTTGCGGAAGCCCACCGCCCCGGACGAGAACACCCTGCACCTCAGTGGCCTGCTGGTATTCCTCGACCCGCCCAAGCCCGATGCGGCAGCGGCGCTGCTCCGGCTCGCCGGCCTGGGGATCGACGTCAAGATCGTCACCGGCGACAACCCCGCGGTGGCGGTCCGGGTCTGCCACGACCTGGGTCTGCCCGCTGCCACCGCCCTGACCGGGACAGACCTGAACACGCTCGACGACAACCAGCTCATCGAGGCGATCGAGCGCACCACGGTGTTCGCCCGCGTGAGCCCGGAGGACAAGGCACGCATCGTCCGTGTCCAGCGCACCACCGGAAACGACGTGGCGTTCCTCGGTGACGGTGTCAACGACGCCCTCGCCCTGCACGCCGCGGACGTCGGGATATCCGTCGACTCCGCCACGGACGTGGCCAAGGACGCCGCCGACGTGATCCTGCTGGAGAAGGACCTCGACGTCCTCGCCGACGGGGTCACGGAGGGACGCCGGATCTTCGCCAACACCATCAAGTACGTCCTCATGGGCACGTCCAGCAACTTCGGCAACATGTTCAGTGCGGCCGGTGCCTCGCTCTTCCTCAGCTTCCTCCCGATGCTGCCGTCGCAGATCCTGCTCAACAACCTGCTGTACGACTCCAGTCAGCTCGCCATCCCCACCGACAACGTCGATGAGGCGCAACTGCGCCGCCCCTCGCACTGGGACATCGGGTTCATCCGTCGCTTCATGATCTGCTTCGGGCCGATCAGTTCGGTCTTCGACTTCGCGACCTTCGGCGTCATGCTGTGGGTCTTCCACTCCGGTGCGACGCAGTTCAGGACCGGCTGGTTCGTCGAGTCACTCGCCACCCAGACGCTGGTGATCTTCGCCATCCGTACCCGCCGCATTCCGTTCTGGCGCAGCCACCCCAGCCTTCCCCTGGTGCTGGCGGCGTTCGGCGCGGCTGCGGTCGGCGCCGTACTACCGTCGACTCCGCTGGCCCACACCCTCGGATTCCAGCCATTGCCGGCAGGGTTCTTCGCGGCGCTGGCGGCCCTGACCGTCTGCTATCTCGGCCTGATCGAAGCGGGCAAGTGGCTCTTCTACCGCACCTTGCCGTCGCCGGACACTGTTCCCTTGCCACACGCGGGTCACCGGCGCCTGCTGCGACGGCGGGCCGCACGCTTCAGCTCGCTGAAGCGTGCGGCAGGCGGCACGGCCCGGGTGTAGGCGCGTACTGACCCTGAATCGATGACTACGGCGTCCCGGCCCTCTGGCCTGGTGTGTTCCGGCGGCGGAGCCACCGGAGCGGTTCGTCGGCTCCTCAGATGATGAAGGGGAACGGCGCGATCACGGCCAGCTGTGACGGGCCGAGCGACGCGGTGCCGAAGATGTCCTGGAGTGGGGGCGTATAGACGACGGCTGCCGTGAAGACCGGTTCGAAGGCGATGCCCCACAGCAGGAGCGGGTTGGACCGCAGGCCGATGGTGAACAGCGAGGCGTGGTCGGTCCGGGCGGCGAACGCCGTGCCGATCTGGCAGGCGACGATGCCGGCGAAGGTGATGGTCGTGGCCTGCAGATAGGCGTGGTGAAGGGCCGTACCGCCGCCGGTGGGGTCGCCGGGGTGCCAGCCGGCCCGCCAGAGGGTGAAGAAGAAGCCGCCCATGACCAGGACCGCCGAGATGCTTCCCAGGAACGCCCAGGCGCGGATGAGCAGCGCCCGGTCGATGACTCCGGCGGTGCGGGGTCGCGGCGGCCGGTCCATCACTCCGGGTTCGGCGGGCTCGCGTCCCAACGCCGGCGCGGGCAGCGTTTCCGTTCCGAGGTCGATGGCGAGGATCTGCAGGACCGTCAGCGGCAGCGGCAGCGGCACCGCGCCACCGGACAGCGCGACCACTTCGCCGCGGGCCTGCACCGCCTGGGCGACATCTTCGCGGGGCGGGTCGGCCATCGCCACCAGACCGATCAGGGTCAGCCCGGCTTCGGCTTCCTGCCTGTTGTCCAGAGCCCCGGGTACGACGCGCCGGGCGACGGGTTTCGAGTGCGCCCTTGGTGTGCACCACGAGGTCGCCGGAGGTCTGGTCCACCGTCGACTTGCGCTTGAGGTGGGCGTCGAAGTGGAAGACCGCCCGGCGTGCGGCCGTACGCTGCGATGAGGTCACTCCTACCCCGAGCTCCGATGCCAGCCCCCCGCCAGGGACATGGTGCACGACGGCCTCGACTTCGACGGTGTCTTCTGCGCGACCGGCACGCTGGCGATGGGCGTGCCGCGCGGCCTCGCCGACTCAGGGGTGCGGGTGCCCGGTGAGGTCAAGCTGATCGGCCTCGACAACGTCGAGACGAGCGCATACCGCGCCCCGTCGCTGTCCACGATCGACCCGGACGACGACGCGAGGGCACAGTCCGCGGTCGGCCTCCTGGCCCGGCGGTCGCGTCGTCGGTCAAGGACCAGGAAGGGATCGTCAGCCGCTTCACTCCGGTGGCCAGGGAATCGACCTGCCGATGAGGCCAGATGGACCGCGGCAGAGTGAGCCGACCCGAAAGTGCGTCCCGCGCAGGGGATGACGGGCCCTCGTCGTACTCGCTAGGCTCAATCCAGCAGTGGGAGCGCTCCCACATACCCCGTCGCATCTGGCCCTCGCTCCCTGAGGGCCCTCTCCCCCCACGAGAGCACGGAGGAAAACTGTGACACCCCCCATCGGTACCCCACGCCCGGCCGAGGCGGTCAAGGCTCCCGCGCGCGGGTCGCGGCTGCGCAAGGCCATGGCGCTCGGCGTAGCCGCAGGTCTGGCCGCCACCGGCATCGTCCTGAGCACTGAGATCACCGCAGGCGCCGCGGCGCAGGGCAGCCTCCCGACCGGGACCCAGCTCTACGCGGACCCCAACTCCCAGGTCGTCCGCTGGGTTGCCGCCAATCCCGGTGACTCCCGCCAGCCGGTCATCGCCCGGCGGATCGCAAGCCAGCCGCAGGCGATCTGGTTCTCCAACTACCGCCCCTCCACCGTCACCGGTGACGTCCGGGTGGTCACCACGGCCGCGGCCACCGCCGGACAGGTGCCGGTGCTGGCCGTGTACGAGATCCCCAACCGTGACTGCGGCGGCGCGTCCGCAGGCGGCGCACCGGACCTGGCCTCGTACGACGCCTGGGTGCGCAACTTCGCCGCCGGGCTGGGCAGTGGCCGGTCGATCATCATCCTGGAGCCCGACTCCATCGCCCTGACCACCTGTCTGACCGCACAGCAGCAGGCCGACCGGTTCGCCTCGCTCTCCCGGGCGGGAGCCGCCATCCACGCCGCCGCACCCAACGCAAAGGTCTACCTGGACGGCGGCCACTCGGCCTGGAACAGTGCCTCGGAGCAGGCCAATCGGCTGCGCAGCGCCGGCATCCTGACGAATGCCGACGGCCTCTTCACCAACGTCTCCAACTTCAATACCACGGCCAATGAGGTCAACTTCGCCAAGAACGTGCTGGCCGCGCTCGGCAACCCGGCCAATCTGCACGCCGTGGTGGACACCAGCCGCAACGGCAACGGTCCAGCGGGCGGCGGGGCATGGTGCGACCCGTCTGGCCGGGCGATCGGCGCCTATCCCACGACCAACACCGGCGACGCGGCGATCGACGCGTTCCTCTGGGTGAAGCCGCCAGGCGAGGCGGATGGCTGCGCCGGCGCCGCAGGTACCTTCCTGCCGGACGTGGCATACGCGCTGGCATCCGCCGGAACCTCGGACCCCGTTCCGCCGACGACCCCGCCGACCACCGTTCCGCCGACTACCGCCCCGCCGACGACCCCGCCGACCACGGCCCCGCCCACGACCCCGCCGCCGACAGGTGCGGCCTGCTCCGTCAGCTACAAGATCGTCAGCGCCTGGACGGGCGGCTTCACCACGGACGTGACCCTGCGCAACACCGGCGGCAGCGCAGTCAACGGCTGGTCGCTCAAGTGGACTTTCCCTGCCGACCAGAAGATCACCAGCGCATGGAACGCCACGACCACCCAGTCCGGCGCCACCGTGACCGCCACCGACCTGGGCTACAACGGCGCCGTCCCCGCAGGCGGCTCCACCAGCTTTGGTTTCCAGGGAACAGGCTCCGGCACCGCCTCGCCCACCGCGTTTACGCTCAACGGCGCTGCCTGCACCGTCTCCTGACGCACCATCCGCTCTACGGCGGTGGCCGGCCCGGAATCTTCCTAGGCCGGCCGCCGCAGTACGCCCGGCATGGGCGATCGATTGGACGAGCCCCCATGCGGGGAAAAGCGGTAATGATCGCGTCTTTGAGTCTGACTGGGGCCGGCCCTGCCGGCACCGGCTGACAAGGTCAGGCGGCCGCGCACACCGTTCCGTTGACAGGGAAGCCGTGCGGCACGACGTTGCTTGTGCGATAGGCGGCGGTGAATCCGATGTCAACGGCGCCGCCGGGTGCCAGGGTGGCGTTGTATCCGCGTCCCGTGCCGTGGCGGTCTGGCCACTTTGGGGCAGTAAGCCGTTCCACGCGTTGCCGATCCGCTGGTCACCGCCGAAGACCCAGGCCGCGCCCCAGTCACTGGTGACGGTGTAGGCGACCGTGCAGTCCGTGCTGGCCGAGGAATTGGTGGCGACCGTCAGCGGTACGGACGCGGCCGAAACAGTGCCGGCGGTGTCGGCCGCCTTCACGGTGAAGGTGTAGGCGGCGGATCAAGGTCGGGGCCCGGTACGCGGGATGGTTCCCAGAAGGTGTCTGGGGTTGGTCCACCCACGACCCAACCCTGTCAGTCCGTCACGAACATACCTTCGGGGAAGAAGGTGCCCCCGACGGGAACGTCGACCTCGAAGAGCTCGTTGGTGGACAGGACGAACCGCAGACGTTCGTTCTCGCCGCAGTGTCGGGATGAGGGGCCCAGCAGCAGGAAGTGCTCGTGGGGCCTGAACTCGAACTCGCCCTTGGCCGGGATGACGACCTTGTCCAGGATGACCTGCTGCAAGCCCGGTGAGCAGTCCAGGCTGATCTACGCGATCCGCGAGTACCGGGGCCACAAGGACGAACCGAAGGGCTTCGGCTGGAAGGACTACCGCGACCTGGTCATCCGCGCCCACACCCAGCTCGGCGGCCCGATCGTCCTGGTCTGGAACAACTTGCGCATGCACCTGGTCGCACCCCTGCGGGCGTTCTTCGAAGCCGACACCGCCTGGCTCTCCGTGTTCCAGCTACCGACATACGCTTCCGGACCTCAACCCGCAGGAGGGCGTCTGGTCACTGGTCACACGCGACATCGGCAACCTCGACGCCGCCGACCTCAGCCAGATCACCCGCGCGGTGAAACGCAAGCTCAAGATGCTGCAGTACCGACCGGAGGTCATCGATGGCTGCCTGACGGGCACCGGCCTGAACTTGTCGGGGTAATCGTCAGAAGTAGCCGAAGAAGCGATTCCACCAGGTGGGCCGCTGGACGTGCGGGTGCAGTCGGCTCGGCCCGTCGTAGTCGCTCTCCAGTAGTTCCTCGGGAACCACGACGTAGCCGAGCTCTTCCAGCGCCCGGTTGACCCTGGCGAGGTCAGCACCGTCTAGCTCACCCTCAGCCTGCGCGTCGTCCGTCCCGAGGAAGGCACCAGGATTGTCCGCGCACACCAGCGCCAGTGAGCCGAACTGGCTCACACAGACGACGATCCGGGTCCCGCACACAGTCGCGTCCCCGGGCACGTAGATACGTCCGTACTCGCTGCAGTCCTGATTCTCCTGCCCGGCCACGGTCGTGCAGTGAGCTGCGAAGTCACCTTCGAGTCGGTCTACCAGCTGACCGAAGCGCACGGCGATCTCGCGACGGTCGAAGTCCCGCGGCCACTCCAGCCACTCAGGATCATCCAGCTCACGTAGCAACACCAGCAGATCCGCGTTGTTCTCGGTCATGCACTCATCCTGCCGCGTCGCCTACCCGGGAGCCAGCGTGGGCAACGCGATGCACACCGCTCCCCGACAACACCCGTTCAGGTTCAATAGCCCAGGGACCGAATCGCGGTCGCGCATACTCCCGTTTCTTCGCCGGTCTCGCGGACCGCCGCATGCTGCGGGGTTTCGCCGGGCTCGATGCGTCCGGCGGGGAACTGCCACAGCAACGTGCCCTCCGGAACCGTGCGGCGCACCAGGAGCACGCACCCGTCATGAAGGATCACGGCGGGGGCGACCGATGGCTCGTGCCCAGGGCGCAGACCCGCAGCGGTGGTGTGTGTCCCGGTCATGGTGAACCGGCGGCAGTGGTGAGGAGACGGCTGGTGGCGCCGTGGCAGCGTGCAGGCATCGAGGCGATCCTCCCGTATTCGTTTGGGTGGGGATGGCCGCGCCGCGTGGGCGGCGCGGCCATCGGTTACCGGCCGACGTGACACTGCCGGCTAGTGGGGGTGGCTATCCTTGGACCGGTTTGACGCTGCCGGTAGTTGGGGGGCCAATGTCGGAGCGTGCTCCGGGCGGTAACTCGATACGGAACAGACGGAACTGTACGACGTGGTCCTTCGGGTGCGATGGAGCTGACACGGCTGTGGGTGTGCCGGGCTCATTGGGCCAGGACGCTTGCTATGGCGGTGGTGATGCCGAGCTCTGGCAGTTGGGTCTGCCGCACGATTGGGTGACATCTTGACCTGACCTGTCAGCCAAACGTGCAGCAGACCCCGAAGGCCACCTCACGGTCGTCCGTGGCGACTGACAGCTGACCCTTGCGCGCCGCCTACCAGCCGATTCCCGGCCACCTGATGGGCTATTGCGGCAAGGCGCTTGCTGCGCGCCCCTCATCGGCTTCCCGTATGTGCGCCAACTGCCTTCGCTTGGTCGAGTCCCTCGACCGCTTCCGGCAGCGGGTACCTGAGCTGGACCTGCCCGAATCGGAACTCTGCCACGGCGACACCCACCTGTGGACCGTCAAAGGCCAGACGAACCCGGTCACAGGACACCTTCGCACCGGACTCGTCGGGACCTCCTGGCCCCAGCGCCGCCAGCTCGACGTCTTCGGCGGGCCCGCCTGCGCCCTGCGCGCGGGCGACGCCTACCGCCTGTCGGGCTGCGCGCACACGCACGCACTACGTCGAGGCTGCAACCGATCGCAATTTCTATTGTTGCGAATGGTATTCCCACCTGGTTTGGTGAACTCCGATGGTGGGGCGGGTGCAGTCTCTTCTGTGTCCGCCCCGCAAGTGCCGCTACTTGCAGTTGCTCAGAATTGAATCGACATCCGGGATGCTGACCCCGAATGTGATCCCGATTTTAGCGATCGAACGCTTGTTGCTCCGACGATGAGGCGAGCGGCATTTTCTACACCCCCCAGTCCCCGAATCGCGCGCTTGATTTTCAGGATCTTGGCGGCGGGCAGCCACAGTGATGCTACGACAAGGCCATGGCGCTGGCGCACTTGAGGATTTTCCAAGCTTTGCGCATTTTGCCAAGGCAGGACTGACCGTTGAGATCATACATCGTCAGCGGATTGGCAGGATATCTGTAGCGATTCGGCGAGCCGTCGGCGACCGGATCATTTTGCAGGAATCGTCCAGATGCCGGATCGTAGGGGCGTACCCGGAAGAACCCGTGATGACGTCCAGATCGCCGTCAATGCCGTGGATGGAAACTCGCAATATACCCCTGCCGCCGTTCGCTATGGCTGGCTCGGGGGCGAACAACGTAGGTCTTGATACTCGGGAAGCGGCCGTATGACCTTCGGGACGCGGGCATCTCTTTCTGGCTGGCCTCCGGCGGTGATCCTGCCGAGGGCGCCCGAAGGGCCGGGCGTCCAGGTCATGTTCAGCTGCTGCGCCACGTTCCTTGCTGGAGCGCAGGACTACGCCGACGGTCGCATCGAGGAATCGGTGCGGCTCTGGGGGTAGATGGCGGAGACCGTCGACGGCGGGCCTTGGGCGGCCCGGTCCGGAGATAGACCGGGACAGCTGGTCAGAGGTCGGAAACCAGGGGGAGATATCGGGAGAACATCGGGCGCCGTACCCCGACGGCGCTGAGGTCCCCGAGGCGGCGCCCGACCTGGCGAAAGGCCAGGTCAGGCGACATATTTGAGGAGTCTAGAAGAAGCCGAGCTTCTTCGGGGAGTACGAGACCAAGAGGTTCTTGGTCTGCTGGTAGTGCTCGAGCATCATCTTGTGGTTCTCGCGGCCGATGCCGGAATTCTTGTAGCCGCCGAAGGCCGCGTGGGCCGGGTAGGCGTGGTAGCAGTTGGTCCAGACGCGGCCCGCCTTGATCTCGCGGCCGAGCCGGTAGGCGGTATTGCCGTCGCGGGTCCAGACGCCCGCGCCGAGGCCGTACAGGGTGTCGTTGGCGAGTTTGAGGGCCTCGTCGGTGGAGTCGAAGGTGGTGACCGAGACAACCGGGCCGAAGATCTCCTCCTGGAAGATCCGCATGTTGTTGGTGCCGCGGAAGATCGTCGGCTCGATGTAGAAGCCGCCCTCCAGGCCGGGGACGGTACGGCTGGTGCCGCCGGTCAGGACCTCGGCGCCCTCCTGCTTGCCGATGTCGAAGTACGACAGGATCTTCTCGTACTGGTCGTTGCTGGCCTGGGCGCCGAGCATGGTCGCCGGGTCCAGCGGGTTGCCGCCGACGATGGCGCGGGTCCGCTCCAGACACCGGGCCATGAACTCGTCGTAGATCGAGGAGTGGATCAGCGCGCGGGACGGGCAGGTGCAGACCTCGCCCTGGTTGAGGGCGAACATCACGAAGCCCTCGATCGCCTTGTCGAGGTAGTCGTCGTCCGCGGCCATCACGTCCGGCAGGAAGATGTTCGGGCTCTTGCCGCCCAGCTCCAGCGTCACCGGGATGATGTTCTCGCTGGCGTACTGCATGATCAGCCGCCCGGTTGTGGTCTCACCGGTGAAGGCCACCTTCGCCACCCGCGGGCTCGACGCGAGCGGCTTGCCCGCCTCCACGCCGAATCCGTTGACGACGTTGAGCACACCGGCGGGCAGCAGGTCGGCGATCAGCTCGATGACGACCAGCAGGCTGACCGGGGTCTGCTCGGCGGGCTTGATGACCACGCAGTTGCCCGCCGCCAGCGCCGGCGCGAGCTTCCATGTGGCCATCAGGATCGGGAAGTTCCACGGGATGATCTGGCCGACCACGCCCAACGGCTCGTGGTAGTGGTACGCGACGGTGTCGGCGTCGATCTCCGAGATGCTGCCCTCCTGGGCGCGCAGCGCTCCCGCGAAGTAGCGGAAGTGGTCCACCGCCAGCGGCAGGTCGGCGGCCAGCGTCTCGCGGACCGGCTTGCCGTTCTCCCACGTCTCGGCCACCGCCAGCCGTTCGAGGTTCTCCTCGATCCGGTCGGCGATCTTGTTGAGGATGTTCGCCCGCTCCGTGGCCGAGGTGCGGCCCCACGGACCGGCGGCCGCGTGCGCGGCGTCCAGGGCCAGCTCGATGTCCGGCGCGGTGGACCGCGCGACCTGGCAGAAGGTCTCACCGGTCACCGGGGACGGGTTGTCGAAATACTGTCCCTCGGCCGGTGCGACCCAGTCGCCCCCGATGAAGTTGTCGTACCGCTGGGCGAAGCTGACGATGCTGCCCTCGGTGCCTGGCTGCGCGTAGACCATGGCGGCGCTCCTCGGTGTACCGGTGTGCGGGTTACGGTGTCAGCACTCACTGTGGTGGCCCGAGGTTGGCAAAAGGTTGGCGCCGCGGGGCCTGTGCGGACACCGGGGCACGCAAGGTTGGCGGCGCGGGGCCTGTGCGGACACCGGGGCGCGCGGACGCCGCTTCCCGCACGGCCGGAGACCGTCGCGTCAGCTCCGCAGCGCCGCGTTCAGCCGGCTCGCCGCGATCCCGCGCCGCGCGTCGCCGGGACCGAGCAGCCGCAGCGCGTGCTCGTGCACGGCTGCGTCGTACGGCGCCCGCTCCCCGTACCGCAGCGCGTGCTCGGGGCGGGTGTCGGCGAGTACCGCCTCGCGGACCACCACTTCCAGGTGCTCGCGCCAGGCCACGATCCCCGGCGCCTCCGACATCGGCAGCAGCGGCCCGCGGTAGTGGCCGACGGCCGCCGCGATGTCACCGCACTCCAGCGCCCGCAGCACCTCGGCCGCGTCACAGCTCACCGGCACCGTCAGCGCGTACCGCCTGGTCGCCACCCCGCCGTTCAGCGCGCGCCGCAGATGCGACAGTTCGGCCTTGAACGTGGACGCGGTCACGCAGCGGTCGCCGTACAGCGACGCCCGCAGCCGGTCGGGCGCGAAGCCCTCGGGCTCCAGGGCGAGCAGCGTCAGGATCTCCAGTTGGCGCGGCGGCAGATGCAGCGGCTCACCGTCGCTGCTGGCCTGCGCCGTGCCGAGGCAGCGCAGTTCGAGACCGGCGGGGCGCTGCGGCTCCGGAGCGCCGTCCAGCAGCCGGGCCTCGATGGCGGAGGCCAGGGTGCGTACGGTCGGCAGGGCCAGCGGGTGCGAGCGGTCCCAGGTGGTGGAGAGGTCGAGGACGCCCAGCACCCGGCCGTCGGGGGCGTGGATGGGCGCGCAGTAACAGACCCAGCCGTGCAGGGCCGCGACCAGGTGCTCGGCGGAGAAGACCGTGCTCGGGCGGCCGGTGCGCAGCGCCAGGGACAGCGCGTTGGTGCCCATCGCGCGCTCGTCCCACCGCCCGCCCGGCGCGAAATTGACCCGCTCCGCCCTGCGCCGCATCAGCCTGCCGCCGCACGTCCACAGGATCGTGCCGGACTCGTCGGTCACCGCCGCGACGAAACCCGCGTCCTCGGCGATGCTGTGCAGTTCCCCCGACAGGTCGGCGACCGGCGCGCGCAGCGGCGAACCCTTCCACCGCGGATGGACCGCGCCGTCCTCGGAGACCGGCGCGCTGTCCCGCGCGGGATCCACCGTGCCGACGCTGCGCACCCAGGAGTCGGTGACCTCACGGCGCAGCGGAGCCGGGCCCGCCGGATAGCCCCCCGCCGACCTCAACTGCGGTACGCGGCGGGCCCATTCGTTTTCCAGTACGGTCCTGCGGTGCTGGAGCGCACCCTGCTCTGCCATGGCCTTCCCGACTTCTGTGTCGTCTTCGTCGTCGACATGGATGTCCGGGCACTGCCGGGTGCCACCTCGTAGGGGAGGCGGCGTGATCCGCATCATAATCGGACACCTCGCCCGCAGGAAGGCTGTTCGCGGCAGTCCGCACCGCGTTCGAGTCCGGTCGGCAACAGAACGGCACGGGCCGCTCGTACCGCTCGTGCGCCTCGTACGGCTCCCAGGACGCGACGGAGGGCGGCGCCCCGTGTCACGGGGCGCCGCCCTCACGGCATCCGAGGACCGCGGTCGGTCAGTGGCCGAACAGGTGCCGCGCGTGACGGTGCCGCGGTGCGGCCGCCGTCTCGGAACCGTCGGCGCTGTCGGCCGCCGTGGAACCGCCGTATGCGTAGTCGGTCCCGGTGTCCCCGGCCGGTGCGGCCGTGGTGTCCGCCGTGCCCAACCGGGCCGCCAGCGCGTCACGTTCCCTGGCGTTGTCCTTCGCGGCCCTGCGGGCCTCGGTGAGCTTGCGGGACTTGCGCCGGTGGCTCACTCCGCCGCCCATCGCCATCGCGGCGCCGAGGCAGAAGATCAGGGCGAGCGCCAGACCGGCGCAGAAGATCTGAAGGGTGTTCATGGTCGCGATGGAGTGCCCGAGCACCGACACGTTGTACTCGGGACCTCCCGACGTGTTGTCGGCGATGGCGAGGCCGGTGAAAGCACCGGCACCGGCCAGGAGCAGCAATCCCAGGATCAGCATTGCGGTCACCTCCGATGGTGAGCTGCGTACCCCTCGGCTACCCGCCGGACGGCATCACATACGTCCCGCCCGTATCGGCCGCCGATATCGCATACGTCCCGCCCGTACCGGCCGCCGATCGCCCGCCGCACCCGCCGCACGCGCGGCCCCGGTGACGCGGCGCGTCACCGGGACCCGTCACCACGCGTCACCGCCTGCCACCGGGGCGTGCGCGCGGCGTCAGTGCGTCGGCGGGTAGCTCACCACGTCCACCGGGACCGTCGCCGAGCCCTGCGCCGCCGCGCCGTAGTCGTTGATGACGTGGTCGATCACGCCGTCTCCGTTGAGCGAGACGGTCAGCAGGTCGTGGAACCGTACGCCCGGCCGGTCGGGCACCTCGAAGCTGTGGGCGTTGTGGATCGTCGGGTCCACGTTGAAGAAGCAGTAGCTGCCAAGACCCCAGCCCTCGTGGTGCCGGACCGAATCCGCCACCTTGTACGCGGCCCAGCCCACGACGCCGTGATGCCCGTAGGCGGCCTGATTCGGCGGGTCGTACGGCAACTCGTTCTGGAACATGACCGTCCGGCCGTGGTCGCCGTTCCAGATGACGTTGTACTTCTGGTAGTGCTCCACGAACAGGCCGGTGGCCAGGACGTGGTCACCGTTGACGACCACGCCGGTCTCCGCGGTGTTCACCGTCCAGCCGACGCCCGTACCGTGGTCCGCGCGCCAGGCCCAGATGTGGTCGAGCAGCACATTGTCGCTGTTGACGACCAGGCTCGTGGTGGCCTTGCCCGCGCCCGCGCCGCCGATCCGGAAGAACACGTCCTGGAGCGAGGTCGGGTCGCGCGGGTCCGTACGGCCGCCGCGCCTGCTGCCGACCTCCAGCAGGGCGGGGGAGTTGGTCTTCCCCGCGTCGAAGAGCAGCCCCGCGACGCGGACGCCCTTGACGTCCGCGACCGTCATCGGCACCGCTCCGCCGACCGGCGTGAGGGTGGGGAAGCCCAGGCCGAGCACCACCGTGCCCGACCACTTGACCTTGATGGACTCCGCCAGCCGGTAGACGCCCGGCGTCAGGAGCAGGTGCTTGCCCTGCGCCAGCGCGCGGTTGATGGCGCGCACCGAGTCCGTGGGCTTGGCGATGAAGAACCGGTCGATGGGGACCGAGGTGCCCTCGGTCGTACCGCCGGACCAGGACGCGCCGACCGCACCGTGCCGCAGCGACGGCAGGAACACCCGGTAACGGCCCGCCGAGTCGACGTACAGGAAGGGCTTCTCGCGGCTGAGCGGGCTGGTGGCCAGCGTCGTGTACGGCGGGTCGGGGAAGGACTGCTCGGGGGCGCCGACGACACCCGCGAAGACCTGGTTCCACACGCCGTTGGACCAGGAGCCGACCGAGCTGTCCCGCGTCAGCCACTGCTGCTGCGAGGCGTTGATCACCTGCCCGTCCACCACCGAGTCGGCGATGAAGCCGCCGCTGGAGTAACCGCCCTGCCGGGGGAAGAGGAAGAGCTGGCCGCGGATGTGCACCCGGCGCAGCGGCGCGGCCTGCGACACCGCCCACCAGTTGATGCCGTCGGTCGGGTTGACCGCCAGATTCTCCGCCGAGCGCCAGAAGTTGGTGAGCGCGCTGTCGCCGCCGCCCGGCTGCGCCTGCCCCTCGACGCGCACCGCGCCGTTGATGGTCACGTCGTCGGGCGACAGCCCGAGGCCCGCGACCGAGGTGTAGTAGCCGAGTTGCGCGTCGACGTCGTACGTGCCCGGCTTGAAGAGGAAGGCGTAGCGCTGCGTGCCGAATTCGTTGGCGACCTGTACGGCGGTGGCCGCGTCCAGCGCGGCCTGGATGTCGGCGGCGGGCATGCTCGGGTCGAAGACGGTGACGTTCGGGCCGAAGTCGGGTTCCGTGGACGGCGAGTGGCCGCCGGGGGAGTGGGAGCCGGGGGAGTGCGCGCCGGCCGACCGCGCCGCGGCGGGGGTCGCGGCACCCGCCAACGGCACCACACCGGCGAAAGCGGCCGTGGCGATCAGCGAACGGCGGCTCAGACCGCCGCGCTCCCCGGATATGTGCTGCGACTGCGATGGCGCCTGCGGCTGCTGCGAGTTGGGAAGTGCACTGTCTGCGGCCCTGAACGAAGACATGAGCTACGACCACCTTCTGACGGCGAGGGGGGAATTGAGAGCGCTCTCTTGGAGACGTACCCTCGCGGGCCGCGCGACTGGGTGTCAAGCACGAAGAGAGCGCTCTCTCGCAGCGAATCGGCTGGTGACTCCACCGGGTTCACCAGCACACCACTGGCCTCAGGAGTGCCGCCAAGACCACCGGCGGACGGGTCGTCAGACAGTCGCGAGCGAGATCTCCGTCGACTTGATCAGGGCGGTGACGGCGGTGCCCTGGGCGAGTCGGAGGTCGATGGCCGCGTCCTTGGTGATCGCGGCGGTGATGTCCTGGCCGCCGTCCAGCCGTACCTTGACGGTCGCCATCACCTCGCCGGGGGTCACGGACGCGACGGTGCCGGGAAGTTGGTTGCGGATGCTCAGGCTCATGGGGATACGCCTCGATCTCCGTATGGAATGTCGGATTTGCCGGGTGCGGCTCTGGCACTCTAACCGGGCGCCGTACGCGCGCCGGGGCGCGAACCGGCACGGCGCGTCCGCCGAGTCGCCGCCGCCTGCGCCCGCCCCCGTGCCGCCCGCCTCTGGCGTCCGCCGGAGTCGGTCGGAGTCCATTGAGGGGCCGCCGTGTCGTCGCCCGTGGTGTGCGGGGCCGGGCGGCGGGCTGCGCTTATTGTCTTCCCCATGCAGTCCTACACGATCGGCCAGGCCGCGCGGCTCCTGGGCGTCAGCCCCGACACGGTCCGTCGCTGGGCGGACGGCGGCCGGGTCGCCACCCACCGCGACGACAACGGCCGCAGGCTCATCGACGGCCGTGACCTGGCCGCGTTCTCCGTCGAGATCGCGCAGTCCGACAGCGCGGACGAGGACGCCTCGTACACCTCGGTCCGCAACGCCTTCCCCGGCATCGTCACCGCCGTGAAGCTCGGCGACGTCGCTGCCCAGGTGGAGATCCAGGCCGGGCCGCACCGGCTGGTGTCCCTGCTGACCCGCGAGGCCGTCGAGGAACTGGGCCTGGAGGTCGGGATGCAGGCCACCGCCCGCGTGAAGTCCACGAACGTGCACATCGACCGGGTCTGATCCGCCGCGCCTTCGTCCGCGCCACCGTCGCGCCTCAGCGTGTCGTCGCGCCCGCTGGTGTCAGCCCGCCCACCGTCCCGAGGTGAAGGCGACCGTGAGGACGGTGGCCAGCGGCGCGGCGACGCACACGTACGCCGTGGTCAGCCAGGGGCGCCGTACGCTCCAGGCGGCCAGCCCCGTCCACAGCGGCCACCACAGCAGTGAGGCGCGCGGCACGGACATGTACCAGTACGAGGTGCCCAGCGCCCACAGGCTGAGCCCGAGGTAGACGGCCTCCGGCCAGCGGTGCCGCTTGAGCAGCAGGCAGAGCAGCGCCAGACCGACCGCCATGGCGACGAGTTCGAACTGGAACAGCAGCGCGTACGGCGTGGCCTGCGTGTGGTCGAAGGCGCCGTCCCAGGTGTGCCGCCACGCCTGCCACGGCGAGTGGAACGTCCGGTACCAGCCGCGTTCCTCCGCGTGCTTCCAGGCCATCCAGTCGCCGGTGCGCGCGTGCAGATACCAGGCGTAGACGAGCGCGGGCAGCGCGGAGAGCGCCGGCCAGTGCAGCAGCCGCAGCCGTTTGGTCAGCGGCCCGGAGGTCAGGAGCTGGGCGACGAGCGCGGCGCCGAGGAACAGGCCGCTGATCCGGACGGTGGTCGCGCCGGCGGCCAGCGCGGCGGCGAGCGGCCAGTTCCCGCGCTTGGCGGCCAGCCAGCAGGGCAGCGCGAAGGCGAGGAACAGCGCCTCGGTGTACCCGGCGGCGAGGAAGACCGCGCAGGGGGAGAGCAGCAGGAAGAGCACGGCGCGCGATCCGGTGCCGTTCCCGTCGTCCGGGAGCCGGTCCGCGCCGCGCCCGGCTACGGACGTACGCGCGGACCGGCCGTCCAGCGCGGCGATCCGGGCCAGCGACAGCACGGCGACGGCCCCCGCCACGAACGAGATCAGCAGCCCCGCGGCGGTCCAGTCGCGTATCAGCAGGTGCACGGCGCGCAGCAGCAGCGGGAAGCCGGGGAAGAACGCCTCGCGGTTGTCGGGTGTGGCCGCGCCGCTGCCGAGAACGGCTCCCGGCACCGGCGCCGGGAAGTAGCCGTCGCGCGCGATGTGCAGGTAGTAGCCCCAGTCCCACTGCTCCCAGCGGGACATCATCGAGGGTGCCCGCTGTGCCTTGCCGTCGCCGGTGAACAGCCGCCCCGTGCAGTACGCGGTCGTCCAGACGCCGACCCGCGTGAGCGCGTACAGCCAGAGCACGGCGCGGTCGGTGGGGCCGAGGCGGGGGAGCGGCAGACGCCCCGGGAGCCGGTGGCGGAGCGGGACGGTACGGTCCGGCGGCTCGGACGGTACGGGGCGGGGCGCGGTCGCGGGCGGGGAGAAGGCGCTCTTGGGCATGGTCGTGCTCCTGAGGGGGCTGCCACGGACCGCTCGGGCGACGCGTGGGCGACGACGTACAGGTGGCGGTTCCGGGCATGCCGGACTGCCCGGCCGGCCGGTGCGCCGGGGCGGGGTGCGACGGGGGGGGGGAGTGTTTAGCGGGCTGTCGTCATGTGGACCGTGCCGGTCGGCGGGTAAGTCCGGACCGGGTAGTCGGAGGTCGCGGTCGACGACGGGAGGCCGTTCGGGCCGGTGGTGGCGGGCCCCGGGCTCGTGGCGGGCGGGACGGCGCCGCCGTCACCGGACAGCAGCGTGACCAGCGACGCGGTCGTACCGCCGATCAGGACGCAGGCCACCGCGGCGACCGTCGCGAGCCGCTGCCTCCGCTTGCGGTCGCCGCGGGCGCGGACGACGGCCGGGGGCGCGGGCGTCGCCGCGCGGTGACCGTCCGCCGCGGCGTTCTTGAACGCGGACCTCAAGCGCTCCTCGTGGGTATCAGGCACCAGGGGGCTCCTCTGCGTGCGGTTCCGGCAGATGCTGGGCGAGCGTGGCCCGGCCCCTGACCAGGTGCGTCTTGACGGTGCTGCTGGACACACCGGTCTCCGCGGCGATCTGGTCGACGGACAGGTCGCACACGTAGTGCAGGGTGACGCTCCGCCGCTGTCCTGGCGGCAGTTCGCGCAGCGCGGAGACCAGGGCGACCGTGCCGGGGCCCGGTTCCTCGACGGACGGCGGGCCGCCGTACCGCTGCCACGCCTCCTCCGAGCGCCGACGGCCGCGCCAGCGGCTGACCGCGAGCCGCCAGGCGACCGTACGGATCCAGCCCTCCGGATTGCCGTCCCTCGCGAGCTGCCGCCGTCGGCTCCAGCCCCTGACGAACGCTTCCTGCACCACGTCCTGCGCCTCCGGCAGATCGCCGAGCATCACATAGAGCTGACCGGTGAGCCGTCTGACCGCGTGGGCGTAGAACTCTTCGAACTCCTCAGCGGTCAACAACAGCTCCCAGTTCTCTTCGGCCTCATCACGCATACGCCTGGGGCTGGACGTCCGGTCGACATCCACGGGAGAGAATCTGCTGTGACGGCCGCCACATGAGGTGGCGGCGCGCCGTGGCCGCTACTCCGCGGCGGGCGACTCGGCGCGTTCCTTGAGGCCGCGGGCCTCCATCTCCAGGTACCTGCGGGTCAGGCCGCCCGCCACCAGGCCGACCAGGCCGGACAGCGCGCCGCGCTGGGTGAGCACCAGGGTGAGGCGGGTGCCGTCGCCCTCCGGCTCGACCAGGTGGTCGCCGCTCGTGGTCACTCCGGGAACCGCGGACCGCCATGAGAACCGGGAACCCTCGTCCAGCGCCGTGACCGTCCACACCGCCTTGCGCAACTTGGGCTGCTCGACCGCGAACCGGCGCCCGACGGCGACGACGTGGTCCGCGCTCCCGCTCCGGCTCGCGCCGTCCGCGTCGAGCGGGCGGACGGAGGTCATGGACGCTGTGAGAGCGGGCCAGTCCTCGACGGCGACGAGCACCTCCCAGACGCATGCGACGGGAGCGTCGACGATGATCGAGGTCTGGTAGGTCGGCACAGGGACTCTCCCTCGCGGTCGCGTGGCTCCGGCAGGAGACAGACTCCCACGCGCCCCTCGTACCCCGCCGGGTAGCATGGCGGTCTGCGGCGCTCCCCGGAGCACCGCGCGGCGGTGGGGCCCGCCGTACCCGAACCACGGCGACACAGCCGTCAACGGTCCCTACTTGCGACGCGCGCACGCCAAGCTTGGGCGTGCCCGGTGAGTAGGAGACGAAAGTGGCAGAAGTCCGGCCCGTGACGCCCGACGAACCCGTGGACCCCGACATCGATCTGCACGACCCGGCACAGCGCGAAGCGTCGCGCGAGGGCCAGGCCCCGGTCGTCGCCGTGGTCGCGGTCGGCGGCGCGGTCGGCGCGTGCGCCCGCTACGGGGCCGCGCTGCTCTGGCCGACGGCCTCCGGCACCTTCCCGTGGACGACGCTGACCGTCAACGTGGTCGGCTGCGCGGTCATCGGTGTCTTCATGGTGCTGATCACCGACGTCTGGAACACGCACCGTCTGGTGCGGCCCTTCTTCGGCACCGGCGTGCTCGGCGGCTTCACCACCTTCTCCACCTACGCCACCGACATCCGGGCCCTGATCGACGGCGGGCAGGCCCTTACCGCGCTCGCGTATCTGGCGCTCACGCTGCTCGCCGCCCTCGCCGCGGTGTGGCTGGTGGCGGCCGCGACCCGGCACGTGGTGCTCGGGCGGCTCGCGGACCGGGCCGAGCGGGCCGACGAGGCGGAGGCGCGATGAACTGGCTGCTGGTCATCGTCGGGGCCATGGTCGGCGCTCCGATGCGCTACCTCACCGACCGCTCGGTCCAGAGCCGGCACGACAGCCTCTTCCCCTGGGGCACCTTCACCGTCAACGTCGTCGGCTGTCTCGTCCTCGGCGTCGTGACCGGCGCGGTCACCGAGGGCGCCGCCTCGTCCCATGTCCAGGTGCTGCTGGGCACCGGCCTGTGCGGCGCCCTCACGACCTACTCGACCTTCTCCTACGAGACGCTGCGGCTGGCCGAGAGCGGCGCCCGCTTCTTCGCCGCGGCCAACGCGGTGGCGAGCGTGGCGGCCGGGCTCGGCGCGGCCTTCGCCGGTACGGCGCTGGCGCAGGCGTTCTGGGGCTGAGCCGCGGGGTTCGTCAGCGCGCCGACAGCACGCTCATCAAGTGACGTACGGCGCGGGGCAGTTGGGCGCCGAACCGCTTCGTGTCGACATGGGGTGGGGGTTCGGGTGAGCCGTCCGCGTCCGTCGGGCGCTCGCCCGCGCCGATCCACTCTTCGGTGGCGCCGGCCTCGATCGAGAACACGGCGCCGCCGTGCAGGACGTCCACGGTCTGGCTCGTGGAGTCACCGGTGAGAAAGGCGCGGTCGCCGAGGCCGGTGACCGGCCTGCTCGTCCGCGGGTCGTGGACCATGACCACGCCGCTGCCGGCGGCCGGCTCGGCCGGGTCGGCGTCCCGCGCCTTCAGTCCGTCCTCGAATTCCGTCCGGGGGTCGGTCTTCTTGTGCAGGTCGACGCTGACCGAGATGGTGTACGAGGTGATCCAGCCGTCGTTCTCCGACGTGTTGCCGACCAGGCGGCACGCGATGTGGTCGAGCGTCCTGCCGACGTTCATCGGTCCGGGGATCTCGCTCATCGAGGACAGGCCGATCATGTCCACGAGGGGCTGGAGCGCCGCCACGGTGCACGGATCCGCGAGGCGGTATCCGTGCAGGTCGGGCGGGGCCGTACGGCCGTAGTCGGCACCCCGCAGCGCACCGGCCCAGGCCGCCGACGCGACGACGGCCCCGGCGAGCGCCCAGACCCAGGGCCCGCGCCGCCGGCGCACACCGGACAGCCGTCCGCCGCGCGGCTCCCGCGGCCGGTCGTCGTCGCCGATGACATCGACGGGCCGGTCGTCGCCCGACCCGTCCGTCAGCTCGGGCTCGGTGATCACGCCGCCCCCCTCGTCGCGTTGGGGCCACCCTATGGCGGGGGCACGGCGCGCGGACGGGGGACGGGCGTGATCCGGTCAGCGGTCCAGGTACGACAGGAGTTCCCGCGCGGCCGGTCCTGGCCGGTCGTCGTCGGGCAGGGCGACGGAGACCGGCCAGCCCGGGTCCTCGGCGCCGGTGATCGGCACGGCGCACAGCGACGCGGCCGACTCCTTGCGGGCGATGGGGCGCGGGACGACCGCGATGCCGAGCCCGTAGCGGACCAGGTCGATCACCGTGTGCACGTCGTACACCTCGAGGGCGACCTGGCGGGAGGCGCCGCAGGCGGCGAAGGCCCGGTCGGTGAGCTGCCGGGCGCCCCAGTCGGCGTGGAAGTCCACGAAGGTCTCGCCGTCGAGGTCCGCCCACTTCACCTGCGGCTCGCCCGCCAGCCGGTGGCCGGGGTCGCAGAGCAGCACCATCGGCTCGGTGGTCAGCGGCAGCAGGCGTACGCCCTCGGGCGGCGCTCCCGGCAGGGTCACGAAGGCGACGTCGAGATGGCCGTCGGCCACGTCGCCAGCGAGCACGGTCGAGCCCGCCTGGCGCAGCCGGACCTCGACATTGGGGTGCCGGGCGCGGAAGCGGGCCAGCAGGTCGCCGATGTCGATGGTCACGCACTGCTCGATGCCGACCGAGAGGGTGCCGCGCAGGAGCCCCTGCACCGCGGCCACGGCCTCCCGCGCGGCGCGGGCGCCGGCCAGCGTACGGGTCGCCTCCACGAGCAACGCCCGCCCGGCGCCGGTGAGTTCGACGCTGCGTGTGGTGCGGACGAACAGCGGCGAGCCCAGCTCGCGCTCCAGCGCGCGCACCGAGGCGGACAGCCCGGACTGGGAGACCAGCATGCGCTGGGCTGCCCGGGTGAAGTGCCGCTCCTCGGCGACCGCCACGAAGTATTCGAGCTGGCGCAGTTCCATGATTCAGCACTCTAGCTGCTGAATCGAGCCCCATTGTTCCAAGCCCGGACGGACGGCGGCGGTCGCGGCCGGTGGCCGCCTGGGGCGGGAGGGGTGGTCCGTGCGGGGGTGACGAATGCCACCCGCCACCCTTGACGTGCTCGGAAGGCGACGGCATTCTTCCATCATTCGGTATTCAGTTACCGAGGAGTGGAATCAAGCGGAGGAGTGCGCGATGACCGCCGTCCCGGCCGACGCGGACCGGCCCACGCCCAAGGCGCCAGGGCTCGCGGCCCGGCTGCGCGCCTCCATCGGCGCGGAGAAGGTCCTCACCGACCCCGCCCAACTGCGCACCTACGAATGCGACGGCCTGACCAACTTCCGGGTACGGCCCGCCGTCGTCGTCCTCGCCGAGCACCGCGACGACGTCGTGGCGGCCGTGCGGCTGTGCGCCGAGGCCGGAGTCCCGTTCGTCGCCCGCGGCTCCGGTACAGGGCTGTCCGGCGGCGCCGTCCCCGTCGCCGACGGCGTCCTCATCGTGCTGTCCAGGCTCCGCCGGATCGTCTCCGTCGACCCCGACAACGCCCGCGTCGTCGTCGAGCCCGGCGTGATCAACCTGTCGGTCACCCGCGAGGCCGCCCCCTACGGCCAGGCGTACGCGCCCGACCCGTCATCGCAGCAGGTCTGTTCCATCGGCGGGAATGTCGCGGAGAACGCGGGCGGCGCGCACTGCCTCAAGTACGGCTTCACCGTCAACCACGTCATGGGCGCCGAAGTCGTCCTGCCCGACGGCGAGGTGGTGCACCTCGGGGGCACCGCGCCCGAACACCCGGGCCTCGACCTGCTCGGCGCGTTCGTCGGCAGCGAGGGCACGCTCGGCGTCGCCACCGAGGTCACCGTCCGCACCATCCAGGCGCCCGAATCCGTGCAGACCATGCTCGTCGGCTTCCGCACCGTGGAGGACGCGGCCGGAGCCGTCAGCGACATCATCGCGGCGGGCATCCTGCCCGCGGCCATCGAGATGATGGACGCCCTCGCCATCGAGGCGGCCGAGGCCGCGGTCAACTGCGGTTACCCGCAGGGCGCGGTCGCCGTCCTCGTCATCGAACTCGACGGCCCCCACGTCGAGGTGGACGAACAATTCGTCCAGGTCGAGCAACTGGCCGCCGCGCGACACGCGTTCGAGACCCGCATCGCCCGCGACGCCGCCGAGCGCGCCCTGATGTGGAAGGGCCGCAAGTCCGCCTTCGCGGCCGTCGGCCGGATCAGTCCCGCCTACTACGTCCAGGACGGCGTCATCCCGCGCACCCGGCTGCCCGAGATCCTCACCGAGGTCGGCCGCCTCGCCGAGCGCGCCGGGATCCGCGTCGCCAACGTCTTCCACGCGGGCGACGGTAATCTGCACCCCCTCATCCTCTTCGACGACACCGTCCCCGGCGCCGCGCACGCCGCCGAGGAGCTGGGCTTCGCCATCCTCGACCTGTGCGTCGACGCGGGCGGCTCCATCACCGGGGAACACGGCGTCGGCCTGGAGAAGAAGTCGCGGATGACCCGGCAGTTCACGGACGAGGACCTGGACACCATGCAACTCGTCCGCTGCGCCTTCGACCCCGACAACATCGCCAACCCCGGCAAGCAGTTCCCGACCCCGCGGCTGTGCGGGGAGCGCCCCGGCGTCCGCACCGCCGCCGACACGCACGACCCGGCGCTGGGCGAGGTGTTCTGAGATGACCGCACCGCACCGCGCGCGTCCGGACACCGCGCAGGCGGGGGCCGTACGGTCCGAGACCGTCGAACCCGTGGCCGCCGCCGAGGTCGCCGAACCCCCGACCGCAGCGGAGACCGTCGAACCCGCGACCGCCGCCGAGGTCGCCGAGATCCTGCGGAGCACCACCGGCACCGTCGTCCCGGTCGGCGGCGGCACGAAGACCGGCTGGGCCGCCCCTGCCACCTCCTGCGACCTGCTGCTGCGCACCAGGGGACTGGGCCGGGTCGTGGAGTACGCGCCCGGCGACCTCGTGGTCGTCGCCGAGGCCGGGGTGCCACTGGCCGACCTGCAACGACAGCTCGCGGAACACGGCCAGATGCTCGCCCTCGACCCGCCGGAAGCGGGCGCCACGCTCGGCGGGATCGTCAGCGCCAATGCCTCGGGGCCGCGCCGACTGCGCTACGGCACCGCCCGCGACCTGCTCATCGGCGTCACCGTCGCCCTGGCCGACGGCACGCTCGCGCGATCGGGCGGCAAGGTCGTCAAGAACGTGGCCGGATACGACCTCGGTAAGCTCTACACCGGAGCGCACGGCGGCCTCGGCGTCCTGGTCTCCACGACCTGGCGCCTCCACCCGCTGCCGCCGGTCACCGGCGCGGTCACCGTGCCCGTGCAGGACAGCGCAGAAGCGGGCAGGTACGCCGCGCTGCTCGCCCGCTCCACGCTCACCCCCACCGCCGTCGAACTCAACTGGTCTTCGCGGGCGGGGGAGTTGACCGTGCTCTTCGAGAGCAGCGCCGCTTCCGTACGCGCCCAGTCGCGTGCCGCGATCGCGTTGCTGGGGGCGGGGGCGCACGCGGACGAGGTCCCCGACTGGTTCGGAGCGCGGCCGACCGGCGGCCTCGTCCTGAGGCTTGCCCACGAACCCTTCGCGCTGCCCCGCGTGCTCGACGCCCTCCCGGACGGCGCTTCGGGCACCGCGTCGGCCTGCACGGGAGTGGCGTACATGGCGGTGCCCACCGACACCGACCTCGCGGCGCTGCGGGCGTCGATCGCCCCGTACGACGGCTCCGCGGTGGTGATCGCCGCCGACGACGCGCGCGACGCGCTCGACCACTGGGGGCCGGTCGCCGACTCGTTCGACCTGATGACGCGGGTCAAGGACCGCTTCGACCCGGAGCGGCGCCTGTCGCCCGGCCGACTGCTCGGAGGACTCTAGATGGCCGCGGACACCCCCAACGGGCCCCTTCCGCACGGGAATTCGGCGGACACGTCCCAGGACGCCTCCAAGGACGCTTTCAAGGGCTCCTCCAACGGGTCGCTCCCGGACGGGGGTTCAGCGGGCTCCTCCAACGGGTCGCTCCCGCCACGGGGTTCGGGGGAGCCCCCGGTCCCGGTGCCGCCCGTACTCGGTGTGTCCGTCGCGCCCAGCGCGGGCGCCGCCACCGTCGCCCTCGGCATGCCGGGCAGCGCGCCGCCGCCGGGCAGCGCCTTCGACGCCCACCACCCGCCGGACGCGGCGCTCGTCGGGGACTGCGTGCACTGCGGCTTCTGCCTGCCCACCTGCCCGACGTATGTGCTGTGGGGCGAGGAGATGGACAGCCCGCGCGGACGCATCGACATCATGAAGGCCGGACTCGAAGGCGACGCTTTCGACGCCGGCAGCGTGCGTCACCTCGACCAGTGCCTGGGCTGCATGGCGTGCGTGACGGCCTGCCCGTCCGGCGTGCAGTACGACAAGCTCATTGAGAGCACCCGCGCCCAGCTCGAACGCCGGGTCCAACGGCCGCGCGCCGAAAGGCTGTTGCGCGCCCTGATCTACGGCCTGTTCCCCTACCCCCGCCGTCTGCGCGCCCTGCGCGGACCGCTGCGCGTCTACCAGGCGAGCGGTCTCGGGCGGCTGCTCGCCCGCGTCGGAGTGCTGCGACGGCTGCCGCGCCCCCTCCAGGCCATGGAGTCGCTGGCCCCCAGGCTCGGCCACGTCGACAAGCTGCCGGAACACACCCCCGCCGCCGGCGCCCGCCGCCGTACCGTCGGCCTGCTCACCGGCTGCGTCCAGGGGACCTTCTTCCCCGACGTGAACGCCGCGACCGTACGCGTCCTGGCCGCCGAGGGCTGCGACGTGGTCGTACCGCGACGTCAGAGCTGCTGCGGCGCGCTGTCCGCGCACGCGGGCCGGGCCCCCGAGGCGGAGGGCTTCGCCAAGTCCGTCATCGAGACGTTCGAGGCGGCCGGGGTGGAGACCGTCGTGGTGAACGCCGCGGGCTGCGGGTCCAACCTCAAGGAGTACGGCCACCAGTTGCGCGACGAGCCCGACTGGGCGCGGCGCGCGGAGACGCTGGCCGCCAAGGTCATGGACATCACCGAACTCCTCGACGAATTGGGCCCGGTGGCCCCCAGGCACCCGCTCCCCATGACCGTCGCCTACCAGGACGCCTGCCACCTGGCGCACGCGCAGGCCGTACGCGACCAGCCGCGCCGACTGCTGCGGGCCGTTCCCGGCCTGGAGACAAGGGAGTTGGCGGAGGCCGAGATCTGCTGCGGCAGCGCGGGCACGTACAACCTGCTGCACGCGGAGCCCGCACGCGAACTCGGCGAACGCAAGGCCAAGGCGGTCCTGGCGACCGGCGCGGACATCATGGTCACCGCGAACCCCGGCTGCTGGATGCAGGTCGCCACCACGTTGGCCCGCATGGGCGAGCGGCTGCCCGTCGCCCACACCGTGCAGGTGCTCGACGCCTCGATCCGGGGTGTCCCCGTCGACCGGCTCCTGGCCCGGGCACTCGAAGGACCCGGCACCGTCATCTCCTACGCCACCCCCGGGACCCGCGCCACGCGGCGGAGCTCTCGTGAGGCGGAACCGCCCGGGCGCGCCCCGGTCGGCCGATGACGCGTTGACATGCGGTGACGCCCGGAGTTCACTGGCCAGTACGGCGTAGGGCGGTACGCGGCGCGCCTTCGGCACGCCACAGCCTTCAGCTTCCACCGATCTCATGGTGTTCGGGTGGGCGTCGGCACGACACCACGGCCCGGATCACGACCCCGCACGGCAGAGAGAAGTGGCACTTCACATGATGTATGACGCCGAACGCGCACGGCAGCCCGCGACCGGGGCGGAGAATCCGGCGTTCACCGAACGGTGGGCCAAGCGCGAGTCCCGGCCCGAGCCGCTGCTGCCGCAGAAGGAGCGCGACGACTCCGCCGCGCTCCTCCAGCGGGCCGCGGGCTCCTTCGGCGAGAGTCCGCGCCAGGCGCTGGACGAGGCCGACCAAGCCCTCGACGCGGCCAGCGGCCACCTCGCCGAGGTGCTGGCCGAGCGGCTGCGCGTCCTGCGCGCCCGCTGGCAGGACGCAGACGGCGTCCCGGACGGCGCCGTGGGCCTGCTGCGCGACTACCGTGAACTCACCGAGCGCCTGCTGCGCCTCTGACCGAGGGCCCGAGGGCCGCGCGAAGCCCGCTGGCGGAGAGCGATTCTCCGGCCCGGCGGGCTTTTGTCGTGACCCCGATCACACCTCGACGCCAGGCGTCCGGCCGGAGCACCGCGCCGTTTCCGCTGCTCAGACGAATATTTGCCGCACGGCAATAATCTTCGGCATATGAGGTGTGCGTGCGGGACGGGCGGGCACGCGACGGTGTGAGTAAGCGTCACTGACTATCGGATGACACAACGTCACTACCGCGAATCGGGACGGAAATTGCGATAAAGGAGCCGCGACATGAGTGACAATATCTGGGGCTACGAGCAGACCTCCGGCCACACGGCGGGAACCGACTTGATCGGATACAAGGTCGAGGCGACCGACGGCCACATCGGAAAGGTCGACAAGCACTCCGATGACGTCGACTCCGCATATCTGGTGGTCGACACGGGTGTGTGGATTTTCGGCAAGCACGTACTGCTCCCGGCCGGCACCGTGAGGTCGATCGACGCGGCGGACCAGAAGATCTTCGTCGAGCTGACCAAGGAGCAGATCAAGAACTCCCCTGAGTTCGACAAGGACAAGCACGTCGGCGACGCCGGATACCACCAGCAGGTGGGCGAGTACTACGGCAGCCACCGTAACCGCTGACACAGCGAGCGGCAGGGAAATTTGGGGCCGCCCCGGCACTCGCCGGGGCGGCCTTTTCCCGTGGGCGCGTGAATTCCGTGGGAGCGGGAAATGCCCCCCGGGGGGTTTGTCACCGCACGGGCATCTCACGCCGGCATGTCACGGGCATCTCACGGGTGCCTCACGACGGCGGAGCCGTCCCGGTGTACGGCCGCAACGGAAGCGGCCGGTCCAGCAGGAAGGCCACGAGCGCCGACTCGTAGACCGCGGGCCTGTCGATCGCGATGGCGTGCCCGGCGCCGGGCACGTAGACCAGGGTCGCGTCGGGAAGTGTGCGCTTGTAGTCGTAGGTGACCTCCCACTTCTTGTAGTCGCACTCGCCGCGCATGATGAGCGTCGGTATGCGCGCCGTGCGCAGCCGGGGACGCGGGTCCGGCAGGTGCTTGGCGTCGTCGATGGTGAACTGGTTGACGTAGAAGCCCGTGCGGTTGTCCGGGAGCCGCGCCGGGGGCCGGCCGGGGCACTGGGCGGCGGGCAGTGACGTGGTGAGGATCTCCCGGAAGCGCTGGTCGGCCTCCCGGTCGCCGACCAGGTGGTGCGCCGCGTCGGGGTTGACCGACTGGAGCAGGGCCATGGCGATCATCCGGGGAGTGTTGGTCAGCTCGTCGACCCGCTTCCTGGCCTCCGGCGTCAGCCGGTCCCACAGCTCACCGGTCTCGCCGTCGGGGAAGGCCCCGTACCAGAGCACGCCCGGCGAGCTGAGGACGGCCTTGGCCACCCGGTCGGGATGCGCGGCCATGTAGTGGGCGGCGAGCGAGCCGCCCCAGGACTGGCCGACCAGGATGATCTTCTCCGCGCCTATCGTCCGGCGGATGGCGTCCAGATCCGCCACCTGCCGGGCGACGGTGTACTGCGTCACGTCGCGCAGCCTGCTGGAGCGTCCCGAGCCGACCTGGTCGTACGCGTAGACGTCGAAGCCGTCGGCGGACAGCGCGCGGCCCGCCTGCGAGATGTCGTCATTGGCGGTGCCCGGACCGCCGTGCAGGAAGATCACCGGTGCGGGCCTGGCCGTGCCTGTGGCCGCCGCCTCGCGGTACGCGATCCGGGAGCCGGTCGGCAGCGCCCAGAAACGCACGTCCGGCGGCACTTTCCCGTCCGCGGGCCGCGGCATCGGCCGCAGGACGGTCGCCCCCGACAGCGCCGCGGCCACCACGGCGAGCACGGTGGCGGAGATCGCCGCGGCCCGGCGCCGACGGGCGACGCCGAACAGCACGAAGCCGGGCCACGCCACGAGGAAGGTGACGCCGAACAGGACGGCGAGGGCCGCCGCCACCAGGAGCGGGACGGAAGCGGTGGCCGCGCCCGCGCCGATGAAACCGGCCACGGCCGCGGCGAGCCCGAGAACCGCGGCCACCAGAAGGAGCAGGACGCCAGCGGTGCGGCGTAGGAGTGTCTGTGCCATGTCGGAAACGCTATGAGCGCCCCTGGCCGCGTTCCTCCTGCTCAGGGGCCGGATCGACAGGGGGGCGCGACGGCCGGACGGCGGGGACCGACCCCGCCGTCCGGCGGGGTCGGCGTACGCCCGGCCGGATCAGCCCCGACTCGTACGCGGCGATGGTGGCGTGGACGCGGTCGCGTACGCCCAACTTGCCCAGGACGACGGCGACATGGTCCTTGACGGTGGCCGCGCTGATGCCGAGCGCCTCGGCGATCTCCGCGTTCGTCCCGCCGCGCGCCACCTGGACGAGCACCTCGGTCTCCCGGGGCGTGAGCGCGGCCAGCGGCGCCGCGTCGTCGGGACCCGGCGCGGACGTGAAACGGTCGATCAGACGGCGGGTGATGCCGGGGTCCAGCAGGGCGTCCCCCGCGGCGACGACCCGCACCGCGTCGATGACGCGCTCGGGTTCGGCGTCCTTGAGCAGGAACCCCGCGGCCCCGGCCCGCAGCGCGGCGAACACGTACTCGTCCAGGCCGAAGGTCGTCAGCACCAGGACGCGGGTCTGCGGCACGTCGGCGGTGATGCGCGCGGCGGCGGCGATGCCGTCGAGCCTCGGCATGCGGATGTCCACCACCGCCACGTCGGGGCGCAGTTCGGCGGCGAGGGCCACGGCGGCCTCCCCGTCGGCGCACTGGCCCACGACGCTCAGATCGGCCTCGGCGTCGAGCACCGCGGCGATACCGGCCCGCACCACGGCCTGGTCGTCCGCGACCGTCACCCGGATCATGCCGGCACCACCTCGGGAAGCCATACGCGGACCGTGCCGTCGCCGGTCGTCGCGAGCGTACCGCCGACGGCGTCGGCCATCGCGTGCAGCCGCCGCAGCGACGGTCCGGCCGGGGGTCGGCGATGGACGACGACCTCGACCCCGTCGGCCGCGTAGTGCACGGTGACCCGCGCCTCGTCGGACATCAGCGCCTCCGCCGACCGGTAGGCGGCGACCTCCATCGCGGCCGGAAGCGACCGCACGCGCCCGGTCAGCCGGGCCGTCGCGCGGTGCCTGGCGGCCAGGGCGGCGATGCCCGCCACCGTGGGCGGCGGTACGTCGTCGTCGGCGTCGAGCGGTTCGCGGACCTCGGTCAGCAGCTCACGCAGCGCCCGCAGGCCGCCGCGCGCCTCGGCCAGCACCTGCGGCAGGTCGGCGGCGTCGGCCGCGGCGACCATGGCCGCCACCGGGCGGCGCGCCGTGGCGCGCAGTTCGGCGGACAGCCGCAGCCGTTCGGCCCGCGCCGCCTCGGCCGCCGCCCGGTTCAGCGCCGCTCGCCGGGCGCTCTCGCTGTCGGCTCCGGTGCGGCGGCGCCCGCAGGACCGGACCCCGCACGCCCAGACGGCCGCCGCGGGCACCGCTGCCAGCGCGCCGAACACCGCCCAGCCCAGCGCGACCCGCCGCACGTCCTCGCTGACCATGGCCAGCCCCGCCACCGCGGCGACGCCGAGCACCGCGGGCCAGGTCCGCCGCGCGCCCGGGGCGGTCGGCGCGCGGGCCGCGACCGAGTACAGCAGCACCAGATCGCCCCACCAGCACCACAGCAGCAAGTCCGTGGTGTGCGGCGCGGTGACGCCCAGCCGGTCGCAACCGAGCCACAGCAGCACCACGGCCGAGGCCGCCAGCAGGCCGCTTCGCGGAGCCGTACGCCGCCGGGCGAGCGGCAGCGCGTGCAGGACGAGCAGGGCGAGGAGCGCGATGTGGCCGGTGGCCCCGGCGCCGCCGGGGAAGACGTCGGGGCCACCGCCGGGCAGCAGACCGGCGCCCAGCGGAACCGCCAGGGCGAGCAGGGCGAGGGCCGCGTCCAGTGCCGCGGGGCCGCGCCGACCGGACCTGAAACGGGCGCTTTCTCGTACGGCGGTCGGCCCGGCCGCCAGCGGCAGCCGCGCGCTGACCCGCCACCCCGTGCCCACCGGGCCCGCCGTCAGCCGCCCGCCGTCGGCCGCGACCGCCTCGGCCAGCGCGGTCAGGCCGCTGCCGCTGCCGAGGTCGGCGACCGCGAGCGCGCCGCCGCTGTCCCGCACATGGACGACGAGGTCGCCGCGTTCGACGGCCAGCCGCACCTCCACCGTCGCTCCGGCCGCGTACCGGACGGTGTTCGTCAGCGCCTCACGGACGACGCGGAAGGCCAGCGAGGCCGTGGCGGGCTCCACCGCGGGCTCCAGGGCGGCGACCGTGCGGGTGTAGCGGACGCCGGGGAAGGCCGCCACCAGGGCGTCGACCTCCTCCAGGCGGCGGGGCACCGCGAGCGCGTCGGCCAGCGCGTCGAGTTCGAGGAGCGCCAGCCGCCCCTCGTGGCCCGCGTGCCGGGTGGCCTCCGCCATCAGGTCCTCATGTCCGAGCCGCAGGGCGGCGGCGGCCGACACCGTGACACCCGTCAGCCGGTGCGCCACCACGTCGTGCAACTCGGCCGCGAAACCCCGGCGTTCACCGCGCGCGGTGTGCCGGAGCAGGTCGGGCGCCCGCCGGGCGTACTCCTCCCGCGCGGAACCGAGAGCCCGGCGCCATCGGCGGGACCGGCCCCGTACCCATACGGCCGCCGCGCCCGCACAGGCCAGCAGGGCGCCTGCCGCCACGATCCGCGGCTGCGCGCCGTGCCACAGCACGAGGCAGCCGACGGTCAGGGCGGCGAGGAGTGCCCCGAGCGCCGACGCGCCCGCGGTACGGCGCAGGGCCAGTGAGTACAGCGCGACGAGCATTGCCGCCACGGTCACCGGCGCCCAGGCCAGGACCCGCGAGACATCCGCGCCCACCACGGCGGCGACCGCGGCCAGCGCCGTACGGGCCGGACCGGGCGACGCGTCCCGCCCCAGCGCGGCCACAGCCCACCAGAGCGCTTGAAGGACAGCCAGGATCCCCGGCACCAGACGCGCCGAGCGCTCGCGATGCTCTCCCATGGCCCGGAGATTACCGGCCGGGCGACGCCCAGAGCGGAGGGTCAGGTGCTTGGCGCCGCAGCGGTCGCAGATGCCGCCGTCTTCGGGTGCGGCTGGGCGGTCGAAGCGAGGGGCGTGCCCTCCGGCAGGAAGAGTGCCTGTGCGGGTGATCTCCCTGCCACGCGTCAGAAGAGCGGTGGCTCGCCGCGGGCCCTGCGGCAGACGAACCAGGAGCGGATCCCGGCCCTGCTGCTCGCCCGCGGGCCGCCGCACCGCGCCGGGTCGGCCCGCCACGCGGGCGTGTCCCGGACGACGGCCGCCACGATCGTCAGCGGTCTGATGGCCGGTGTCCGGGCGTCGAGTCCGACGCGGCGCGCCCCGATGGACTCGACGGGCGGGCCCTCGAACGGCTGGCGGTCAACCCCTCGCGGCCGTGGTCGTCGGCATGAACCACACCTTCGACGGTGTCCGGGGCACCTCGGCGAATGGTCCACCGGGAAGATCGCGGGCGAGGGCGCGCGGCTGAATTCGGGGTCCGGCCGCGCGGAGCGGATCGCCGCCGGGTCGGCATCCTTCGACGGCTGCTGAACGACCACGGCCCGCGCCGACGCGGCGCCGCCGTCGCCCGGATCGAGATCGCCCGACCTGGCCGCCGCGCTCAACCGGGTCGACGTGCGCGAGGCCACGGCCCGACGTCCCTGCTCTGTCGGCGGGGAGGAGGTCAACACCGGCTCCCCGCACCGGAGTCGGGCTCGCGTCAGCGGCTCTCGTGGTGCCGGGCCAGCAGTTCGCCCGCGTGCCGGACGTGGTCGGCCATCGCCGTACGGGCCGCGTCCGGATCGTGGTCCGCCAGTGCGGTCAGGATCGCCTCGTGGTCGTGCGCGGACGCCTCCGCCCAGCCGTCGACGCCGGAGAAGAACATCCGGGGCGCGTAACGCGACGCGGTCCGCAGGAACCACAGCAGGCGCGGGGAGCCCGCGGCGCGGTTGATCTCGCGGTGGAAGAAGTGGTTGAGCCGTTCCACCCGCGCGGCGTCACCCGCCCGGTGTGCCGCGACGAGCTCTTCCTGGAGCGCCACGAGCCCGTCCAGCGCCTCCGCGGTGAGGCGACGGCTGGCGAGCGCGGCGAGTTCACCCGAGACGAACGCGTGCACCCGGTAGATGTCCTCGATGTCCGAGCGGGACAGCGGCAGCACGACGAAGCCGCGGTTCGGCTCCAGTTCCACGAATCCCTCGCCGCGCAGCAGACCCATCGCCTCGCGTACCGGCGTGACGCTCAGCCCCAGCCGCTGGGCGAGCGGTTCGAGCCGCAGGAACTCACCCGGCGCGACCCCGCCCGAGACGATCAGATCGCGTACGTACGAGGCGACGTCGTCGGACCTCCGGCGCCCGTCCGTCACCGGCCGCACCCACTCTCTCCGCTGATCCTCTGCCGGGTTCTCCGCCGGTTTCCCCTGCTGGGACGGCGTTCACCCTACATCATGTACGATCTGGAGAAATCGTATATGAAAGGTCGGTGGCCATGGCGTCGAGCGTGCGGGTGCGCGGCCCGGTCGTGGGCAGGAGAGGCCGTTGACCGCCGCCGAATTCGAGAAGATCGCCGCCACCTGGCGACCGGAGCCCGCGCAGGTCAGCGGCGCGGTGGAGCGGGGGACCACCGACAAGCTCGCCGCGCTGTTGGACGTACCCGCCCCCGAGGACGGCGCCGAACTGCCGCCGCTCTGGCACGAGGTGCTGCTGCGCGACACCGTCGGGATCGAGCGGATCGGCGCCGACGGACACCCCGAGGGCGGGGCGCTGCTGCCGCCGCTGGCCGACCGGCGGCGGATGTTCGGCGGCGGCACGGTGGAGGTCGTCGCGCCGCTGCGGGTCGGCGACCGCGTCGCCCGCATGAGCCGCGTCGCCGACGTCCGGGTGCGCGAGGGTCGCTCCGGCGTGCTGCTGCTGGTCACCGAGGACCACGTGTGGTCGGTCGCGGGTGAGGACCGGATCAGGGAGCGGCGCGACATCGTCTACCGCCGCGCGGCCGACATCGGACCGCCCACCGCCACCACCGGAGGCGCGGTGTCCCCGGTCACCCCGTCGGCCACCCATGTCCCCGACGAGCGCTACCTGTTCGCGTACAGCGCGCTCACCTACAACCTGCACCGCATCCACTACGACGCCCCGTACGTCCGCGAGGTCGAGCACCACCCCGGCCTCGTCGTCCACGGCCCGCTGCTCGCCCTCTGGTGCGCCGAACACGCCCGGTACCGCCTCGGCGCCGCGCCGGCGCACCTCACCTACCGGCTGACCTCGACCGCCTACGTCGGCCAGGAGGTCACCGTCGGCTCGGCCGGGCGGGAGGACGGCGCCCTGTCCATCGAGGCATGGTCACAAGGGCGTTGCTGCGTACGGATGACCGCGCGGGACGCCGCACCCGCCGCCGACTGAACCGGCCGCGCCGTCGCCGCCGGGCACCATCGAAGGAGAGCGGATCAGCCATGGCACCTTCCGAAGACAACGAGAGCGCGGGCCCGTACGGCGGAGGCGACCGTACGGGTGTCGCGGACGCGCTGGGCCGCGCCCGGTCCTTCCTTTTCGTGCCGGGCGACCGGCCCGAACGGTTCGACCGGGCGCTCGCCAGCGGTGCGGACGCGGTCGTGGTCGACCTGGAGGACGCGGTGCCGCCCGACGCGAAGGAGGCCGCGCTGGCCAACGCGACGGCGCTGCTGGGCCGGGCGCCCGGCGTGGTGATCCGCGTCAACGACCCCCGCACGCACCGTGGTTCGGCGGATCTGGCGGCGCTCGGCGCGGCGGGCGCGCCCGTCGCGGTCGTCGTTCCCAAAGCCGAGGACGCGGCCACGGTCGCGGCGGTCCTGGCCGCCCTGCCGCCCGGCTCCGCCGTGCTGCCGCTGATCGAGACGGCGGTCGGCGTCCTCGACGCCCGGCTGATCGCGGCGGCGCCCGGCGTCGTCCGGCTGGTCTTCGGACACCTGGACCTCTGCGCCCAGTTGGGGCTGCGGCCCGACGACACCGCGCGGCTCGTCCCCGCCAGATTCGCCCTGGTCGCCGCCTCGGCCGCCGCGGGACTGCCCGCTCCCGTGGACGGCGTCTGCACCGAAGTCCGCGACCGGGAAACGGTGTTGGCGCAAGCCCGTGCGTCCCTCGACAGCGGCTTCACCGGCAAGTTGTGCATTCACCCCGCCCAAGTGCCCGCCGTCCACGAGGCCCTCGCCCCCGACCCGGACGAACTGGCCTGGGCCCTGCGGGTCCTCGAACTCACCACGGAGGACGAGGTGAAGCTCGTGGACGGCCACATGGTCGACCGCCCCGTCCACCTGCGCGCCCGCTCGATCGCCGCCCGCGCCGATCGGTGACGTGTCGGCGTGGCGGCGGTCCACGGTGGTCGGCGGCGGAAGCGGAGGTCGGCACCGGGACACCGGCCACGCCCAGGCGGTCCGTGGCCGTACCGCGTGGAGTCACCCGGCGGCGCGCCACCGGGGCGGGCGGCGCTCCATGAACGCGCGGATGCCCTCCTGCGCCTCCTCGCTGGCGAACAGCCGCGCCGACAGGGCGGTGAGGTCGCTCGCGTCCGCGGCGATCCGCCGCCGCCGGTCCGCCGTCAGCAGCTTCTTCGTCTCGGCGGACCCCTGCGGTGAGGTCTCGCGGACGGCGGCGGTGAAGCGGGCGACGGCGGCGTCGATCCCGTCGGCCGGGTCCGCCGATGTGATCAGGCCGATCTGCGCGGCGCGCGCCGCGTCGAAGGTCTCGCCGGTCAGGTAGTAGTGCGCGCCCGCGCGCGGTTCCATGACGTCCAGCGTGCACAGCGAGATGATCGCGGGCGTGACGCCGATCCGCGCCTCGGTGAAGGCGAAGGACGCGCCCTCGTCGGCCACCGCGATGTCGCACGCGCCGACGATGCCCATCCCGCCGGCCCGTACGTGCCCGGTGACCCGCGCGATCACCGGCTTGGGCAGCTCCACGATCAGGCCGAGCAGCGAGACGATCGCCTGCGTCGCCGCCGTCATCGAGCCGCCACCCGCCTCCGACAGGTCGGCGCCCGCGCAGAACGTACGCCCGGTGTGGGTGAGGACGACCGCGCGCACATCGGCGTCGGCGCCCGAGGACTCCAGAGCCTCGGTCAGCTCCGCGACCAGTCGGGAGGAGAGCGCGTTGCGGTTGTGCGGCGAGTCGAGAGTGATCGTCGCGACCTGGTCGCGTACGACGTGACGGACGAGCTGCGTCATGGAGGACACCTCGGGTTGGCGGCGGTCGACGGTCCCTGTGGTGGGGACGATGCTAGGGCGTGTCCGGTGGAACTACCGGTCGCGGTGCCGGGGAGGCTCGGGGCGGGCCCCGCCCGGCGGCCCGGCCGCGGAGCCGGGGAGGGGCAGGGGGAGGTCCGTGATCTGGCGCAGGGCGTCGAGGACGACGTGGACGGCCGCGCGGGGCGGGGAGCCGCGGCGGATCGCGGCGGTGATGGTACGGGAGACGGGGGTGGCGAGCTCGCGGGTGGCGACGCGGTAGCGGCTGTGGGCCACGGTCAGGCCGGGGAGGAGGGTGATGGAGAGCCCGGCCTCGACGTGCTGGAGGGTCATCATGTAGTTGCTGAAGCGGCAGACCACGCGCGGTTCGAACTGGGCCTGGCGGCACAGCCGCAGGGCCAGCCCGGCCATGTACGACTGCGGCATGTCCAAGGACCACGGCTCGTCCGCGTACGCCGCGAGGTCCGCGGCGCCGCGTCCCGCCGCGGGGTGCTCCGGCGGTACGACCAGCAGGATCGGGTCCCTGGCCAGCGGGACGAGGTCGAGGTCGGGGCCCAGGGGCAGCTCGTCGAAGTCGGTGGTCGTGATGATGACGTCCGCGTCGCCGCTGCGCAGCGCCGGCATGCTCTCGTGCGGCTCCAGTTGCAGCAACTCGATGTCGAGGCGCGGGTGTTCACGGGCCAGTCGGGTCACGACCGGCACGGCCATGGTGTGGATCGCGCTCTGGAACGCGCCCAGGCGTACGAGTCCGGCCGGCTCCTCGCCGAAGCCGTGCAGCTCCGCCTCGACGCTGTCCATGTGGTCGAGGACGGCGCGCGCCCGCCGGGCGAGGATCAGCCCGGCCGAGGTCAGCCGCACCCGGCGCCCGGTGCGTTCCAGAAGCTGCGTACGGGTCTCGGTCTCCAGCACGGCGAGCTGCTGCGACACGCTCGACGGGCTCAGGCTGGCGGCCTGGGCCACGGCCCGGATGGTGCCGAGCGTGTCGAGCTGGGTGAGCAGCCGCAGCCGCCAGGGATTCATCATGGGGCCATTCTTGTGCGGATCTACCGAACAGGACAGCCGGAAATGTGCGATGGACGTGTCGCTCGCGGGCCGCCTACCGTCGAGGACATGGCTGCTTCCCGCACTGGCACCCCCACGTCCACTACCGGCACCTCAACCGGCACCTCAACCGGCACCTCCACGGGCGTTTCCACGGGCGCTTCCACCGGTACGACCGCGGGCACGACCCCCGGCGTGATCACCGGCACCGCGACCGTCCCGTCCGCCCCGCCGTCCGCCGAGAGCTTCTGGGCCGACGCCGAACGGCATCTCGTGCGCTACGGACCCGAGTTCACCCCCGAGATCATCGAACGCGCCGCCGGAAGCTTCGTGTACACCGCCGACGGCCGGAAGATCCTGGACTTCACCTCCGGCCAGATGAGCGCGATCCTCGGGCACTCGCACCCGGCGATCGTCGCGACCGTCCGGCGGCAGATCGCGGACCTCGACCACCTCTACAGCGGCATGCTCAGCCGACCGGTCGTCGACCTCGCCCGGCGGCTGTCCGACACCCTGCCCGCGCCCCTGGACAAGGTGCTGCTGCTGACGACCGGCGCCGAGTCCAACGAGGCCGCGATCCGGATGGCGAAACTCGTCACCGGCAAGCACGAGATCGTCTCCTTCGCCCGCTCCTGGCACGGCATGACGCAGGCGGCGGCGTCCGCCACGTACAGCGCGGGCCGCAAGGGGTACGGGCCGGCCGCGCCCGGCAACTTCGCCATCCCCGTACCGAACGCGTACCGGCCCGACTTCACCACGCCCGACGGCGCGCTCGACTGGCGCCGCCAACTCGACTTCGCCTTCGACCTGATCGACGCGCAGTCCACCGGCAGCCTGGCCGCGTGCCTGGTCGAGCCGATCCTCAGCTCGGGCGGTGTCATCGAGCCGCCGCCCGGCTACTTCGCGGCCCTCCGCGACAAGTGCCGTGAGCGCGGGATGCTGTTGATCCTGGACGAGGCCCAGACCGGTCTGTGCCGCACCGGGACCTGGTACGCGTTCGAGCGCGACGGCATCGTCCCCGACATCCTCACCCTGTCCAAGACGCTCGGCGCGGGACTGCCGTTGGCGGCCGTCGTGACCAGCGCCGCGATCGAACAGGAGGCGTACGACCGCGGGTTCCTGTTCTTCACCACGCACGCCGCCGACCCGCTCGTGGCGGCCGTCGGCAACACCGTCCTCGACGTCCTGATCGCCGACAGGCTCGACGAACGCGCCCGCGCGCTCGGCGCGTTCCTCCGCGAGGGCCTGGCGGAGATCGCCGAACACCACGCTGTGGTCGGCGACATCAGGGGCCGTGGCCTGCTGACCGGACTCGAACTCGTCGTCGACCGCGACACGAAGCAGAGCTCCGACGAGCTGGGCGCACGCGTCACCCGCCGCTGCCTCGAACTCGGCCTGCACATGAACATCGTCCAACTCCCCGGCATGGGCGGGGTCTTCCGCATCGCCCCGCCCCTGACCGCCACCGAGGACGAACTCTCCCTGGGCCTGGCCGTCCTCGACCAGGCGATCGGTGACGCGTCCGCCACGCTCTGAGCCGCCCTCACGCTCTGAGCCGCCGTCTCGCTCTGGGCCAGCGCCATGCTCTGAACCACGCCCCCGCTCCGAACGACCGCCGCGCGAGCGGCTCGTGCAGCGGTCTAGCGCGGGGAAGCGCTCCCCTTCGGCGGAGTCGAGGCGTAGGGGAGCAGCGCCATCTCGCGGGCGTTCTTGACGGCCTTGGTGATCTGGCGCTGCTGACGCGCGCTGATCCGGGTGACGCGGCGGCTGCGGATCTTGCCCCGGTCGGAGATGAACCTGCGCAGCAGATCGGTGTCCTTGTAGTCGATGTACTCGATCTTCGCCGCGTCCAGCGGGTTGGGCCGGGGCGTAGGGGCCTTGCGGGGCTCGGGTCGGCGGGGCATGGGCGGCACTTCCTCGGTCGGTTCGGGTCCCGGCCGCTCCGGCCGGGGGAAAGGGCGGATCAGGACAGCGGGGAGAGCAGTTCGTCGAAGGCGGCCGGGAGGGTCCGCCATCCGGCGCGGCCCGCCGCGTACTCGGCATCCGTCAACAGGCAGGAGTCCAGGAGGTCTTCGAGTCCCGACCGGTCGAGGCCGGGGGAGGTGAAGACCAGATGCTGGCAGCGGTCGCCGTGCTCCGGGTCCCAGTCGAGGGACGCGGCGGCCGTACGGACCGGGGACTCCAGCTCCCAGGCCGCGTCCGGCAGCGACGCCAGCCACGGGCCGACGCTCTCCACGCACAGGGCGCCACCGGCCGCGTCCCACGCCAGGAGCGTGTCGGGCCGGTCCGCGAGCCAGAAGCGGCCACGGCTGCGGGCGGCGGCGCAGGCCAGATCCTCCAGTGCCGCGTACAGCCGGCCGGGGTGGAAGGGGCGGCGCCTGCGCCAGACCAGGGTGCCGACCCCGGCCTCCTCCGCGTCCTGCGGCAGCCGTGAGCAGGCGGGGTGCTGCGCGGCGGCGGCGCCTGCGACGTCGAAACCGGCGAAGGCCATCCTGGCCAGCTCGGTGGTGTCCGCCGCCACCTGCCGCGCTGTCGGGTGGAGTTGACGCAGCAGAGCGCGCTCCTCGTCGGTCGGCTCCTCGTCCTGGACGACCACCAGCACCGGCGGGTACTCCAACTGGCGGGCCCAGGTGTCGCCGACGGTGCGCCGGTCCTGCGGCGCCACCGCGAGGCCCACGTCGCCGAGGTCGTCGCCGTTGGCCAGGCAGGGCAGGACGAGAGCGGGGTCGACCGCCGTCATGACACCGGCCAACTCCAGGAAGCCGGAGCCCAGTTCGGCGATGATCTCGGCCATCCCCTGCGGCTCGACGGAGTCCCACAGCTCCACCACCGCGAGCCGCGTCAGACCGCTCGCGGCCAGCCGCTCCAGCTCCGGCACCAGGTCCTCGCGCAGAGCGCAGCACGCGCAGTCGCTGACCAGCGGTGTCTCGCCCTCGGACACGAGGCCGTCCGCGTCGCGCACCGTACGGCGCACGACACCGCGTTCCGCGGCCCGCGACAGGTCGTGGTGCAGGGCGACGCTGTCGGGGACCATCGACAGCAACTGCCCGACGACCGTGCGGCGCGCGTCGCCGTGCATACCGGCCACCACGACGACCGGCAGCCGGTCGTACCCCCGCGTCATCGCGGACCCCGCCGCGCGTACCGGCGCTCGAAGCGCTCGACGCGGCCCGCGGTGTCCAGGACGCGGGCGGTGCCGGTGTAGAAGGGGTGGCTCCGCGAGGAGATCTCCACGTCGATGACGGGGTAGGTCCTGCCGTCCTCCCACACCACCGTCGTGTCGCTGGTGGCGGTGGAGCGGGTGAGGAAGGCGAAGTCGGCGGCCTTGTCGCGGAAGACGACCGGGCCGTACGGGGGATGGATGTCGGGCTTCATGGAGGTGTCCTCGTGGTGAGTCGTCGGCTGCGGGGTCCGGTTTCTCCGGCCGCGGTGTCGGGTCAGCGCGCGGGGTCGAGCAGGCCGCGCTCGTAGGCCCTGGCGAGCCGCCGGGGGACCGCGTACGCGACGCCGTCGATGGTGACGGTGACCAACCGCGGTGCGGCGGCCTTCCATTGGGCGCGCCGGTGCCGGGTATTACTGCGGGACATCTTGCGTTTGGGAACGGCCATGACGGTCCTCCGTGAGGTGGGCGGACGGGCGAGCCACCACACTATATGGAGATGGATATCGTTTTCAATTAGAGGTGCGTGGACGGGCGCGATCCCGGACACGCCGGTGGGGGGGGGGGGGGGGGGGGGGGGGGGGGGGGGGGGGGGGGGGGGGGGGGGGGGGGGGGGGGGGGGGGGGGGGGGGGGGGGGGGGGGGGGG
>NZ_JBVHMF010000041.1:39558-51766 GCF_055558595.1 Streptomyces sp. NPDC025721 | reverse complement strand
CGCACACCGTGATCACCTCCGGCTGCGACCCCCCCCCCCCCCCCCCCCACCCCCCACCCCCCCCCCTCCCCCCCCCCCCCCCCCCCCCCCCCCCCCCCCCCCCGCCGCCGGATCCCGGCGGCGGCGCGCGCGACCGCGCGCCACGTCCGGTGCTACGCGCCCGCGTTCGCGGGCAGGTCGCGGTGACTGACCGCCAGGAAGCCCACCAGCGCGGCGATCAGGACGGTGAGCACCAGGCTGACCGGTCCCGTGCCCCAGCCGAGGCCGCCGCGGTGGAGGGGTACGCCCATCCAGTCGGCGAAGGACGCGCCGAGCGGGCGGGTGAGGATGTACGCCCACCAGAAGGCGGCCACCGCGTTGAGCCCGAGGAAGCGGCCCGCGAGCGCCGGTACGGCGATCAGGACGGCGAAGACGACGCCGGAGGAGAAGTAGCCCAGGTGCAGGCTGCCCGCGGTGAGGTCGCCGGCCGCGGTGCCGAGCGCGAAGGTGGTCAGGACGGTCGCCCAGTAGAACGCCTCGCGGCGCGGGGTGCGGACGCTGTGGATGGACAGCGTCCCCTCACTGGCGTACCAGGCGGTGAGCACGGCCGCGAGGATCAGCGAGAAGGCCACCGTGGAGACCGCGTACGGTACCCCGGCCACCACGTGCACGACGTCGGCGGCCATGGTGCCGAAGACGCTGACCATGACGATCGCCGACCAGTAGATCCACGGCGAGTAGCGCGGCGCGCGGAACTGGGCGACCAGCAGCGCCACCAGGCCGATCAGGCCGAGGCCGCCCGCGACGACCGGGCCGAGCGCGCGGGCCAGGAAGTCCGAGGTCGTCTCGCCCATGCCGGTGGTGAGCACTTTGGTCAGCCAGAACCAGGCGGTCACCTCCGGCACCTTGCTCAGGGCGCCGCCGGCCGCGAGGCCGCTCCGCCCCGTCCGCCGGTGCCGTACGGGACCGGCGCCCGCCGACTCGTACGGCACCGCTCCGACCGTCCGCGCACGCGCGGACCGCTGCTCCACAGGTTGTTCCACAGGACCGCAACTCTCCCGGCGCGCAGGCCGATTCCGCTCTCCGCACAGCACGGCCCCGAGCACGCGCCGACCAGGGCGGCGAGCCCCGACAGGCCGACGACTACACGACTGTAGACGAACGGCATGCGGGCGAATCGGACACGCGGGCGGTCCGCGCCGATCCTTTGCCGACCCCTTACCGGGACCCGCGACGGACAGCGCCCACGGCGGTCGCCGCGGTTCCCGGGGACCGGCCGGGCCAGGCGGTCAGCGCAGCGTGGCCGTGAAGCTGCGGCCGTACGCGTGCCGGGTGGTCACCTCGACGCGGGTGCCGCCGGGCACACGGGAGACGCGCACGCCGTCGTCGGCGGTGACCGCGCGCAGCGGACGGCCCCGGAGGACGAGCGTGATCCGGTCGCGCCGCGTGGTCGGGTCGGCGACGGCGAGGGAGACCACGCCGCGCCGGTCCTCGCGCAGCAGGACGGACGCGGGCCCTTCGACGGAGAGCCGCTCGGCGTGGTGCGAACCCGCGGTGAAGGTGTTGACGGCGAGCAGGCCCAGGTCGCGGTGGCGTATCGCCTGCGCCGCCGTGGAGTTGGCGACCACCGACAGCGGGCCGCGGGCGTACGACCGCAGACGCGCCTCGGTGGCGTGCGGGACCAGGGCGTACGCCACGGAGACCGGCCGCGCTCCGGCGGCCTGCTCGACGCGGACGGCGAAGACCTGCTTGGTCACGGTGGTGTCGGGGTTGGAGGTACGGACGACGCGGCGGCTGCGGGCGACGGTGTCCAGCGCGACGGTGGTGCGCGGTCCGGACCGCCCGTGTCCCCGGTCCGGTTGTCGCCGGTCCTCGAAGCCGTCGAGGAAGACGTACCCCACGGCCGTGCCCTGGCCCGCGTCGGCGTAGCGCAGCCAGGCCAGCGGCGCGGTGCCGGTGCCGGACCACGGGGCGCCGTCGCGCAGCCGCCCGGTGAGGGTGACCGGGTCCGCCGGGTCGGCGATCCGGGTGTCGAGCGTCGTGGTCACCGCGCGGCCCGCGCCGTCGCCGACTCCGGCGGCGAGGACCACGATCTCGTCGTCGAGCATGAACCAGGACTTCGTGGCGTCCGCGTTGCGGTAGACGACGAAGTCGTCCGGCAGGAGCCCGGCCCGCTCGGCGGCGTAGGCGGCGTCGTCGGACTGCACGAAGGCGGCCGTCCCGTACGCGCCGAGGGTGGCGCCGCCGGAGAGGGCGTTGGTGGCGCGCGGGAAGTAGACGTAGGTGTTCTGCGACTCGGAGGAGGCGGTGAAGCCCTGGTCCGGGTTGTCGTACCAGGCGGTGCCGTACAGCTCGGGCACGCTGCGCCGGGTCTCGACGGGGGCGGTGACGCCCGCGAGGCCGTAGGGCGACACGGCGGTGAGGTAGTCGATGCCGTAGGCGCGGGTCTGGTCCTGGCCGGTGAGATACAGGTAGTGGGCGCCGTCGCCCTGGAACCACGGCAGCAGATTCTCGCCGCTCATGTACTCGTACTTGCTGATCCTGGCCGAGCTGCGGGCCAGCGCGAAGGCGTAGCCGGGGCGGCGGTGGACGGTCCTGTCCATGGAGTTGAGGGCCGCGTGGTGCGCGGCCGGGACGAGGTCGCGCGCCGGGGCCGAGGTGTCGGCGAGGATGTCGGCGTAGCGGACGACGGTCGTCGGGGAGACGAAGGTGACCGGGTCGAGGGCGGCCCGCGAGGTCTGCCGTACGTAGCGGACGTAACCGGCCAGCGCCGCCGCGTCGTTCGCGGAGGCGTAGGCGGATATTCCGGTGACGGCCTCGACGACGGTGGCGATGTCCGCGTATCCGGTGGTGGTCCTGGAGATCGCGCGGCCCTTGACGATCTCGGTCATCCACCCCTCGAAGATCAGCGGCGCGAAGCCCTCGGCGATCCAGCCCTGCACGACGCCGATCAGGTCGTCGCCCTGCACATGGCTGGTGCCGTCCAGCATCCGGACCGTCTGCACGACGCGGCTCAGCAGCCCGGTGCCGTACGAGCCGGTGTAGGCGACGGAGGCGTGCTGGATGAAGGAGCCGTCCGCGTAGAAGCCGTCGGTGACGCCGTGCCGCAGACCGTACGGGTCGATCGTGGCGAAGACCGTCAACTGGTCGGCGACGGCCTTGGACGTGCGGGCGTCGTCGCCGAGGACCGCGCCTTGCAGGATGCGGTTGGTGGTGATGTCGGCGAGGTTGGCGCCGGTGTGGAAGCGCGAGTCGAGGTCGACGTCGCCGTCCTCGCCATTGCGCAGATAGGCGTCCATGGCGGCCACGAACGCGGCGGTGAGGTCGGGCCGGTAGGCGGCGAGGGCGTCCTGGAGGAGCAGCAGCGTCTTGGTGACGTGGGTGGAGATGCCGATCTCCCAGTTGAACCAGTTGCCGTAGTAGCCCTTCGCCTGGTCGCCGTAGTAGCCGTCGTAGAGGAAGGCCAGGCCGTCGATGACGCGCCGCTGCACGGCCACGTCGTCGCGCAGCCCGGAGCCCGGACCGCCGGGCGCGCCGGGTACGCGGGTCGCGAGCGCCGTCTCGTACAGGTACTGGAACGACGTCGTCAGGTTGGTGTCGCTGGTGCCGAGCGTCAGGCCGCCGAAGAGCTGATGCGCTCCTGCCGTGCCCAGCGCGGCCAGCCTGGCGCGGGCGGTCGCCTCGATCGCGGTGAGCTTCGCGGCGACCTCGGGGCGAACGTTGGACTCGGCGGTACCGGCGAAGACCGCCACCGTGTTGGCGACGAGCGCCGCCTGGTCCGCGCTCGCGCTGTGCGCGCCGCCCGCCGGGACCGGGCCGTCCGCGGCTCGCGCGCGCAAGGGTGCGACCAGGGCCGTCAGGCTCGCCGCCGGGACCGAGGAGAGCAGGACACGACGGGATATCGGCACGGCGGCGGCTCCAGGGAAACGGGGACGGAAAGCGCTTGCCGCATTGAAGCAACGCGGGCCACGCCTGTCACTACCCTTGCACGGCGTCCGCGCCGGGCCACGGGGGAAGGGACCGGTTCCGCGCCTCGGGCCGTCCGCCGCCGACGGCATTGCGGCGGCGCTCCCCCGCGGCCACAGTGGGCACATGACTGACGCGGCGGCCCCGGACCCGACAACGATGCTGGCCACGGCCCTGGAGGAGGCCCGCGCCGGGCTCGCCGAGGGCGGCATCCCGATCGGCGCGGCCCTCTTCGGCCAGGACGGGCACGTGCTGGGCCGCGGGCACAACCGCCGGGTGCAGGACGGCGACCCGTCGGCGCACGGCGAGACCTCGGCCTTCAGGGCCGCCGGACGGCTGCGCGGATACGGGCGCACGACGATGGTGACGACGCTGTCCCCGTGCTGGTACTGCTCGGGGCTGATCCGGCAGTTCGGCATCGGCCATGTGGTGATCGGCGAGGCGCGCACCTTCTCCGGCGGCCACGACTGGCTCGCGGAGCACGGCGTGCGGATCACGCTGCTGGACGACCCCGACTGCGTCGCGCTCATGCGGGACTTCATCGCGGCCCGGCCCGAGCTCTGGTACGAGGACATCGGGGAGTGACGGCCGACCGGTCGCGCCTCCCCGAGGCAGCGGTACGGCGCGCGGGCGGCGGGAAATGCGCTTGCGGCGCCGTGACCAGGTGTTCCTAGACTGGGCGGTATGCCCGCTGTCGAGGTCTCCGCCGTCGATCTGCACCGCATCGCGTCCTTCCGCGCCGCCTTCCAGCGGCGGCAGGCCCGGTGCGTCGTCGAGTTCCCCGGCGGCGCGGCGGTCCTCAACGGCGCGTACGCCGCCTCCCACGAGCACAATCAGATCGTCGTGGAGGGACCGGTGGCGGTGGACGAGCTGCCCGCGTTCGCCGACGCCGTACTCGCCCATCTGCCGCACCGCCGGATCTCGGTGCTGGACGACGAGTTCGGTGTGCTGTGCGCGCCGACGCTGCTCGCGGCCGGTTACGAGCACGAGACGGAACTGGTGATGCGGCACTCGGGTCCCGCGCCCGCGCCGGACCCGGCCGCCGAGACCGTCACGCCGCGGGCCCTGCGGTCCGCCGTGCTGCGCCAGACGCGGCAGTGGCTGCCGAAGGCCGACGACGAGGTGCTGCGCCAGCTCACCGACCGCCGCGCCGCCCGGCTGCGGGGCGCGGACCAGGTGCGTTTCCTGGCGGTCAGGGACGAGCAGGGGGCGGTCGGCGCGTGGACCGACCTCTACCTCGACCCGGCGGAGGGCATCGCGCAGATCGAGGAGGTCGTCACCGCGACCACGCATCAGCGGCGCGGCTACGCGGACGTCAATCTCGCCACCGCCGTGCACCTGGCGGCCGGGTGCCCGCTGCTGTTCCTGATCGCGGACGCGGACGACTGGCCGCGCACCTGGTACGCGCGGCGGGGCTTCACCCCGATCGGCCGCTCACACGTCTTCACCCGCGCCGCGTGAACCGGGTGAGCCGCCGCCTGAGCCGGACGAGCCGTCCGCGCTGCCCGAACCGCGCGAATCGTACGCCCCCGCGCGGGAGCGTACGAGCACGGCGGCGATGTCGTCGTCGAGCTGTCCGTCGCTGAAGCGCAGCAGCTCGGCGCGGAGCTGGTCGAGCAGTTCCCTGGGCTCCACGGGCGGTCTGCCGCTCACCCATCGGCGCAGCGAGAAGAACGCGCCCGTGTCGTCGCGGGTCTCGATGACGCCGTCGGTGTAGAGCAGCAGCCGGTCGCCGCGGACCAGCGGGACGGTGTCCATGCGGTAGTCGGATCCGATCAGCACGGCCATGTTCAGGGGCGGTGACGGGGCGCTCGGATCGAGGGACGTGGCCCGGTCGCCGCGCAGCAGCAGCGGCGGCGGGTGGCCGCAGTTGAGGAGGACGGCGTGGCCGCCGTCGGCCGGGATCTCGACGAACAGGGCGGTGGCGAAGCGCTCGGGCGCGTCGCCGCCGGGGATCGACGCGCTGTAGCGGACCACACTCCTGTCCAGCCTGCGCGCGACCGCCGCGAGGTCGGGTTCGTCGTGGGCGGCGTCGCGGAAGCTGTTGGCGATCGCCCCGGCCGCGCCCGCCGCGTTCAGCCCTTTGCCGCGGACGTCGCCGATGAGCAGGCGTACGCCGTGCGGGGTGTCGGCCGCCGCGTAGAAGTCGCCGCCGATCCGGGCCTCCGCGGCGGCGGCCACGTACAGCGTCTCGACGTCCACGTTCCCGACACGGGGCGGCACCGGCCGCAGGACGACCGCCTGTGCGGTGTCGGCCACCGATCTGACCTGGGTGAGGGTCTCCTCGCGGTGCAGCCGGCTGTGCGCCGCGTATCCGGCCGCGGCGGTGACCACGGCGATCGCCCCGGCCGTGAACAGCATGTTCGGGGAGTCGATGATGAACGAGTCGCCGACCACCACGGCGGTCGCCACTACGCCCAGCGCGACGGTCGGGCGCACCGGCCACATGGAGGCGGCGAGCGCGGGAGCGGCGGGCAGCAGGCGGCTGATCGCGAAGTCGGTCGGAGTGACCAGCGCCACCACAATGATCATCACGGTCAGCAGGAGCGGGGTCAGGAGGACGGGATCCCATCGGACGTCCGGCCACCAGGAGCGCCAGCGGGATCGGATCGTCTTCACACCGTCGAGCATAACGGGGCATATCGGACAATACGTCTTCCCGGCCAGGCGGGTCGGCCACTTCCTGCCGCGTACGCGAGGGCACGTGAACCGCGCCGCGCGGCCGTCCGCCGGTCTCCCCGGCTGACGGCTGACGGCTGACGGCTGACGGCTGACGGCTGACGGCTGACGGCTGACCGACCGTACGTCCATGAGCCGGACGCGGTGAGTCCGCCCTACGGGGTCCACTCGTCGGCGAGCAGCCCGAGCACCACCTCGTCGAGGAAGGAGCCGTACACCCAGGCCGCCCGGCGCAGCGTTCCCTCGACACGGAATCCGGCGCGCGTCGCCGCGGTGATCATCCCGGTGTTGTCGGCGAGGGTTTCGAGCTGGATCCGGTGCAGACCGCGCACGACGAAGCCGTAGTGGCACAGCGCGCGCACGACGTCGGTGCCGAGGCCACGACCGCGGTAGGCGGGGCGCAGACCGATCCCGAGGTGGGCGAGCCGGTTGTGGGTGTCGATTCCCCACATCGAGGCCGCGCCCGCCAGCTCCCGCGTCCGCGTCTCCACCACGGAGAAGACGACCACCTCCGGAGGAAGCCCGTTCACCGCGTACGGTGAGTCCGCCGTGCCCGGCGATATGGGGCGCCAAGGGCGGGAGTCGGAGCGGGACCTGCCCACCACGTCGTCCTGCAACTCGGCGTGGAGCACCGGGACATCGCTTTCGATCCTGGCCCTGAGCTGGATTTTCTCGCCTTCTATCACCCGGCATTGCTATACCGGCCGCATGCGTCGGTCAACCGAATTCGAGACCGGCGCCCGCACCCCCGTACCTGTGCTGAAAGAGGTCTCCCCCGTGAAGGACGAACACGAATTCCTCGCCGCCGCGGACATCCCGTGGACCCCGGCGGAGGGCTCGCCGGGCGTCAGCGAGCGCGTGCTGTCCGACGACCCGGCCGCCGACGGCGCGGAGCTGACCCGGCTCGCGCGCTGGGAGCCGGGGCTCGACACCTCAGCCGCCGGGGTGATCAGGCACGCCTACTACGAGGAGGTCTATCTCCTGGAGGGCGAGCTGGAGGATCTGACCCTGGGGAAGACCTTCGCCAGCGGCCACTTCGCCTCCCGCCCTCCCGGCATGCCGCACGGCCCGTACCGCACGGGCCCCGGCTGTCTGATGCTGGAGATCCGCTACCGCCCGAGCTGACCGGCCGTCCCCCGGAGCCGTGCGGGTGACGCGGCGGTGGCATGCTGGACGGCGTGTCCACCATCCCCGCCGACGCGGAGCCGATCGTGGCCGAGGCGCCGCCCGGCGCCGCGGCCGAGCCGCTGATGACGCAGTGGTGGCTGGACCTGGCATTCGTGCACTGGCCGGTGGAGCCTGGGCTGGTGGCGCCGCTGCTGCCGCCGGGCGTACGGCCCGACACCCTGCACGGCGTCACGTACGTGGGTCTGGTCGCCTTCCGCATGCACCGGGTCGGCTGGTTCCGGCTGCCCGGTGTGCCGTACCTGGGCACCTTCCCCGAGACGAATGTGCGGCTGTACTCGGTGGACGAGCGGGGGCGGCGCGGTGTGGTGTTCCGGTCGCTGGACGCGTCCCGGCTGATACCGGTCGTCGTGGGCCGGGGCGTCTTCCGGCTGCCCTATCTGTGGTCGCGGATGTCGGTGCGCCGGGACGCCGACACCATCACGTACACCAGTTCCCGCCGCTGGCCGGGGCCGCGCGGCGCGCGGGCCTCGCTGAGCGTACGGATCGGTGAGCCGGTGGCGGAGCCCACGGAACTCGAACACTTCCTCACCGCCCGCTGGGGCATGCACAACGCCTTCTTCGGGCGGCCGGTGTATCTGCCCAACGCCCATCCGCGCTGGCCGCTGCACCGCGCCGAGCTGCTGTCCCTGGACGAGGACGTGGTGACGGCCGCCGGTCTGGCCCGGCCGCTGGGGGACCCGGTCAGCGTGCTGTACTCCCCCGGCGTCCCGGTCCGCTTCGGCCTGCCGAACAAGCCCGCGGGCATCCCGACCCCGTAGCGCGGGTCCCCTGCCCTTGCGGACTCCCGTCACCGCCGGTCATCATCGCCGGGCTTTACAGTCGCTCATACCGCCGGTCTTACGGTCGGCCGCGCCAGGCCACGGCCGGTTCCCGGAGCGTGCCGGCCGCGGCCGACTCGGGGGCGCTGCAGTACGGCAGGTCGTCCAGCGGGTGGCCGGCGCAGAAGCGGGTGACGAGGTCGGCGAAGTCCGCGATCCGCTCGACCGGCGCGAGGTGGTCGGTCTCGTCGATGGTCAGGAAGGTGGCCGCGCGCAGCACCGCGGCGACCTCGCGGCCCATCTCCGGGGTGCACAGCGTGTCGTACTCGCCGGTGACGACCAGGCTGGGCACCGCGGGTACGGGCTCCGGCCGGTACCACTCGTGCCGCATCAGCCGCTTGTTGTGCTCGGCGGACTTCCGCAACTGCTCGGCGTCCTGGCCGATCAGACCGCCGTACACCAGGCGGGCGACGGCCGCGTGCTTGCGTACCCGGCCGGTGCCGGGCGGGGACATGAAGCGGTCGGTGAGCTCGCGGGCGATCCGGTCGGTCTCGCCGCGGTCGATCATGCCGTCCCAGCGTTCCATGGCCGCCGCGTAGTCCGGCGGGATCCGGGTCGTCATGCCGACGAAGAACAGCCGCTCGACCCGCGCCGGGTAGTGCTGGGCGAAGCGCAGGCCGACGGCGCCGCCGAAGCAGGCCGCGACGAGGTTGACGGCGGGCACGACCAGTTCGTCCAGCAGATGCCGGACGACGGCGGCCAGGAAGTCGATGCCGTAGAACGCCGGGAGGAAGTCGGCGGTGCCGTAGCCCGGCAGGTCGACGGTGATCACGTCGGCCGCGGTGCCGATCCGCTGCTCGTGCCGCATCCACGAGTGCCGGTCCTGGGAGGAGCCGCCGAGGATCAGCAGGGGGGCGTCGACCGGCCGTTCGTGGTGCCTGATCCGGCAGGTGTACCGGAAGCCCTCGTACTCCAGATGCCACTCACTGATCCGGGCGAATGGCCGCGCCGTGGCGCCGTCGCTCTGGGCGGGCACCGGGCCGGGCAGGCAGGCGGTCGGCTCCTCGCGGGCGGCGGTGGCGAAGGACAAGGGGACTCCAGGGTTCGATGGCGGGCATCGACTCCTGCCTAACAGGACGAACCGCCTCCGTGCGGGTCCGTGACCCGTTCGAGGGCGGTTCGCCGTGCCGCCTGCGCCGGTGGATTCGACATTCGTACACCTGGGGTACGAATGCCTCCCCCAATGGGCTCCCCCGGTCCGTACGCCCGTCGGCCGGCCGGTCCGCCGGGTCAGGGTGCCGTGCGCACCTCGATGAGCATCGCGTGCTCCGGGTCGAGCGTGGGCATGGGGATTCCCGCCGTGGCCAGGACGGCGCCGGGCAGCGGCAGCCAGCCCTCGAGGGCGCGGGCCAGCCACGGCGGTGCGGTCGTCTGGTGGAAGGAGGGCAGGCCGATCTCGGTGCGGACGCGGACCTGGTAGGCGGTGGCGGGGTCGAGGCCCGGCAGCCGGACGCGGCCCGACTGGCCCTCGGGCGAGGTGGCGATCCTGGCCCACGCGTACAGCGCGGCCGAGCCGTCGGCGGCGACGACGCCGTGCAGCAGGACGGCGCCGCCCGCGAGGTCGGCGCGGACCACCCGTCCCGAGTGCAGCAGCGGGCGCTGCTCGCGGTAGAGCGCGGACCAGTGGGTGAGCCGGGCCAGCTCCTCGGGGGTGCAGCGGCTGAGGTCCTGCTCGATGCCCGCGTGGCCGAACAGGGCGGTGGCCATCCGGAAGGTGTCGGTGCCGGGACGGCTCGTGGTGTGGCTGGGCGTGGGGCCGACGTGCGCGCCGAAGAGTTCCGGCGGCAGCAGCTGGCCGGTCCAGCGCTGGATGGTCTGCCGTTCCACCGGGTCGTTGCAGTCCGAGGCCCACACCCGGTCGGTACGGGCGAGGATGCCGAGGTCGATCCGGCCGCCGCCGCTGGCGCAGCTCTCGATCTCCAGGCCCGGGTGGCGGGCCTTGAGCGCGTCGATCAGCCGGTACAGCGCGAGGACCTGGGCGCGGCTGCCGGGCCGGTCGACGCCGCCGGGGCCGCGCTCGACCGCCTCGTGCAGCTCGCGGTTGTGGTCCCACTTCAGGTAGCCGATCCCGTACCGGCCGACGAGGGTGTCGAGCGAGGTGAGCAGGTACTGCCAGGCGTCCTCGTTGGCGAGGTCGAGCGTGTACTGGTGCCGGGAGCTGGGTCCGAGGCCCGCCGAGGGGCCGAGGATCCAGCCCGGGTGCTCGCGGGCGAGGTCGGAGTCGAGGTTGACCATCTCCGGCTCGACCCACAGGCCGAATTCCATGCCGAGGGAGCGGACGTGGTCGGCCAGCGGGGTCAGGCCGTCGGGCCAGACGGTCGCGTCCACCGTCCAGTCGCCGAGGCCCGCGGTGTCGTCGCGGCGGCCCTTGAACCAGCCGTCGTCCAGGACGAAGCGCTCGACGCCGACCTCGGCGGCCCGGTCGACCAGCCGCAGCAGCCGGTCCAGGTCGTGGTCGAAGTAGACCGCCTCCCAGCTGTTGAGGATCAGCGGGCGCGGGGTGGCCGGGTGGGTGGGGCGGGCGCGCAGCAGGGTGTGGAAGCGGTCGGCGAGCCCGTCCAGGCCCGCGTCGGACCAGGCGAACCAGCAGACCGGGGAGGTGTACGACTCCCCCGGTGCCAGCCGTACCTCGCCCGCGCGCAGCAGTTCGCCGCCGCCGAGCACCACGGCGTGGTCGCTGCCCGCGCCTTCCGGCAGCCGCTCGACGAGATACCGCTGGTCGCCGCTCCAGCCGACGTGCAGGCCCCACACCTCGCCGTCCCGGAAGCCGAAGCCGGGCACGCCGACGGTCAGCAGGTACGGCGAGTCGACGCCGGGCTTGCCGCGCCGGACCTCGCGGACGTACGAGCCGTAGTGCAGCGGGCGGCGCTGCGGGGAGCGTTCCCTGCTCCACTTGCCGGTGAAGTCCAGTACCTCACCGGCGCGTTCGGGCAGCGGCAGCAGCAGGCCGAGCGCGGACAGGTCGTACGGCGCCGGGTCCGTGTTGGAGCCCGCCGCCTGCCCCGCGGTCAGCTCGGCGTGCACCCCGAGCACGCCCGACGGCTCCAGGCGGTAGGTGACGGTGACGGCCAGGTCGCTGACCTCGTCCCGCAGGCGGATCACCAACTCGCCGCCGCCGGGCACTTCGCGCTGCTCGGCGCCGGTCAGGGACGGCCGCGGGGTGGTCGCGGTGCCCGCCCGGTGGCCCTGCTGGGCGGGGCTGCCGGACCAGCCGTCGGCCTCGGTGGGCCAGACGGTGAACCGGCGCGGGACGTCGAGGGAGTTGTTGAGCACCGCGCCCTCGGCGGTCAGGCTCAGCGCGGCGAGGTCGGCGTCCGAGAGATCGCCGAGGTCGGCCCCCCAGTGCAGGACTCTGGGCACCGGCTCGCCGAGCTCCACGACGAGGGCGGCGCCTGCCGCGCGCAGGGTGACGATCCGCGCGGGGATGGTGGTCATGAATGAGTCCTTTCCGCAGGTCCGGTGACCATCATCGTCATCGGGCACCAGGGCGCCGCCGGTGGGGGGGGGGGGGGGGGGGGGGGGGGGGGGGGGGGGGGGGCGGGGGGGGAGGGGGGGGGGGGGGGGGAGGGTGGGGAGGG
>NZ_JBVHMF010000041.1:0-39548 GCF_055558595.1 Streptomyces sp. NPDC025721 | reverse complement strand
GCGATTGGGTGTGCCAGGCCGGTTCCCCTCCATCGATCCCGTCCCCCCTCCCCTCCGTCGGCCCCGGGGCCCCCCTGGTGGGGGTCCCCCCCCCCTCCCCCCCCCCCCCCCCCAACCGCGGGACGGCGACCGGGGTCAGACGGTGACGCGGTCGACGTCCGAGGCGTAGTCGGCCGGGTTGCCGAAGGTGACGGTGTTGTCGCCCGCCTTCAGGTGGACCGGTACGGTCACGGACCGCGCCACGCCCCAGTTGTTGTCGTTGCCGCCGGGCAGCGGGAGCTGGAACGACGAGCCGCCCGCGGTGACCACGGCGGTGCGGCCGGAGGACCCGTCCGCGTAGCCGAGTGTGAGGAGGTAGGTGCCGTCCTTCGGCGCTGTCACGTGGTTGATGGCGACCGCGCTGTCCCCGCCGAGGTTGCCGACTTTCCTTCCGCCGGAGCAGGAGGCGCAGTCGGTGATGCTCGCGTTTCCGGTGAGGGTGTTGGCGGGGGCTTCCGCTTCGTAGGTGACGCGTCCGCCGGGGGCGGGGGTGGTGACCGGAACCGGTTTTCCGGGCGCGGAGTGGCGTCCCTTGGCGTCGTGGGCGGTGACGGTGAAGGTGTAGCCGGTGGCGGGGGTGAGGCCGGTGACGGTGGCGGAGGTGCTGCCGGTCGAGGTGGCCTTACGGCCGTTGACGTACACGTCGTATCCCGTGGTGGCGGGGCCGGTGTTCACCGGGTTCCAGGCCAGGGAGACGGTGGTGGCGGTCGAGGCGGTGCCGTGGACGCCGAGGGGCGTGCCGGGGCCGGGGGTCTTCTTGGCAGGGGTGAGGGTGAACAGGCGGGAGCCGTGCGGGGGCAGGTTCTTCGTCAGGTGGCCCGAGGCGCTGCCGAGGCCGGTGCGGCTCCACAGGTCGCGGACGGCGGCCTTGCCGGTGATGCCGAGGTCGGCGAAGTCGGCGGTGACGTCGGCGGGTGCGCTGCCGAGGTTGAACAGGGCGACGGTGTACGTTCCGTCGGTGTTGCGGGCGTACCAGACCTGCTGGTCGGTGGTCTGGCTGACGGGCCTGGCGGGGTTGCCCGCCTGGTCGACCGCGATCACCTCGTCGTTGGTGAGGAGTTTCAGGCCGTAGGGGTCGAGTCGGGTGAGGTCGTCGCCGGAGTACAGCGGTGCGGACTCGACCGCCCACAGCGTCATGTAGGTCTGCCGTTCGGCGTCGGTGAGGCCGTCCATCGCGCCTGCGCCGACGTCGAGCGAGTCGAGGTTGTTCCAGTGGCCGGGGCCTGCGTCGTCGATCCACTGGACGACGTCGTTCCACCGCTGCTTGACGGAGTTGTCCCAGGTCACCAGCGTGTCGCAGTAGCACTCCACGTCGGTGTCGACCCGCCACCCGTTGGAGTTCCGCTTCCACACGTCCGCCCGGTCATGACTCAACGACCAGGACACCGTGAACTGAATCGGACGGCCGGTCTTCTGGAGCGCGGCGTGCCATGCCTGGACGTCGGGGATGTTGTCGTGGGCCGCGTCGCCCTGGTTGGAGCCGGGGCCGACGCCGTCGACCTTGAGGAAGTCCACGCCCCAGCCCGCCAGTTGGGCCGCGACGGAGTCGATGTACTTCGCGGCGCACGGGCTGGAGAAGTCCATCTGGTAGGAGACGTCGTCCCAGCCGCTGGTCTTGCGCAGGTCCGGGTAGACGATGTCCTTGGTCGTACAGCCCGGCGCGCCGTAGATCGGCGACTTCCCGTCGTTGTACGCGTCGAAGTAGAGCCCGACGGCCAGATAGGCGCCGAATTTCAGGCCCTTGGCGTGCACGTAGTCCGCCAGGCCCTTCAGTCCGTCGGGGAACGTCGTGGCATTGGGCATCGGACGGCCGTAGTGGTCGAAGCCGCCGACCCAGCCCGAGTCGATGTTGATGTACTCGTAGCCGTGGGACTTGAGCTTCTTGGCCACCACATCGGCCTGCTGCTTCACATGCGCCTCGGTCAGCCAGCTCATCCCGCCGTAGCCGGGGAAGTTGGTCGACTCCAGGCTCCAACTGCTCCAGCCCATGTACGGCTTGGCGGCCAGGACCGGGGACGGGGCGGGGGCGGCTCGGGAGACGGCGGCTTGTACGGACTCGGGTGCGGAGCCGGGCGCGGCAGCGGGCGCCGACGCGGACGCCGGTACGGCGAAGGCCGCGATCAGCGCTCCGGCCGCCAGCAGGGCGGGGAGGACGGCGTTCCGGGCGCCGCCCCTGGCGCGGGCGGCACGGGCGCTGAGGCGTACGGGTCCATCGGAAGGTGCCATGACTGCTCCATCTCGGCACCGTGCGCGGGCACGGCGGGGCCGGGTGACGAGGAGGGTTGGTTGGCGTGGACGCCTGCGCTCGCGGGGCGGTCCGAGGGGACGCCGCCCCGTGCGCAGGCCGCGGCCGGAGGGGAGGAACGCCGGTCGCGCTCCTGCCGTTCGGGGCCGTCCCGGACCCCGTTCGGCTGTGGAGTGCGGCGACTGTAGCCAGAGTTTCCTTCCAGCGTCAACATAGTCACCACCTGGTTTCCCGGTGGATTCTGTGAATCCTGTGCACCCCTCGCGCCACTCTCGCCTTCCCTTACCTTCCGGCGGAAAGGTAGGGTCGGAGACGTGACTCCCGCCGATCAGCCGCCCGCCGCCGCCCTGGTGTTCCAGACCCTGCTCGCCCACGGGCCGCTCACCCGGGCCGAGGCCGGCCGACGTACCGGCCTGTCCGCGGGGGCCGTCACCAAGGTGACGGCGCCGCTGCTGAGCGACGGCTGGATCACCGAGCTGAGCACCCCGGCCCCGAAGCGGGCGACCGGCAGACCCGCCACGCTGATCGCGGTACGCCCGGAGCGGGCCCGCTTCATCGGCGTCAAGGTGACCGCGGACGAGCTGATCGGCGTACTGGCCGATCTCACGGCCAAGCCGCTCGTGGCACGCCGGGTCACCCTCGACTCGCGGGACGTCGGCACCGTGGTGCTGGCCATCGCCCGGCTGGTCAAGCGGCTGCGCGCGGCGGCCGGGCCCGAGCACGGCGAGGACGTGCACAGCATCGGCGTGACCATCTCCGGCGACGTCGACGGGCAGACCGGCATCGTGCAGTACTCGCCGTTCCTCAACTGGCGCCGGGTCGCGCTGGCCCGGCTCGTCGAGACCGCCACCGGCACACCGACGGTGATCGAGAACGACGTACGCGCGCTGACCGTCACCGAGCAGTGGTTCGGCGCGGGCGCGGGCCTGGACTCGTTCGCGCTGATCACCGTCGGCGCCGGGATCGGCTGCGGACTCTCCATCCGCGGGCGTGTGGTGTCGGGGGCGCACGGCGTGTCGGGGGAGGTGGGCCACCTGCCGGTCGGCGGCACCGAGCGGACCTGCACCTGCGGCAACACCGGCTGCGTGGAGGCCGTCGCGTCCACGCACGCCATCACCGAGCAGGCCAGGCAGGCCACGGGGAATCCGGGGCTGACGATGACCGAAGCGGTACGGCTGGCGCACGCCGGGGACGAGGCGGTCCGCGCCGTGTTCTCCCGCGCCGGGCACGCGCTCGGCCTCGCCATCGCCTCGGTCGCCAACCTGATCGGCCCCGAGCGGATCATCATCTCCGGCGAGGGCGTGGCGACCTACGACCTGTTCGCCGACCAGATCCGCGAGACCTTCGCTGCCCAGGCGTTCGGCGCCGCCGCCGAGTGCGATCTGCTGCTGCGCCCGCTGCCGTTCGAGGAGTGGGCGCGCGGCGGCGCGGCCGTGGCGGCGCAGCACCTCTTCGCGCCGGTCACGTAGCCGGTCGGGTTACGGGTCGGGGAACCGGGCGAGCAGCGGTTCGGGGAACGGGGCGGGCAGCGGGCGGGGCGGCCGGTCACGTAGCGGACCGGCGGCAGCGCGACCACGGCCGCGGGCGGCCCTGTTCGGCAAAGCCTTCCGGGGCGGGCCGCCGACTGTCACACTCGCTGGTGTGCCCGACTTCGACGTGTTGGTGATCGGTTCAGGTCCTGGTGGTCAGAAGGCGGCCATCGCGGCGGCCAAGCTCGGACGGCGGGCGGCGGTGGTGGACCGCGCGGACTCGCTGGGCGGGGTGTCGATCCACACCGGCACGATCCCGTCCAAGACGCTGCGGGAGGCGGTGCTCTACCTCACCGGCCTCAACCAGCGGGATCTGTACGGCCAGAGCTACCGGCTCAAGGAGGACATCACCGTCGCGGACCTGACCGCGAGGACGCAGCATGTGGTCGGCCGCGAGGTCGATGTGATCCGCAGTCAGCTCTCCAGGAACCAGGTCGCGCTGCTCTCCGGCACCGGGCGCTTCGTCGACCAGCACACCGTCGCGGTGCGCGACGCGGTTGGCCAGGACCGGCTGGTGACGGCCGAGCACATCGTGATCGCCACCGGCACCCGGCCCGCGCGCCCGGCGAGCGTCGAGTTCGACGACCGTACGGTGCTGGACTCCGACAGCGTCCTCAGCATGGAGCGGGTGCCGCGGTCCATGGTGATCGTCGGCGCCGGGGTCATCGGCATGGAGTACGCGTCGATGTTCGCCGCCCTCGGCAGCAAGATCACCGTGGTGGAGCAGCGCGAGGGAATGCTGGACTTCTGCGACGCCGAGATCGTCGAGGCGCTCAAGTACCACCTGCGGGATCTCGCGGTCACCTTCCGCTTCGGCGAGACGGTCGCGGCGGTCTCGCGGCACGAGCGCGGCACCCTGACGGTGCTGGAGAGCGGCAAGAAGATCGCCGCGGACGCGGTGATGTACTCGGCGGGACGGCAGGGTCTGACCGACGAGCTGGACCTCGACAAGGCCGGTCTGCAAGCCGACAAGCGCGGCCGGATATCGGTGGACGAGCACTTCCGCACCGCGGTCCCGCACATCTACGCCGTCGGTGACGTCATTGGCTTCCCCGCGCTGGCCGCGACCTCGATGGAGCAGGGCAGGACCGCCGCGTACCACGCCTGCGGCGAACCCGTGCACGCGATGCAGGACGGCCAGCCGATCGGCATCTACACCATTCCCGAGGTCAGCTTCATCGGCCGCACCGAGGACCAGCTCACCGACGAACTGGTGCCGTTCGAGGTCGGTGTCTCCCGCTACCGCGAGCTGGCCCGCGGCCAGATCATCGGTGACGCGCACGGCATGCTGAAACTGCTGGTCTCGCCGGAGGACCGCAAGCTGCTCGGCGTGCACTGCTTCGGCACCGGCGCCACCGAGCTGATCCACATCGGCCACGCCGTGATGGGCTGCGGCGGCACCGTCGACTACCTCGTGGACGCGGTCTTCAATTACCCGACGCTCGCCGAGTCCTACAAGGTCGCGGCGCTCGACGTCACCAACAAGATCCGGCAGATCGACCGGCTGGGGGACTGAGCCGCGCGGGTGCTGTGTCGCCGATGAGTTTTCGGCGGGCGGCCGGTCATAAAGGTGAACGGCGGCGCTCGGGCGCCGACGACAGCCTGACGCGAGGAGACCGCGATGCCCCGGATCACCCCCAACCTCTGGTTCGACACCGAGAGCCAGGAAGCCGCCGAGTTCTACGTCTCGGTCTTCCCGAACTCGCGGATCACCGACACCACCTACTACGGCGAGGCCGGTCCGCGCGAGGCGGGCACCGTACTGACCGTGGCGTTCGAGCTGGACGGCCAGCCGTACATCGCGATCAACGGCGGCCCCGAGTTCCCCTTCACCGAGGCCGTCTCGCTGCTGATCACCTGTGAGGACCAGGCCGAGGTCGACCACTACTGGGCCCGGCTCACCGAGGGCGGCGGCTCCGAGGGCCCGTGCGGATGGCTCAAGGACAAGTACGGGCTGTCCTGGCAGGTCGTCCCCACCGGCATGGTGGCGATGCTGAACGACCCCGACGCGGAGCGCGGCCAGCGCGCGATGAAGGCGATGCTCGGCATGAAGAAGATCGACCTGGCGGCGCTCAAGGCCGCCGCCGACGGCACCGGAGCCTGACGGACGCCGACGGGAGGACGTACCACGCGCCGCTAGGAAGCGCCGTCCGACGCGGGACGGGCACGGGGGTGGCGGCGCAGGAAGTCGTCCACGAGACGGTCGGTGAAGTCCCGGTCGACCGGGTCCCCGGTCACCAGGACGCGGTGGTAGATCGGCCCCACGAGCCGGTCGACCTCGGCCGTCAGGTCGAGACCGGCGGGGAGTTCGCCGCGGCCCACCGCGTTCTCCAGCGGGAGCCGGTCGCGGCGGCGCTGCTCGTCGAGATAGCGGGCGCGCAGCACGGCCGCGAACTCCGGGTCGTGCTGCGCGTGCCCGAGCAGGGCCCGGAAGACCGCGCCCGCGTCTGACGCGGTGAGGAAGCCGGCCAGCAGGCCCAGGTGCTCGCGGAGATCGGCGCCGAGATCGCCGTGGTCGGCCGGGGCGAGGGCTTCGGCGGCGTCCTGGAGGAAGGCGTCCAGAAGGACGTCGGTCTTGGTGTTCCAGCGGCGGTAGATGGTCTGTTTGGCGACCCCGGCCCGCGCCGCGATGCCTTCGACGGTGACACCGGCGAAGCCCTTCTCGACCAGGAGGTCGTCGGCGGCTTCCAGTACGGCCATCCGCGCCTGCTCGCTGCGCCCGTGCCGGTTGCCGTGGTGCCGCGCCGTCCGGTCGGCGTCAGCCCCGGCGCCCTCCGCACCCTCCGTGCCGCCCGCAGTCTCGGCGCCCCCCGCGCTTTCGGCGCCCCTGGCGCCGTCGGCGACCGAACTCCCTCGCTCCATGTCTGCATCCTCCGGGTCCCGGGGTAGGTCGGCAACTTCTAGACGCAACGCAACGGTGCGTCTACTCTAGAGCCCATGACAGCCACCAGCACCCTCCGCGACCCCCGGGTCGTCTCCGCTCTGACCGCGATGTTCGACCGGGCCGCGCAGGACGACGCGACCCGCCGCCGTATCCGGGCCGCGTGGCCCGACGGCTTCGCCCCGGCGACGCCGCGGGAGTTGGCCGACGCCAACGCCGAGGTGTACATGCCGATCTCGGCCGACGGCGGAAAACTCCTGTACAGCCTGGTCCGGGCCGTCCGCCCGGCCACCGTCGTCGAATTCGGCACCTCCTTCGGGATCTCCACGCTCCACCTGGCCGCCGCGGTGCGCGACAACGGCGCGGGGCGGGTGATCAGCACCGAACTGAGCGCGGACAAGGCCGCCGCGGCCCGCGTGACCTTCGCCGAGACGGGTCTCGACGGACTGGTCACCGTCCTCGAAGGCGACGCCCGCGACACCCTCGCCGAGCTGTCAGGTCCGGTGGACTTCCTGCTGCTCGACGGCTGGAAGGACCTCTGTCTGCCCGTCCTGCGGCTGCTCGAACCGCGCCTCGCGCCGGGCACCCTCGTCGTGGCCGACGACGTGGACCTCACGGACCTGGCGCCGTATCTCGACTACGTCCGCGATCCGCGCAACGGCTACGAGAGCGTCACCTTCCCGGTCGAGGACGGCATGGAGATCAGCTGCCGCCTGTGAGCCGCGGCGGCAAGGGGCCGGCAGGACGAACGGCCGGGCAGGGCCCCCGGCGGACGGCAACGGGAAGAGGGCCGCGGCGGCCCGGAAAGCAGAGGCGGATGAAAGGCGACGCCGTGGAGCGCGCGGAGCAGCCGAGCCCTCGCGGAGCGCGGCGGCTGCTCGCCGACCACGCCATCGACACCCGCCCACTGGCCCTGCCCGCCTTCCGGCGGCTCTTCATCGGCCAGGGCACGTCGTTCGTCGGCTCGATGCTCACCCAGATCGCGGTGCCGGTCCAGGTCTTCCGGATCTCGCACTCGTCGCTGGCCGTCGGCATGGTCGGCTTCGCCGGTCTGGTGCCGCTGATCGTCTTCGGCCTCTACGGCGGGGCCGTCGCCGACGCCGTCGACCGCAGGACGCTGTATCTGTGGTCCTCGCTCGGCACCTGGACGGTGACGCTGGCGCTGCTCGCGCAGACGCTGCTCGACGTGCGCAATGTCGGGCTGATCCTCGCCCTGGTCGCGACGCAGTCCGCCGGGTTCGCGATGGCCAGTTCCGCGCGCGGCGCGATCGTGCCGCGCATCGTCGAGCCCGGCCTGATCCCCGCCGCGAACACCCTCAACTACGTGATCGGCACGGTCGGCGAGGTCGTCGGCCCGCTGATCGCCGGTGTCCTCGTCACCGTCCCGCACGGCTTCGCGTACGCGTACGGCGCGGACGCCGTGCTGTTCACGGCCGCGCTGCACTCCACGCTGCGGCTGCCCCGACTTCCGCCGGACGGCTCCGCGGGCCGCCTGGGTCTGCGGTCGGTACGGGACGGGCTGTCCTTCATCGGCGGGCGGCCGGTGCTGGTGATGAGCTTCTTCGTGGACATCTGTGCCATGACGCTGGCGATGCCGCGGTCGCTGTTCCCCGCCGCCGCGGACGCCCGCTTCGGCGGCTCGGTCGGACTGCTCTACTCCGCCATCCCGATCGGCTCCGTCCTGGCCGGGTTCGCCAGCGGATGGATCGGCCGGATCCGGCGGCAGGGCGTGGTGCTCACCGGCGCCGTGCTGGTGTGGGGCGCCGCCGTCGCCGTCTCCGGCCTGGCCCGGCAGCTCTGGCTGGTCGTCCTGCTCCTCGCCGTCGCCGGCGCGGCCGACCTGATCAGCGCGGTCCTGCGCCAGACACTCCTCCAGACCTACGCCCCCGACGAGATGCGAGGCCGCATGCAGGGCGTCCACACCGTCGTCGTCGCCGGCGGCCCCCGGCTGGGCGACCTGCGCGCCGGTACCATGGCCGCCGCGCTGGGCGCCGGGCTGTCCTGGACGATCGGCGGCCTCGCCTGCGTGGCGGTCGTGGCACTCGCCGCCCCGCTGGTCCGCTCCTTCTGGCGCTACGACTCCGGCGCCCCGGCCCCGGCGGCCGACCCCGCGAAGGACACCGGCCCGCTGCGCGAGCAGACCGCCCCCTGACGGCTCACCAGCCGGTGCGCCCCGCCGGGTACATCCACTCGCATCAGCTCTTTGCACCAACCCCATTCGCACCAGTCGGCACACTCTCCTCGCGGCACCGGATCTGTCATCGTCGACTTGTCAGCGCACGAACAGAAATGCGCTCAAGCGGACCCACAACCAGACATGACCCGACGTCGAACCGACGCCGTGGTCTCGGGCGATGCGCGGTTCGAGGTCCTCTCCCCCACGCTGATCCCCACCGCGTACGCGGGCGACACCGCGTTCCTGGACGCGCCGACCTTCGACGCCGTCGGCCGTGACGGCTTCGGCGGCGCCCCGTTCACCCAGCGGGTTCTCGCGGGCGCACGGCTCACTCCAGACCGGCGGCTACGGCGGCAGGGCCGGGCTCACGACCGGGCCGTGGGCCGACAAGCGCACCACCGTGCACTTCACGGGTGACACCCGCTCGAACGAGGCGCTGCTGCCATACACGTAAACTCTGGCCGAGGAGGCCCGGTGTGCCGGTGACCAACGCCACCGCGCCGAAGTCCGTGACCGTGGACGGCGTCCCGGTGGCCAGGAGCGCCTGGGCGTGGGACGCCGCCGGGAAGGTGACCGTCACCGTTCCGCAGAGGTCCGTGCGTCAGCAGGTCACCGTCAGCTATCGGTGACGCCGCCCGGGGACGCGGCCGGGGCCCACCGCGCCTCGGTGGCGTCCAGCAGCTGTGCGATACGGGCGGGGTCCGGCAGCGGGCCGTGATCGCCGGGGACCCGCAGGGCCGCGCCCGCGGTGACATGGCCAAGGCGCAGCGCGCGGACGGGCGGCTCGCCGCGGAGCAGGCCGGTGAGGAATCCGGCGGCGAAGGCGTCGCCCGCGCCGACGGGTTCCACGACCTCGACGGCGCGGGCGGGCACGGTGTGCGCCGTCGCGCCGTCGAAGGCGGTCGCGGCGCGGGCGCCGTCCTTGACCACCAGCACACGCGGGCCCGGCAGCAGGGCGCGTACGTCGGCGGCGTCGGCGAGGTGCGCGCCCCACAGTTCCTGGGCCTCGTCCAGGCCGACGAAAGTGATGTCCGCGCGGTCGGCGAAGTCGCGCAGGACGCCGGGCGCCGCGCCGTCCGGCCAGAGCGCGGGCCGGTGGTTGACGTCGAAGCTGACCGGCAGCGGGCCGCGCAGCGCCGCGTCCACCAGGTCACGGCAGGAGTCCGACAGCGCCGCCGTGACGCCGGTCAGGTGCAGCAGCCCCGCGGTGCGTACGGCCTCGGCCGCCAGCGATCGCGGCCCGAGCGCGGACGCGGCCGACCCCCGCCGGTAGTAGTGCACGCGGGTGCCCTGCCCGCCGGGGCTCTTCACCATCACCCCGGTCGGCCGCCCCGTGTCGGTCCTGACGCCGCCGACGTCCACCCCGCACGCCGCGACCTCGGCCACGATCCGCCGCCCGAACGGATCGTCACCGACCGCCGACACCCACCGGGCCTCCACCCCGTGGTCGGCCAGATACATCGCCGCGTTCGACTCCGCCCCGGCGACCTCCACCCGCAACCGCCGTGCCTCCGCGAGCGTTTCACCGGTCTCCGGCACCATCGCGACCATCGTCTCCCCGAGGCAGGCGACGGGGCCGCCGATCCGGATCACGGCAGTCTCCTCGCGGGGGTACGGCGCGGGCCCCGTCCGGTCATGGCGAGTGACGGCGCCGGGCGCTGCCCCCGTTCGGTCGTACTCCCGGTCATCGCGCGGCCCGCGCGCTCGGTGCGTCCGTCTCCGCGACGGCGGCGAGGAAGTCCCTGGCCCGCGCGCGGAGTGCGGTCCGGCTGCCGCCGCTCGCCGCGTCGCCGATGAGGGGCGAGCCGACGCCGACCGCGAGGGCTCCGGCGGCGAAGTAGGCGCGGGCGGCCGGGATGTCGACGCCGCCGACGGGCACGAAGGGCAGGTCGGGGAAGGGGCCGCGCAGGGCGCGGAGGTAGCCGGGGCCGCCCGCTTGCTCGGCGGGGAAGAGCTTGAGCGCGGTGGCGCCGAGCCGCCGCGCGGTGACGATATCGGTGGGCGTCATCACGCCGGCCAGCACGGGCAGGCCCAACTCCCGTGCGGCGCTGACGCCTTCGCCGACCGCGGGCGTGACGACGAAGTCGGCCCCGGCGCGGTGCGCGTCCTTGGCGTCGCGCTCGGTGAGGACGGTGCCCGCGCCGAGCGGCGCGTCGGGGCCGAGGGCGGCGCGGGCCGCGGCGATGACGCCGAGCGCGTTCCGGCCGCTGAGCGAGACCTCGACCAGCGCGACGCCTTCCTCGACCAGGGTCAGTACGGTGCGCAGCGACGCGTCCTCGTCGTCGCCGCGCACGATGGCGACGAGGCGGTGGGCGCGCAGCGCGGTGAGCAGGTCCACGGGTGATGTTCCTTTCCTGTTGCGGTGATTCGGACGGCGTGGGGCCGGGGCGGGCGGTGGGGTCGGTGTGAGCCGGTCGCGGTGCGGTGAGCCGGTCGTGGTGAGCCGGACACGGTCAGCCGATCCCGTCGAGGGTTCAGCGGTCCGGGGCGGACGCGGCGGCGGTGGCGGCGGAAGCACCGGCGGCCGTGACCGTGAGCCGCCAGCGGACCTCGCCGCTCGCAGGAACGCAGGCCGCGTCCCCCTCCCCCGCCGTCGCCAGGTCGAAGACCCGGCCCAGCATCGGCTCCACGCCGATCGAGCGGTACGGCGCGCCCTCGGGAAAGCCGCCCAGATTCCGCCACAGGGCGATGGACGCGGGCTGACCGGCCACGTCGAGCGCGAACCGCAGCCGGTCGGTCCCGTCGTGCACGGTCGCCGTCGCGGCCTCGACGACCGCGCCGCTCGCCGTACCGTCGTCGGGCCCGAGCAGGTCGAAGCGGGTACGCGTCCCGTCGCCCGTGCCCCCGGCGGACGGCCAGGTGAACGGCTCGCGCCGCGCACCCCCGTCCGGGTAGTGCAGGGCCTGTGCGCCGGGCGGCAGTTCGATCCGGCCGTCCCGCGACACGTCGAGGAGCGCGTGGGCGGCCCACAGGAAGCGGTAGCCGGGCGCGGCGGTCAGCCGATAGTCGACCACCGCGCCGCCGCCGGGGCCGCCCCCGATCCGCCGGGTGAGCCGGAAGTCGGGGTGGTCGACCCGGTCCGCGCCATCTGCGCCGTCCCCGCCGTTCTCGCGCCGCCAGGGGCGCGACCACACGTCGCCGTGGTCGGGGACGCCCCGGACGGTGGGCAGGCACTCCTCCACACCGCCCGCGTCGGCGAAGGCGTCACCGGGCGCGACGCCCGCGCGACGTGGCTCGTCCCGGTGCCAGAGCCATTCGCGGTCCCCGGCCCGCAGCGACGTCCAACGGCCGCCGTGCGCAAGGTCGGTGACGATCCGTACGGGAAGCGCCGCCCCGGTCAGCGCTGTCACCATTCCGCGAACGACCCGTCGGCGTGCCGCCACACCGGATTGCGCCAGGCGTGCCCACCGCGGTCGGCGGCGCGTACCGCCGCCTCGTCCACGGTGATCCCGAGCCCCGGCAGCCCGGTGCGCTGCGCCTGGCCGTCCACGAAGCGGAACGGCTCGGTGTCCACCAGATACGACAGCAGGTCGGCGTCCTTGTTGTAGTGGATGCCGCGGCTCTGCTCCTGGATGAGGAAGTTCGGCGTGCAGAAGGCGACTTGGAGGCTGGCGGCGAGCGAAATCGGCCCCAGCGGGCAGTGCGGGGCGAGTTGGGCGCCGTACGTCTCGGCGAGCGACGCGATCCGCGTCACCTCGGTGATGCCCCCGGCGTGCGAGAGGTCCGGCTGCGCCACGGCTATGCCCGCGGTGAGCGCGGGCAGGAACTCCGCACGCCCGTACAGGCGTTCACCGGTCGCGATCGGCACTTCGGTGGAGGCCACCAGGCCGCCGAGCAGATGTCCCAGCTCCGGCAGCAGCGGCTCCTCGACGAACAGCGGGTGCAGCGGCGCGATTTCACGCAGCACGCGCCGGGCGCCCGCGGCGGTGAAGCGGCCGTGGAAGTCGACGGCGACATCGCGTCCGGGGCCGAGCGCCTGGCGCGCGGCGGCCACCCGCTCCACGACGGCGGCGGTCTCGGCGGGCGTGGTGAGCGCCGACGTGCGGCCGGCCGCGTTCATCTTGACGGCGGTGAAGCCCGCCTCGACCTGCGCGCCGACGTCCTCCGCGAGCCGCGCGGGCTCGTCGCCGCCGACCCAGGCGTAGACCCGGACCGCGTCCCTGACCGGACCGCCGAGCAGGCCGTACACGGGGGCGCCGTACGTCTTGCCCGCGATGTCCCACAGCGCGTGGTCGAGACCGGCGACGGCGCTGGAGAGCACCGGGCCGCCGCGGTAGAAGCCGCCCTTGGTGAGCACCTGCCAGTGGTCCTGGATCCGCAGCGGGTCCTGGCCGATCAGATACTCGGCCAGCACGTCGACGGCGGCGCGCACCACCTCGGCCCGCCCCTCGACCACGGGTTCGCCCCAGCCGACGACGCCCTCGTCCGTCTCGATCCGGCAGAACAGCCACCGGGGCGGTACGAGGAAGGTCTCGACGCGCACTATCTTCACTTCGCCGCCTCTGAAGCCGTGGAGGTCTGGGATTCCTTGGTTGCCCGCGCCGTTTCGGATGCCTGCGCCCTTTCGGATGCCTGCGCCCTTTCGGATGCCCGCGCCCTTTCGGATGCCCGCGCCCTTTCGGATGCCCGCGCCCTTTCGGATGCCCGCGCCCTTTCGGATGCCCGCGCCGTTTCGGATGCCCCGGTTGTCCCGGACCCGCCGGACCCGCCGGACCCCTCGACCGCCTCGGCGCCCGAGCCGTGCACCAGGTCCAGGTCGCGGACGGCCTGGTCGAGCAGGGCCCGCATGGCGCGCTCGGCGGCGTCCGGGTCCTGGTCGCGTACCGCGTCGAGGACGGCCCGGTGGCTGGGCACCGGGTCCTGGCCGTGCGGGGAGCTGTGCACGATCTCGTCGCGGTGCGCGAGACCGGACTCGATCACCATCTCCATCCGCTCCAGCAGTTCGTTGTGGGTGGCGGCGAGCAGGGCGCGGTGGAAGGCGAGGTCGGCCTCGACCGCGTGCGCGGCGCCGCCCTCGTCCTCACCCATCGCGGTGAGCGCGGCGTCCAGCGCGACCAGGTCGCCGTCGGTACGGCGCACCGCCGCCAGCCGTACGGCGGCCGGTTCGACGATCCCGCGGACCTCGCCGAGGCTGCGCAGCAGCCCCAGGTCGGCCCCGGTGCCGGTGCCGCCCGCGAACTGCCAGCGCAGCACGTCGGCGTCCAGCAGATTCCAGTCGGCGCGGGCTCTGACGAAGGTGCCGCGCTTCTGCCGCGCGTCGACCATCCCCTTGGCCGCCAGCACCTTCAGCGATTCGCGCAGCGCGGTGAGACTGACGTCCAACTCGCTCTGCAACGCCACGAGATCGAGTGTCGCCCCTTCGGGGATCTCGCCGCTGAGCACCCGGCGCGCGAGAGTCTCCACGGTCTGCCCGTGCACTCCGCGGCGCGCGTATGGCGTCATGTCGTTCTGCCTTTCTCCAGGTCGGGTGGGGTACCCCGGGTGAGGTACGGCGATGGTGGTCGGCGGCGGTCAGGCCGAGGCCTTGGTGACACTCCAGCCGCCGTCCACCAGCAGGCTCGAACCGGTGATGTACGAGGCGTCGTCCGAGGCGAGGAAGGCGATGGCCGCGGCGACCTCCTCCGGGCGGCCGAAGCGGCGCGCCGCGGTCTCCGCGACGCTGCGGGCCCGGTCCTCCTCGGGCACCCGGTCCCAGGCCGCGGTGAGGATCGGACCAGGGAGCACCGCGTTGACCCGGACCTCGGGCCCGTACTCGACGGCCAGTTGGCCGCTCAGCGACAGCAGCGCGCCCTTGGCCGCCGCGTAGGCGGGGTGGCCGGGGATGCCCTTGTGCGCGTGCACGGAGGAGGTGAGGACGGCGGCGCCGCGGGCGGTGCGCAGGTCGGGCAGCAGCGCCCGGAAGCCGAGGAAGCCGCCGGTGAGGTTGACCGCGAGCTGACGCTCCCAGGAGGCGACGGACATCTCGTGGGCCGGGGCCACGTCGACGGTGTAGGCGTTGGAGACCAGAGCCGCCACGGGGCCGTAGGCGTGCGCCACCGCGACGATCCGCTCCCAGTCCTCGGGGTCGGACACGTCCGCCCGTACGGACACCGCCCGGCCGCCCTCCTCGCGGATGCCCGCGGCGACGCCCTCGGCGCGGTCGGCCGCGATGTCGGCGAGGACCACGGCGGCGCCCTCGGCCGCGAGCCGTTCTGCGGTGGCCGCGCCGATCCCGGAAGCGGCTCCGGTGACCACGGCCACCTTGTCGGCGAAGCGGAGTGCTGCGTTCATGTGCTGGTCCTGCTCCTCGGTACGGTGGGGCTGGTCGGTGCGGTCGGTGCGGTCGGGCCGCTCGGTGCGGTCGGACCGGTCCGGGCCTCCCGCGACTTTAGTGACGCCCGGAGCCGTCGGCGGCCTCCTGCCGCGCCAGCACGACGAGTTCGGCGTCGTGTCGACCGGTCCAGCCGAACGGCAGGCCGCTGTGGAGCAGATACGCCCCGCTGTACACCGTCCCGTCCGCCGTGTCGGTGTAGCGGGCGGCGGGGTCCAGGCCGCGCAGCCGCAGCCGCGAGGCGCGTCCGGGGACCAGCGGCGCGCCGTCGAGCCGTCCGGTGCTCCACGCGGTGACCACGACCCGCGCGCCGCCGCGCTCCTCGTACTGGACACCGCAGGTCGGATCGGCGGGGCCGTTCAGCAGCCGGGCCGTGCCGTGGTGGACGACGTCGCGGATCTCCTTGTAGCGGGCGATCCAGCCCGCCGCCTCGGTGCGCTGCTCCGGCGTCCAGGCGCGGATGTCGGCGCCGATGCCGAGCACGCCCGCGATGGCGAGGACGAAGCGGAAGGCCAGGGAGCGGGGCCGCGGGTCGAAGACGCCGGGCGCGTCGGTGACCCAGGAGCTCATGGTGTGCGGGGCGTGCGCGTGCAGATAGCCGTACTGGATGGCGAGCCGGTCGAGCGGCGCGGTGTTGTCGCTGGGCCAGACCACGTCGGTACGGGCCAGCGTGGCGTGTTCGATGCGGGCGCCGCCGCCCGCGCAGCCCTCGACGGTGACGTGCGGGTGGTGGGCGCGCAGGTGGTCGAGGACCCGCAGGTATCCGGCGACGTGGTCGGCGTCGAGGTCCTGGCCCGCGGCCGGTCCCGTGTCGGGCCTGCCGCGCTCGGTCGGCGGGCGGTTCATGTCCCACTTGAGGTAGCTGACGGCGTGTTCGCCGAGCAGCCGGTCCAAGGTGGCGATCACGAAGTCCTGCACGTCCACCCGGCCGAGGTCGAGCAGCAGTTGCTCGCGGACGAGGGTCGCCGGGCGGCCGTCGATCCGGTACACCCACTCGGGGTGCTTGGCGTACAGCTCGGACCGCGGGCTGATCGCCTCCGGCTCGACCCACAGGCCGAAGTCCATGCCGGTGGCGCGGACCCGCTCGATGAAGCCGTCGAATCCCTCGGGGAAGTTGGCCGGGTCCGGGGTCCAGTCGCCCAGTCCCCCGGTCTCGTCCCGCCGCCCGCGGAACCAGCCGTCGTCCACGACGAAGAGTTCGACGCCCATGTCGGCGGCGACGGCGGCCAGTTCGAGCTGCGCGTCGGCCTCGACGTCGAAGCCGGTGGCCTCCCAGGAGTTGTACTGCACCTTGCGGGTACGGTGCAGCCGCTCGCCGCTCAGCGCGCGCTCGTACGCGTGCCAGATCCGCGTCAGTCCGTCGAGCCCTTCCGGGCTGAAGGCGCAGGCGACGCGCGGGGTGGTGAGCGTGGCGCCGGGCGCGAGGCGGACGGACTCCTCGTGCGGCAGCCGTCCGGCGCGTACGCGGACGATCCCGCCGGGTTCCGCGTCCGCGGTGATGTGCCAGTTGCCCGACCACTCCAACGCGATGCCGTAGGTGGGGGTGTCGCCCTCCTGCGGGGCGGCGGCGTCCTGGACCGCGAGCCAGGGCGCGTAGGCGTGGCCCGGCACTCCCTGGGTGGAGGCCATCTCGAACCGGCCCCTGACGAGGTCGAGTTGGGTGCGCTGGAACTCCTGCGACCACTGGCCCGTGAGGTAGGTGAGCCGGGCGCCCCCGCCGTCGGTGACGGGGACGCTGATCGCGGCGGAGTCCAGGCGTTCCAGGCGCAGTTCGTCCGGTCCCGTGCAGGTCAGCTCGGTCCAGCGGAGCAGTACGTCGGTGCCGGGCACGGTCTCGTAGCGCAGCGCGACCCGCAGTCCGAGGTGGTCGTCGGTGAAGTCCAGGCGCAGCGACCGGTCGTCGTCCTGTGTGGCGCGCTCGAAGGTCCACCACACGCCGCGTTCGCCGTCGGGGCGGCGTACGACGAGGTCGGCGCCGCCGAAGGGACGCATGCCCTGGGGCAGGTATTCGGCCGGGGCGGCGTCGGCGGGGGTGATGTAGTGGGTGCGGCGCGACCAATCCAGCGGGGACGGGCCGGTCTCGGCGCCGTGCGGGCCCCAGGCGGCGACCTCGGCCCACCGCCCGTCGCCGCCGAGGCGGACGGCGTAGGTGGTGGTGTCGGTGCGCAGCAGCCACGGTGCGGCCGACGGCGTTGCGGACGGGGTCACTTGACTGCTCCCAGGTTGAGTCCGGCCACGAAGTGCCGCTGGAATCGGAGGAAGACGATGACGGTCGGGGCGGCGGCGATCACGGAACCGGCCGCGATGACGTTCCACATGGAGACGTACTGGCCCTGGAGGCCGATCAGCGACGCGGTGATCGGCATCTTGCTGTCGGTGCGCAGCACGGTGATGGCCCACAGCAGGTCGTTGAAGATCCACGTGAACGACAGCGCGGTGAGCGCGGCGAGCGCGGGCCTGGCGAGCGGCAGGATGATCCGCGTGTAGATCTGCCAGGGGCCCGCTCCGTCGATGACGGCGGCCTGCTGGATCTCCGGCGGGATGGACCGCATGAAGCCGTGCAGCACGAAGACGTAGAAGCCGACGCCGAAGCCGACCTGGACGCCGATGAGGGCGTACAGCGAGTCGTAGAAGCCCAGTTGCTCGCTGAGCTTGGAGACCGGGATCAGCAGGATCTGCGGCGGCAGCAGATTGCCGCTGAGCATCACCAGCAGCAGTACGCGGCGCAGCGGCACGTCGTAGCGGCTGAGCGCGAAGGCGGCCATCGAGGCGAGCAGCAGCGAGATCAGCACGGTGGGGACGGACACCAGCATGCTGTTGATCAGCGCGCGCTGCTGTCCGCCGTCGACCCATGCCTGGCGGAAGCCGTCGAGGGTGAAGGAGTGCGGCAGGCCGCCGAGGCCGTTGGCGGCGATGTCGTCGAAGGAGCGGGTGCTGGTGACCAGTACGACGACGATGGGGATCAGCCAGATCAGCGACAGCAGTCCCGCGCCGGTGTGGAAGGCGGCGGTCCCCCAGGCGCGGCGCCGGTCGGGCCGACGGCTCCCGCCGCGCGCGGCCTTCGTACCGGCACCCGCGTCCTCGCCGGTACGGTCCGCGGTCGGCGCCGCGTCGGCGCCCGCGTGCGTGACGGTCATGAGTCGGCCTCCTTGAAGGCGCGCACCAGGTACGACGCGATCACGCCGAACGCCAGCACGAAGATCACGACGGCGAGCGCGGAACCGTAGCCGAGCCGCAGGGACTGGAAGGCGGTGGAGTACATGTACGTGCTGAGCAGTTCGGAGGAGTGGTACGGGCCGCCGCGGGTGAGCGCCCACACCACGTCGAAGGAGCGCAGCGAGTCGATGATGATGACCGACAGCACGACCGCGTTGACGCTGCTGAGCTGCGGCAGCGTGATGTGCCGGAACTGCTGCCAGCGGGAGGCGCCGTCAACCTTGGCGGCCTCGTAGAGCATCGGGTCGATGCCCTTGAGTCCGGCCAGGTAGAGCACCATCACGTAGCCGATCTGCCGCCACAGGGCGGGCACGATCACGGCGTAGAACGCGGTGTCCTGGTCGGCGAGCCAGGGGTGGGTGAGGCTGCCGAGTCCGAGGCCGGACAGGGTGTGGTTGATCAGGCCGTCCGGCTGGTACATCGCCTGCCAGACCAGGGCGGTCGCGGTCAGCGAGAACACCACGGGCAGGAAGAGCGCGGCCCGGTAGAAGCCGACCCCGCGCCGCTCCTGCTGGAGCAGCAGGGCCGCGCCGAGGCCGAGCGCGGCGGACAGGCCGCCGAAGAGCACCAGCCACAGCACGGTGTCGAGCACGGCGGTGTGGAAGACGCTGTCGTGCACCATCTCCCGGTAGTTGCCCAGGCCGATGAACCGCGGCGCCGAGACGCCGTCCCACTTGGTCAGCGAGAGGTAGAAGCCCTGGAGGGCGGGCCAGAAGACCCAGAAGCCCTCGGCGAGCAGCGGGACCAGGACGAAGGCGAGGACGACGGGCGGGACCCGGGTCGCCTGCTTGCGCTTCTTCGGCTTCCCCGGCTTCTTGCCCGGGTCCGCGCGGGTCGCGGTGAGCACCGCCATCTCACTGGCTCCAGATCTTCTGCGCGTCCCGCTGCCAGGTGGTGAGGATCGAGTCGATCTCCTTGGGCTTGGCCAGGAACTTCGTCAGCGCGGTGTCGGCGGTCGGCTGGAGGGCGTCGCTGGAGTCGCGGTTGAAGAACTGCGTGACCTCGGCGGCGCTCTCGATCAGCGCGCGGCCCTTCTTCACCAGCGGGGTGCCGCTGTCCTTGGCCTTGGGGTTGGTCGGCAGCGCGGTGCCGGAGGAGCCCTTGATGTAGGTCTCCTGCGCCGGGGCGGTGGCCAGATACCGCATGAAGTCCTTGACCTCGTCCCGGTGGCCGGTGCGGGCGCTGGCGAAGTAGCCGTCGGTGGGGCCCTCCTCGGCCATCGGGATCTTGGCGTCGATCACCGGGAAGCGGAAGAAGTCGATGTCGTCCAGTTCGCCCTTCGGGGCGGAGTCGGCGAAGAAGGTGCCGATCAGCATCATCCCGGTGCGGCCCTGGAGCAGCGCCGTGGTGGCGTCCTGGAAGGCGAGCGCGGTGCCGTTGGGGTCGAAGTACGGCAGCGCCTCGGCCCACTTGTCGAAGACCTTGCGGACCTCGGGGTCGTCGAAGCGGTGCTTCCCCGCGAGCAGGTCGCGGTGGTACTGGGCGCCGTTGATACGGATGTTGAGGTAGTCGAACCAGGACGACGCGACCCACGCGGTGCCGCCGCCCGCGCCGAGGCCGATCGGCGCGACGCCCTTGGACTTGAGCGTCTCGCACAGGGCCATGAACTCGTCCCAGGTCTTGGGCTCCTGGACGCCCCACTTCGCGAAGTTCGACTTCCGGTAGAACACGCCCCACCAGTAGTAGGTGGCGGGCACGAACACCTTCTGGCCCGACGAGGAGGTGCACAGCGTCTGGAGCGCCTTGGAGTAGCCGGACAGCTCCGGCTCGGCCCAGATGTCGCCGACGTCGAGCAGCAGATTCCTCTTGGCGTACGAGTCCGCGACCGAGCCGGGGTACCAGGTGAGCAGGTCCGGCGGGTTGCCGGAGGTGAGGTACGTCGGGAGCTGGGTGCGGAAGGTCTCAGAGGCGACCGTGTTCAGCTTGGCCTTGCCGTCGCCCTGCTTGTTGTACGCGGCCACGAGGTCCTGCATCGCGGCCTTCGCCTGCGGGGACGACAGGTTGGACTGAAGGGTGACCGGGCCCTTGCCCGACTGGGTCTTGGCACCGGACGAGCCGGAGGTGACGCAGCTACTCATCATCGCCGCGGCGCCGACGGCGCCCGCACCGGCGAGGAACCGGCGGCGGCTGGGTTGCGAGGTGTTCATGGGACTCCCTTACGCCCACGGAACGGGGCCCGGCCCCCTGACGACCGGGCCCTCGTTCGGCTGGTACAGACTGTCGTGACGGCGGAGCGCCGTCAAGATTAATTCCTAATTTATTTACTTAGGCACGTCCGTGGCCCCTGCGCGATCCCGCACCGGACGCCGTACCCGACCTGTCAGAGCGTGCTCTGGCGGACGGCTCCGCCCACCCCGCGGAAGACCACCAGCACGCTCCCGTCCGCCCCGGCCGTGGCCCCGGCCGACCCGTCGAGCGCCCCGCTCACGAACGCCGTGCGCGGGTACCACCCCGACCAGGTGTCGCTCGCGGCGTCGTACCCGCGCTGCCAGAGCGTGTAGTCCGAGGCCCGCGCGAGCAGTTGGACGGTGCCGCCCGCCGTGACCAGCGTCGGCGCGGCACTGATGGTGCCGCCCAGCGACGACCAGCCCGACCAGGCGCCCGAGGTGTCGCGCACCCGCGTCCACACCGCGTCGTCCGCGGCCCGCACCGCCACATGGATCCGGCCCGCGGCGTCGGCGACGGCCGACGGCCGTCCGTACAGCGCCAGTCCGTCCGGCGCGCCGATCGAGGTCCAGCCGGTGCGCGGGCCGCGGCTGCGGACCGTGCCGTCGCTCCCGGTGGCGAACAGCGTCCACCGGTCGGGGCCGTCGAAGGCGACGGTCGGCGCGTCCGCGAGCCGCCCGCCCAGGCTCTGCCAGCCGCCCCAGCGGCCGTGTTCGTAGGTCCGCCGGTACGCGGCGCCGTCCGTGCCGCGCACGAACACGTCGATCCGGCCGCCCGCGCTGCCGTACGCGGCGGGGTCGCCGAGGAACCGGCCGCGGGTGGGGCCGCCGAGGTCGGTGGTGCGCGCCGGCCAATGACCGTCCCGGCCGGTGCGCGCCCGCAGTTCGCCGCCGTCGCCGCGGGTGAACGCGGTCAGCGTGGCGCCGTCGCGCACCAGCGCGGGGCTCGCCGTGGACCGGCCGCCGAGCGTGACGCCGGGCGCGTCGTCGCGCCCGGTGAGCTTCAGGAAGGCGGTGCCGTGGGCCGGGACGGTGACGGTGTACGAGCCGCTGCGCGTGCCCCGGTCGGCGCGCGCCCGCAGGTCGCGTACGGCCACGTCGCCGGTCAGCCCGGCGGCGGCGAAGTCGATCGTGCGCGCGGCGGGCCGGTCCGAGCGGTTGAGCAGGACGACCGCGCGGCGGCCCGCGCCCTGGAGGACCTTGCTGTAGACGTCGCCGGTCGCGTCCGTGGCCACCCGTACGCCCTGGATCGCCAGCGGGTCCTGGTCGACGGCGAGGATCTCCGGATTGCGCAGCGTGTCGAGCATCGCCTTGGGCAGGGTGCGCGGGTCGGAGCCGATGACCAGCGGGGAGGCCATCTCCGCCCACATCACGAGCTGCGTGGTGGACTCCTCCTGCGTCAGCTCGTACGAGCCGTCGGGCATCTTCCGCATCGGGATCAGATAGTCGGGGTCGTTGTAGTGGCCGGGGCCCTGCGCCTCGGGGTGCCAGGCGTTGGCGTCCATGTTGCGCAGCACATTGGGCCACTCGTCCGCGGTCGGCGTGCCGTAGGCGATGTCGGTGCCACTGCGCCAGGAGTCGGCGGCGGTCGGCCCGTACACGTACGCGTTGTGCGCGTCCTGCGCCGGGGTGTGCGGCAGACCCCAGTCGTCGGTGAGCGGGTTGCACAGGTTGAGGATCATCGGGCGGCCGGACTTCGCGACGGCGTCGCTGAACTCCTTGAAGGCCGGGCCGGGATCGAGCTTTTCCGCGATGCCGCACAGGAAGTCGACCTTGACCGCGTCGATCTTCCAGGCGGCGAACTGGTCGGCGTCCTGCCGGTAGTGGCCGCGGCTGCCGAGCCCGCAGTTCGCCGGGTCGTAGTCGCCCGCGTCGGTGTAGATGCCGGCCTTGAGTCCGCGCTGGTGCAGATAGGTCACCAACGCCGGTATGCCGGAGGGGAATCGGTCCCGGTTGGCGGTCAGGCGTCCGGCGCTGTCGCGGGGCGTGTCGGCCTGCCAGCCGCCGTCGAGCCACACGATGTCGTAGCCGCTGTCGCGCAGACCGCTGCTGACGAGGTGGTCGGCGACGCTTCTGACCTGGGCCTCGGTGGGGGCGCCGAGGCCGTAGTAGGTGTTCCAGCCCATGTACGGCGTCGGCGCGAGGCCGCTGTCGTAGAAGGCGGGGGCGCCGTCGGCGGCGGTACGTGCCGGGGCGTCGGCATGCGCCGCCCCCGGCACCGCGACCGCGAGCAGTACGCCCGCTCCCGCCGTCGCCACGGCGCGCCGGGCACGCGCCGTCCCTGAACGATGCGAAGTCATGAAGGGTCTCCCGAGAGTTGGGGATACGCGGACGGCCGCCTCCCGGAACACCGGGGACCGCCGCCACGACGAAGACTGTGGCGGCGGTCCCGAACCCTGTCAACGATAATTCCTAATTAACTTAAATTTGCAGCTCCGGGTCGCTGTCCTGACCGCTTCCCCGGCCGCCGTCGCGCCCTTCCGGAGCGGGCGCCGTCCAGTTGCCGAGGAGCTGGAGCGCCTGGGCGCTCGGCGAGCCCGGCTCGACGGTGTAGACGCACAGCGTCTGGTCCTGATCGCCGGGCGGTTGCAGCGACTCGTAGGAGAACTCCAGGTCCCCCGCGACGGGATGGCGGTAGCGCTTGATCCCGTGGGTGCGGCGCAGCACCCGGTGGTCGTTCCACCACGTGGTGAACTCCGGTGAGCGCAGGGTGAGTTCACCGACCAGGTCGGCGAGCTGACGGTCGTTCGGGTAGCGGCCGGCCTCCAGCCGGAGCATGGCGACGGTCTCGGCGGCGAGCTGCTCCCAGTCGACGACGCGCTCGCGCGCCTCGGGGTCCAGCAGGTAGTAGCGGGCCATGTTCCGGCGGGGCGCGGGCAGCGCGTCGAAGTCGACGAGCAGCGCGCGGGCCAGCCGGTTGGACGCCAGCACGTCGGTGCGGCGGCCGAGGACGAAGGCGGGCACGTGCTCCAGCGTCTGGAGCAGCAGATGGAGTCCCGGCCGAACCCGCTGCGGTCCGCTCGGCGCGTGCCGGGAACCTGCGGGCCTGCGGGTCAGCAGGTCGGTCAGGTGCTCGCGCTCGGCGGTGTCGAGCCGCAGCGCGCGGGCGAGCGCGTCGAGCACCTCGGGCGACGGGTTCCCGCCGCGCCCCTGTTCGAGCCGGGTGTAGTACTCGGTGCTCACCCCGGCCAGCCGGGCCACCTCGTCACGGCGCAGCCCCGGCACCCGGCGGACCCGGCCGTCGGCGGGCAGTCCCGCCTCGTCGGGGGTGATACGGGCCCGGCGCGAGCGCAGGAAGTCGGCGGTGTCGGTGCTGCGGTCCATACCCCCAGTGTGGCGGGCGGCGCGCGGGCCGCGCGCGTCGTGACTGGCCCTGTCAGTACCTGCCTCGCCGGTGCGGGTCAGGCCGTTACCTGCCTGCTCAGGGCTCTTTTCGGCGCTCCGCGGCGGCTGCCCGGGTGGTGTGCTGGACGGCAGGCGGACCGAGGGTCCGCCGCCGCATCACACCGAACACGAAAGGTGGACAGCCATGTCCGCGCACGACATCAGCAAGCCCCTCACCGGCCGGGTGGCGGTCGTCACCGGCGCCTCCAGCGGTCTCGGCGAGGCGTCCGCGGAGCACCTGGCGGAACTCGGCGCGAAGGTCGCGGTGCTGGCCCGCCGCACCGACCGGCTGGACGACCTGGTCGCCCGGATCACCAAGAACGGCGGCGCCGCGCTGGCCCTGCCGGTCGACGTCACCGACCCGGAAGCCCTGCTGGCCGCCGCCGACCGGGTCGCGGCCGAACTGGGCGGCGCCGACCTGCTGTTCAACAACGCGGGCGTGATGCTGCCCTCGCCGATCGAGGAGCTGCGCACCGACCTGTGGCAGCGGCAGATCGACCTCAACGTCAAGGGCCTGATGAACGCGATCGGCGCCTTCACCCCGCAGTTGATCGCCGCCGCGGCCGAGCGCGGCGTCGCCGACCTGATCAACACCTCGTCCATCGGCGCGCGGAACATCTTCCCGACCTTCGCCGTCTACTGCGGGACGAAGGCGTTCGTGACGCATCTGTCCACGAATCTGCGGGTCGAACTCGGCCCGAAGAACGTGCGCGTCACCTCCCTGGAGCCGGGCATCGTCGGCACCGAACTCCAGACCCACGTCACGGACGCGGGCGCGCTGGAGTGGCTGGACGGCGCCCGGCAGTCGATGGAGTTCCTGGAGGCCGGGGACATCGCCAGGACCGTCGGTTTCATCGCGACGCTGCCGCCGCGGGTCAACATCCAGCAGGTCACCGTCATGCCGACGGGCCAGCCGAGCTGACCCGTCGGCAGCGCCGGTCAGTGGCCGGAGGTCGCCTTCAGACCGACCACGGCGACCAGCAGCAGCGAGACGAAGAAGATCCGGGCGGCGGTCGTGGGCTCGCCGAGCACCGCCATGCCGACCACGGCCGCACCGGCCGCGCCGATGCCGACCCAGACGCCGTACGCCGTACCGATCGGCAGCGTCTTCGCCGCCTGGGAGAGCATCAGCATGCTCGCCACGATGCCCGCGCCGGTCAGCAGACTCGGGACGGGACGGGTGAAGCCGTCGGTGTACTTCATTCCGATCGACCAGGCCACTTCGAGCAGACCTGCGACAACAACAAGGACCCATGCCATGAGGGCACCTCCGTGGGTTTCGTGCTTACGGGGGTGCGCCGTCTTTGCAGGGTCCCGGTACGACGCGCTCGTCGGGTACTCATCCGACCATAGCAAATTCCGGCAATACGGCCACCGGCCGAGGTGCGGACCGGCCGCCGTTTCCGGGACAGTCCCGGAGTCGCACCCCGTATGCGTACGGCGTATACCTTGATCCTCGGCGGCACCGTTCGCGGGTGTATACGCAGTACGCTGCGTAGTGGCGGCGGCGAGGAATCCGGTGTCGCTCAGGCTGTCGACCAGGAGGTGGCGGGACCCGTGGCGGCTCACAAACGCTTGAACAGGGACGAGCTGATTTCCACCGCGCTCGCCGTGGCCGACAGCGAAGGTCTCGAAGCCGTCACCATCCGGCGGGTCGCCCAGCAGCACGACGTGACGCCGATGGCGCTGTACCGGCACTTCCCGGACAAGGACGGGCTGTTCGACGCGGTCACCGAGCGGCTGCTGACCGACGTCCGGGTCCCGGAGCCGGACGAGCGGCCGTGGCACGAGCAGATGAACGACCTGCTGAGCGGTTTCCTCGCGGCGCTGCGCCCGCACCCCAACGCCGCCGGTCTGGTGATCACCCGGATCTTCGCCTCCGAGCCCGGTCTCGTCGTCACCGAACGCACCCTCGCGCTGCTCTCCGCGGCCGGTCTGCCGGTCGAGCAGGGCGCGCAGACCGCCGGTCAGGCGCTGTGCTCGCTGGTGACCCTGGTCATCACCGAACCCGGCCGCAGCAATCCGGCCCTGGACCCCGAGTCCCGCGAGGAGGCCGTCAGCGCGAAGAAGGCGAGCCTGCTCGACCTCTCCCCCGACCGGTACCCGCACGTCGTGGCCGCCGCCGACGCGCTCTTGTCGTGCGCGAGCAACGACGCGTACTACCGGCGCGGTGTCGACATGATCGTCGCGGGCATGCGCGGCACGGCGCAGGACGCCCTCGCGGCCGAGGCCGTCACCGGCTGACCCGGCGCACCCTCGGGACTCGGTGCTGGAAGCCGTTACCAGGGGACGACGCCGGCGTCCTCGAAGAACCCGCCGGTCGGGCCGCCGTCGGGCAGGGTGGCGAGGCGGATGGGGGTGGCCGCGCCCTGCTGGGGGGTGCGGGGGCCGAGGAAGCCGGTGAAGTCGGTCGCGACCAGGCCGGGGCAGGCGGCGTTGATCAGGATGTTCGTACCGGCGAACTGCAGGGCGTAGTGCACGGTGACGGCGTTGAGGAACGTCTTCGTCGGCGAATAGGCCGCCATGACCGGGCCGATCTCGACGTCCGGGTCCGCCTGCCGGGTCAGGGAGGCGACGCTGCTGGAGACGTTGACGACGCGCGGCGACGCGGAGCGCCGCAGAAGGGGCAGCATCGCGTTGGTCACGCGGATGACGCCGAGGACGTTGGTCTCCACGACCGTGCGGACCAGGTCGAGGTCGAGCGTCGTCGGGTCCTGCGTCCACCCCGGCCCCGTCGGTCCTGAGATACCGGCGTTGTTGACCAGGGCGTCCAGGCGGCCCTCCCGCCGCTCGACGAGTTCCGCGGCGTCGGTGACGCTGCGGTCGCCGGTCACGTCCAGCGGCACCCCGAAGGCGTCCACCCCGGCGGCGCGCAGCTTGTCGACGGCGGCTTCGAGGCGGCCCCCGTCACGCGCTCCCACGCCCACCCGGTAGCCGAGGGCGCCGAGGCCGCTCGCGATCTCGTAGCCGATTCCCTTGTTCGCGCCGGTCACCAGCGCGATCTTCGTTTCGCTCATGCCGTCGATGCTCGCCCGCCGCCGGGCCGCGCATCCAACACCGATACGGTGCTCTGTCATACCCGGCAGGTATCACACGTACGCTGGGGTCATGGACACCTTGGAGATCCGTGAGCTTCGGTACTTCACGGCGGTCGCCGAGGAACTGCACTTCGGCCGCGCCGCCGAGCGCCTCGGCATGGCCCAGCCACCGCTGTCCCGCGCGATCCAGCAGCTCGAACGGCGGCTCGGCGTCACGCTGCTGATCCGCGACCGCCGCGGGGTCGCTCTGACCGGCGCCGGTCAGGTGCTGCTGCACGAGGGCCGCGCGGCCCTGGACGCGACGGCCGCCGCCGCGCGCCGTACCCGCCGGGCCGGTGACGCCGACCGCGCGGGCGGGGCCCGCGACCGTCTGGTCCTGGCGGTGAAGGCCGCCGCGTCGCACGAGCTGCTGCACAAGCTCCTGGACGCCTACGCGGCCGAGCCGGACGCCGCCGAGATCGAGGTGCTGCCGAGCGGCACGTGCGAGCAGGGCGAGATGCTGCGCGACGGCCGCGCCGATGTGGCGCTCATGCACAAGCCGTTCAACTCCCTCGCCGGATTCGACAGCGAGGAACTGATGACCGAGGGCCAGATCGCCATTCTGCCCGCAGGGCACCCCTTGGCCACGCGCAAGGTCCTGTCGCTGGCCGACGTCAGCGACCTCCCCGATCTCCCGCTCGCCCGCTGGGCCCACGACGGCACGTATCCCCCAGGCCCTGGCCCCGAGATCCACGACCAGACGCAACTGGCCCAGCTCATCGCCCTCGGCCGCACCATGGCCGTCTTCCCCGACTCCGCCCGCGCCTGGCTGTGGGCCGAGCACACCGCCGTCCCGCTCAGCGACGCTCCGCCCGTCGTCACCCACATCGCCTGGCCCGCCCACAGCCGCTCCCTCCCCCTCGCCGCCCTGGTCCGCACGGCCACCCGGCTGTGAGCCGGGTGGCCCTGGCGACCGGCAAGCGGCCGGGCGCGGGGGTCAGGCCCGCTCGGGGAGCGCCGCTCCGACCGCGGTGAGCCAGGCGTCGGCGAGCAGGGCGTGACCGTCCGGGGTCAGGTGGATGCCGTCGTCGGTCCACTTGCGGGGACCGGCGTCGGCGGCGGCCCGCGTCATCAGCGCGTCGGCGGGGACGAGGGTGGCGGAGAAGTCGGCGGCCAGTCGCCGTACCACCGCCAGCTTGCCGTCCAGGTCGTCCCGGAACGCCAGTTGGTCCTCGCTGACGGGCATCACGAACGGCTCGATCAGCACCAGCGCGCTGCCCCGGTCGGCGGCCTGGCCGAGCACGGTGCGGTAGTGGTCCTCGTACTCCTCGTCGGAGGTGGGGTCGTCGCTGTCGAAGCGGCGCCACACCTCGTTGATCCCGACCAGGACGGACACCACGTCGGCGCCGACCGCCAGGCAGTCCCGGTCCCAGCGGCCCCGCAGGTCGACCGCGCGGTTGCCGCTGATGCCGCGGTTGACGAAGCGGACCCCGGAGCCGGGGTGCTCGGCCGCGTACCGCTCGGCCACCATCGCCGCGTAGCCGTCGCCGAGGGAGTCGGGCGCGTCCAGGTCACGACCGCAGTCGGTGATGCTGTCGCCGATGAAGAGCACGACGCCGTCGTCCGGAACGAGATTCGGGCGGACCTGCGGGCTCAGAGGGGACGTCATGATCGGGCCTTTCCCGTGCCGACACGCGTTTCGCTGTTCGTACCACCGTTCGGATCGCCCACTGTACGGTCCCCGACCTGCCCGTTCGCGACCGGCCACCCGCCAACCAGCGGCCCGCCCAGCCGGATTCCGTCCGCACCTGCCGGTACCAACGGCGATGGACGGCGGGTTCGACACACAGCACGGCGGCACCGACCGCGCCGCGACGTGGTCGGCGGGGGGGGCGGAAACGTATGTGGGTGCTGCCCTCCGGCAAGAGCTGGACGGACGCCGCCAGGTACGTGGTGCTCGGTGTGGCCGCGCTCGTGTCGCTGTGGTTCTGGCTGATCCCGCTCATGAAGTGGCGCGGCACCCTCTACATCCTGACCACCAAGCGGGTCCACACGCGGGTCGGCTTCGTGAACAAGACCGGGCGCAGCATCCCGCTGGCCCGGATCAACGACATCTCGTTCGCCGCCTCCCTGTGGGAGCGGATCATCCGGTGCGGGACGCTCAAGATCGAGTCGGCCTCCGAGCAGGGCCTGCTGACCCTGAAGCACATTCCGGACCCGGAGGGTCTGAAGAGGACCATCTACGAGGCGATGGACGGCGACCAGGAGCACCGCTACGGCGCCGAGGAGCGGATCTCGCGTTCCCGCTGACGGGAAGACGGCAGGACGACTGGAGAGCCCCTGGGCGGCGGTGACGCCGGCCAGGGGCCCTCTCGCGATCGATCCGGCTCGGACCGTCAGCCGTCGTTCTCCGACGACGGGATGTACGCGCCCGGTACGTCGTTCGGCGCGAAGATCCTGGCCTCGCCGGGGTACGGCTTGGTCCAGTTGTGCGTCTGGTACCAGGTGAGGTGGTTCATCTGCGCCGGGTTGGCGTAGTCGGGCACGGCGTTGGGGCCGGTCAGGCGCTGCTGGGACTTCCAGGTGTCCCACTGGTCCGCGAGCCGCTTCTCGGCAGCCGGGACCGCCGCCGCCGGTACCGCCGCCGCGTTGGGGTTCTGCGCCGCCGGGGTGTCGACGCCGCAGGAGGGCGGGGTGGACAGACCGTCGGTGAGCGAGGTGCGATTGGCCAGAGCGTTGAACGGCGCGAGGTCGGGCTTCTTGGTGAAGGCCGCGGTCATCGGGCTGGCCGCCGTGTCCTTCTGGTTCATCGGGTGGACCCCGAGGATCTGCTCGATGGTGCGGATCATCGTGATCTGCGAGTAGTAGTGGTTGTCGACGACGCCGTGCCGGGCGTACGGGCTGATGATCTGGATCGGGGCGCGGTGGCCGTCGATGTGGTCGAGACCGGCCTGGGAGTCGTCCTCGACCACGAAGATGGCGGAGTCCTTCCAGTACCGGCTGTGCGAGATCTCGTCGACCATCTTGCCGACCGCGAGGTCGTTGTCGGCGACCTGCGCGGCCGGGCTCGCGGGACCGCCGGTGTGGTCGCTGGAGAGCCAGAACATGTTCAGGTTCGCCGGACCGTTCTTCTCGAAGTCCTGCTTCCAGATCTGGTACCGGTAGACGTCGGGGACGCTGGTGTCGAACTTCGGGAAGCCCGGCACGGACACGGCGTTGAGCGACGGGATCGGCGAGGAGGAGTCCAGCGGGTAGGCGGTGTCCTTCCCGGTGGCGTCCATGGTCTTGGCGTCGCAGTACAGGTTCTGCCAGCTCGCGTCGGCGGGTTTGGCCAGGAACTGCTGGAACTCGCCGAAGTCCCGCACCGATTTCCCCGCCGCCTGCGCGCCGGTCCACAGGAATCCGCTTCGCTGGTGGCCGAGCGCGTCGTCCTCGGTGTCGTAACTGCGCAGGTACTCACCGGCGGAGGACTCGGTGTACTCCGGATTGTCCGCCTGCATCAGCCAGTTGTGGCCCTCGGCGGAGTTGGTGCCGATGTCGTACGTGTTGTCGTACAGCCCGAACTGGCGTGCCAGCGCGTGCTGGTTGGGTGTCACGTTCTCGCCGAACTGGGTCAGCGCCGGGTCGCCGTCGCCCTGCGGGAGGTCGCCGAGGATCTGGTCGTAGGTCCGGTTCTCCTTGACGATCAGGAAGACGTGCTTGATCGTCGAGGGGTCGCCGAGCCGCGCGGGGACCGGCACCGGCTTCGCGTGGCCCTTGGACGCGGCCTCCTTGAGCGAGCCGTTGGTCCAGCCGTTCTGCCGGAAGACCTTGGCCGTCTGGGACGCGATGACACGGTCGTTCGGCAGCGTGAAGTGCTGCACGCTCGACGTGGTGTCGTGGGTGCCGTGCCCGGCGGCGGTGGTGGGCCGACGGGCGTCCACGCCACGGGTGTTGGAGACGACCACCTGCTTGCCGACGGTCGCGATCTCGGCGGGGAAGTAGTCCGTCGGGAGCAGTCCGACGTAACTGACCGGCTCCTGCGGGGTCGTGTAGCGGTAGACGGCGACGGCGTTGGCGCGGCCGAGCGTCACCAGGAGGTGCCCGTCGTCGGTGAGGGTCACGGCGTCGGGTTCGTAGCCCACCGACGCCTCGGGCCACGGCCGGGTGGCGATGGTCTGCACGACCTTGTCGTTGGCCGTCCTGATCACCGACACGTCGTTGGTCGCGGTGTTGGTGACGAACACCGCTCCCTTCTTGGCGTAGACCGCGGTCGGGTGCAGCCCGACGGTGATGCTGGCCGGCGCGGCGTCGGGCTTGGCCAGGTTGATGACACTGACCGTGCCGGTCGTGGTGGCGGCGGTCACCGGGTCGGCGGCCACCTGGGTGTTGTACGAGTTGATGGTGGTCTCGCCGGGACGCGCCGGACGTCCGCCCTCGTTGCTGACGTACAGCTTGTCGCCGACCCGGGCGATGCCGCGCGGGGCGTTGCCGACGGGCCAGCTCCGCTGGACGGATCCGGTCGCGGCGTTGATGGCGACCACGCGGTTCTGGCCGTTGACCACGCTGTACACGGTGGCGCCGTCGGGCGAGAAGACCGCCGCGCTCGCCAGCGCGTGCCGGGGACCGTCGGCGGGGATCTTGACGGCCGTCGGGTGGGCGAGGCTGCCGTCCGCGTTCACGGTGAACTTGGTGTATCCGTCGGTCTGGCCGAGCCACAACTGCGAGCCGTCGGGCGAGTACGCGGGACTTTCCTGTCCCACGTCATTGCCGCTGATCCGCAGGTCGGCCGCGGCGGAGTTGCCGATGAGCTGCTGCACCTTCCAGCTCTTCAGGTCCACGACGGACAGCGCCATCCCGCCGTCGGTGACCGCGGCCGCCAGGTGGGTGCCGTCCGGGCTGACGGTGGACGACATGATCTTGCCGTTGTTGACGACGAGGCGCTCGCCGTACGGGGCGATGTACTGGTCGCTGGAGATGACCTGGCCCCGGTCGGTGGTCTGCCCGACCTGCTGGGTGCCGAACTGGTGCGTCTGGGCGAACGCGGTGCCGGTGGCGGCGAGGGCGAGGGCGCTGACGCCCGACGTCACCAGGACCGCCCGGCGTCCGACGCGTTTGCCGAAAATGCTGAACTCCGGTTTCTCGGTACGCCTTCGGCGGCGAGCTACCTGCATGGAGTCATCCCTTCGAGGAGTGGAGCAGTTCGACGTTGCCGTCGAACTGCCAGAGCGGGTTCGGCGCGTCCCCGACGGGGGTGCGCACGAGGAAGTAGCCGTTGACTTCCTTCGGCCCGTCGCCGTCGGCCACGAACCGCCCGTCCGCGGTGACGTCGAGCTGGTAGACAGCCGTCCCCGCGGCCGTGACGTCGGGGAGATGCCAGGTGACGACGCAGCGCCAGTCGTTGCCCGGACCCTCGGCGGCGACCTGGCCCCCGCCCCTGTTGCACGCCGCGGTGACGCGCAGGTGCTCCTCCGTCACGTCGGGGCGGTTCAGGTCGCCGGCCTGGACGCGGTAGAGGTGGGCGAACGCGGTGGCCACCGACCGCTGGATCTTGTCCTGGTCGATTCCGGAGCCCGTCGACGGGGTCGCCACGGCGATGACCGCGAAGGTCGCGGCCAACAGGCCGGTCAGCGGCAGGAGTCCGGCGGTGACGGCACGGCGCCCCGAGCCGTCGGAGGTGAGGTCGGTGAAATCGCGGCGCAGGAAGAGCAGACACGCGAGTCCCGTCGCGACCACGGCCCACACCACGCTCACCGCGATGCCGATCAGCAGCGGTTCGAGCTGTCCCGGACTGGTGAACAGACCATTCCACGAGAGGAAGGCGTAGCCGGGCAGGGCCAGGCGCAGGGCGACGGGCAGCGGCAGCATCTGGGCGAGCTGCATCGCGAGCGCGACGAGCGCGGGCAGGAGCAGACCCATCGGGGACCGTCCCAGCGCGATCGACCCGAGGAGTCCGATCGCGGCCAGGGCGAGGGTCGGCGCGACGACACAGGCCCAGGCGAGGAGGACGTCACGCGCGGCGTCGGAAGGCGCCAGCAGGTGGCCGTCGAGGCCGACCAGCGGGTGGTTGCCGACCGACAGCAGCCCGCCGACCACGCCGGAGGCGGCCAGCCCGGCCACGAGCAGCAGGATGACCGTGACGCTGGCCAGTGCCTTCGCGGCGAAGATCCGCCCGGGCGACCTGACCGCCACCAGCAGGTGCCGCCAGGTGCCGAGCCGGTCCTCGGAGGCGAAGACGTCCCCGGCGACCAGCGAGGTCAGCAGCGGGAGCGCCCAGGTGCCGGAGAAGCCGAGCACCACCAGCGATCCGGCCCACCCGGTGGCATGCATCCAGCGGCCGAAGAGGGTGTCGGAGGGGAGCGTGCTCTGCTGGCTCACCGCGGCGACGAAGAGCGCGGGCGCGATCCAGCAGGCGAGCACCAGCAGGCGGATGCGCCACTGCGACACCAGCTTGACCAGTTCGAAGCGGTAGGCGCGGGCCACCGAGACGCGGCGGACTCCGGCCTCGTCGTCATGGCCGTCATGGGCGTCATGGCCGTCAGCCGGGCGGTCGGTCGCGGACACGGTCGCGGTCATCGGGCCGCCTCCTGCTCGGTGAGGGCGAGGAACGCGGCTTCGAGGGGCGATTGCACCGGGCCCACCTCTCGTACGGCGACGCCGTCGCGGACGATCCGCGCCACCAGGTCGTCCAGGGCCGGCGTCGGCGCGCGGACGACGAGGACGTCGGCGCCGCGCCATGTCGCGGCCTCGTCCACGACACGCACACCGGCCGTGTCATGGGCCAGCCGGCTGGCGGCCCGCTGGTCCGAGGTCAGCAGCCGGTAGTCGAGTTCGCGGCTCTCGGCGGCCAGCTTGCCCAGCGGGCCGGAGAAGACGGTCCTTCCGGTGGCGAGGATGGTGACGTCGGAGCACAGCGCTTCGAGGTCGTCCATGCGGTGGCTGGAGAGCACGACCGCGGCGCCCTCGGCGGCGAGCCGGGTGAGGACACCGTGGACGTGCTTCTTCCCCGCCGGGTCGAGGCCGTTGGACGGTTCGTCGAGGACGAGCAGCCGGGGTGTGGTGAGCAGGGCCGCGGCGAGTCCGAGGCGCTGCCGCATGCCGAGGGAGAACCCGCGCGCCTTGTCGTCGGCGACGTCGGTGAGGCCGACCTGGTCGAGTACGTCGTCGATCCCCGCCGTCCGCGCGTCGCGTCCGCGCAGGGCGGCCAGCGCGGCCAGATTCTGCCGGGCGGTGAGCGAGGGGTACAGCCCCGGCCCGTCCACGAATCCGGCCACCCCCTCGGGAGCGGCGAGCAGCCGGCCGATCGGCGTGCCCAGGATGTCGAGGTGCCCGGCGTCGGCGACGGCCAGGCCCAGGAGCAGGCCCAACAACGTGGTCTTGCCTGCGCCGTTCGGTCCGACCAGGCCGTGGATCCGCCCCTGCGCGACGTCCAGATCCACGCCGTCGAGGGCGACGACGTCACCGAAGCACTTGGTGATCCCACGAGCCCGGACAGCAAGGAGAGTGTCCATGAGTCCCTTCTTTCACAGCCCTCAGGGACCCTAGGGACAGCACAATGCGCCGTCATGGACTACGAGTTGAACGCTGGAAGAACGACAGGAGACCCGCTCGCGGTGCACGCGTGCCCCGCCCCGAGCCGCCGCACGCCGCGCCGACAACCGCGACGGCGCCTTCCGCGACTACATCGCGGACTCGGCCAACAACGTGATCCGCCGGGTCGACGCGCGGACCGGGACCATCACGACCGTGGCGGGCGACCATACTGCCGACAAGGCGGACGACGGCCTCGGCGCGTTCTCCGGCGATGGCGGCGCGGCGACCTCCGGTCGACCGGTCCTCGGACCTGCTGTACCTCTCCGACACACGCAACAGCGCGGTCGCCCAGGTGCTCGGTGTCGCCCGGTCCGGTGACGCGGCGGGGCCGACGGCTCCGCGCGGTCGCGGCGCCGCCCCGCGCGGTCCCGCCCCGCAGAAGTCCTGAGCGGGTTCCACGAGACGGAGAGAAGACAGACGATGAGCGACACCGCTTCAGGCCGCTCGGGGATCTCCCGGCGCCGCTTCGTCGCCAGCGCCGCCGCGCTGGCGGGTGCCGCCGGGGTGGCGGGCGTGCTGCCCGAGAACCTCGCGCGGGCCGCGACCGCGGGGCCGGCCAAGGGGGACCTGTCCCAGATCAAGCACGTCGTGTACGTGATGATGGAGAACCGGTCGTTCGACCACTACTTCGGCACCTTTCCCGGTGCCCGCGGCTTCAACGACAAGACGGCGATCAAACTGCCCAACGGCGACTCGGTCTTCCGGCAGCCCGATCCGGCCAACCCCGACGGGTATCTCGAACCGTTCCACATGTCCACGCTCAGCACCGGCGCCGCCGCGATCCCGTCGCTCTCCCACGACTGGCGCGACCAGCACGCCTCGTGGAACCAGGGCGCGATGGACGGCTGGCTGTCCGCGCACATCGCCTCGGACGGCGAGGTCAACGGCGCGTACACGATGGGCTACTTCACCCGCGAGGACATCCCGTTCCACTGGGCTCTCGCCGAGTCCTTCACGCTGCTGGACAACTACCACTGCTCCGTCCTGGGCCCGACCGACCCGAACCGGCTGGTGTGGATGTCCGGCACCAACGACCCGGAGGGCAAATTCGGCGGCCCCGTGCTGGAGACGGTCACGCCGAACCCGATGACCCACCCGTCGGCGGCGGAGATCCTCTACGACGCGGGGTACAGCGTCAAGACGTACTTCTCCGGCGCGACCAGCGGGTTCAACGTCTTCGCCTGGTTCGCCAGCTTCAAGAACAAGGCGACCCTGCCCGTCGCCCTCCACAACGCCGTCATGACCGGCGGCACGCTCTACGGCGACGGCACACCGGGACGGGTCGGCGATCCCACCCACCCGTCCCCGGCGTCCGACCCGGCGCTCGGTTTCGAGGAGGACTGCGCCAACGGGGTCCTCGCGGACGTGTCCTGGCTCTACATGCCGAGCGAGGCCGACGAGCACCCGCCGAATCTCCCGGCGGCCGGCGCGCAGTACCTGGCGTCCAAGCTGGAGGCGCTGGCCTCCAACGACGAGCTGTGGAACTCGACCGTCTTCGTCCTGAACTACGACGAGAACGACGGCTTCTTCGACCACGTCCCGCCGCCCGTCCCCAACCCCCGTACGTACCCGGAGGAGTTCGTCCACCTGACGTCGCCGAAGGGCACTCCGGGCGGGGGGCTGCCGGTCGGCGCGGGCTTCCGCGTGCCGTGCGTCATCGTCTCCCCCTGGACCGTGGGCGGCCGGATCTTCTCCGAGGTCTCCGACCACACCTCGGCGCTCCGGTTCATCGAGACCATCACCGCGGCGGGCGGCCTGTCCGGCCACGGTCCGGTGACCTTCACCCCGATCAGCAAGTGGCGTCGCCGCACCTTCGGCGACTTCACCGGCGCCCTCCGCCTCCAGGACCGCAAACCCGCTCCGACCAGCCCGGAATTCGCCCCCGCCACGACGGCCGCCCACCTCGCCGCCCAGACCGCGGCCTCCACCCAGCCCATGCCCGCGCGACCGGGCGCCACCCAGTCCTTCCCTCCCCCGCGCTGACCCGCCGGGTGCGGCGGGTCCATCTCGGGCTGTGAACGGGCCGCGTCGCCCGCGCAGGCCGTCAGCGCCCAGGCCGGCGGCAGGGCGCCCGCCATCGCCAGGAGACCGGGGAGGGGGCCGGGCGGCGCGATCGAACACACCGGGAGAACATCCGCGCGCCGGGAGGCGGGAAAGGCTCAATACCGGGGCACACGGAGTCGGTAAGGCCCGGAGGCCGACCTCACGGGGGAGCACGCGCCGGGCCCCGACCAGGGCCTATTGGTCATACCTTAATCAGTTACTATGGGGTCGTCCGCGTCTATGGAAGGAACCCTTATGGCCGCTCGCCGTCCGACAGCGAGGACCGAGGACGGTCAGTCCGGCCGGCTCCTCAGCCCCGTGAACGACCGCCGGATCTCCGCGCTGATCGTCGACCAGGTGCGCTCGCTCATCCATGAGGGCAAGTTGACGCCGGGCGACCGGCTCCCTCCGGAACGCGAGATGTGCGAGCGGTTCGGGGTCAGTCGGGTGACCGTGCGCGAGGCGCTGCGGGTGCTCGAGGCGGGCGGACTGGTCGAGATCCGGGTGGGCGCGCACGGCGGGGCGTTCGTCACCACGCCGACCAGTGACCGGATCGGGGCGAGCATCACCGATCTGCTCACGCTCTCCTCGGTGTCGGCGGCCGATGTGACCCAGGTCCGGCTGGTCCTGGAGGTCGGCATCATGCCGCTGCTGTGCGCGACCGCGGACGACGAGGACATCGCCGCGCTCCAGGCGATCTGCGACCGGCAGGAGGAGGCGGTCGCGGGCGGCGACTACGACGTGTCGCTGTCCGCCGAATTCCATACGCGGCTGGCGGCGAGCACGCACAACACCGCGTTCGAGATGCTGATCCACTCCTTCCACGGGCCGCAGTTGATATCGCCGGCGACCGCGCAGCGGACGGCGCCCGAGAGGGGCAAGCGCGGCATGGAGGAGCACCGGGCGATCATCGCGGCCATCCGGGCGGACGACGTGGAGACCGGGCAGCGGATCATGCGCGAGCACCTGACCAGGACCGCGGCGCGGCTCTGCCTGGACGAACCCAAGGCGGCGGGGCGGCGCAAGAAGCAGTAGGCGGCCGGCTTCCGGCACGCGCGGCCGAGCCCCCTTCGACGCGGAGATCCGCGCCGAAGGGGGCTCCGGCGTTCCCGGCCCCCCGCCCGCCCAGGTCGGCGGCATCGGAGCGCGGGCGGCCGGCACAGCAGTACGTCGGCGGGCGGGACCGGCGGGCCGGCGGGTTGCCGGTTGGAAAGACGATCAGCGTCGAGGAAGCGACTCTCCCGGGATGCTGTCGGGCCGACCCCGCCCGACACCATGCTGCTGCACCTGTGCCGCTATTGCAACTCTCTCGCAATAAGGTCATAGGGTGGGTCGCGGCACGTATTCTCACTCTGTCGAAAGGGGCCGTGCCTGATGGGCACCTACGCGCTTCCTGACATGCCGTACGACTACTCCGCTCTGGAACCGGCCATCACCGGCGAAATCCTGGAGCTGCACCACGCCAAGCACCACGCCGCCTACGTCAAGGGCGCCAACGACACGCTGGAGCAGATCGCCGAGGCCCGCGAGAAGGAACAGCTCGCCCCGGCCCGGCTCGTGGGCCTGGAGAAGACCTTCGCCTTCAACCTCTCCGGCCACGTCCTGCACTCGATCTTCTGGGAGAATCTGTCCCCCGACGGCGGCGACCGCCCCGACGGCGCGCTGGCCACCGCCATCGAGGAGCACCTCGGCGGATTCGAGGCGTTCAAGAAGCACCTCACCGCCGCCACCGCGTCCGTCCAGGGCTCCGGCTGGGGCGTCCTGGCCTGGGAGCCGCTCGGCAAGCGGCTGATCGTGGAACAGGTCTACGACCACCACGGCAACGTCGGCCACGGCGCCACCCCGCTGCTGGTCTTCGACGCCTGGGAGCACGCCTACTACCTCCAGTACAAGAACGTCCGCCCCGACTACGTCACCAAGCTCTGGGACCTCGTCAACTGGACCGACGTCAGCGCCCGTTACGCCAAGGCCACCGGCGCCTGACCCTCGTAGCACGCCGCACACCGGACGCCGTACGCCGCAGGGGCACCGCCGACCACGGCGGTGCCCCCGGCCGCTTCCCTGTCACTCCCCCACCGTTCCCGCGCGGACAGGAACTGCCGCGCGCGGTCCCGTCGTCTCCCCTGACGCGTGGCGACGGACGTGGCCGACGGACGGGCAACAGGGGGGCGGCACGGTGGAGTTCACGAGGAGCGGGCGGCTTCGCCGGAGCGGCAGACGCCGGGTGGGGTGGGGGGCGCTGGCGGCGGTCGGCGCCGCCGCATGGGCGGCGCTCGCGCGCGGCGATTCCCGGCAGACGGCGCATATCGCCCCGCTCCTGGCGGTGTTGTCCGTCCTCGCGGGTGCGCGGTCGCTGCGGAGGGCGAGCCGGCCGTTCCGGCTGCGGGTGGACGAGTACGGGATCACCCTCGATGAGCACCGGCTGGGCTGGGGTGAGATCGAAGGGGTCGGGCTGCGCTACGGACCGGCGGACCCGTCGGGGGCGCCCAACAGGTCGTCGCCCTCGGGCCGTTGGCCGGTCTCGGCGGTCTGTACGGCAGCGGTTGGCTCTTCTTGCGGTGGCTGCGTCCGCTGCGCCTGCGGATCGGCCCCGAGGGCATCGCGATGCGGGACTTCGGCGCCACCGACCTCGTCCTCCGCTGGGACCAGATCGCCGCGGTCACCGTCGGCCCGCGCCCGTACACCTCGGAAAAGCACCTGTGGCTGCTGGTCTGGCCGGTTCCCGGGGAGAGGTTCGCCCTGCCGCGCACCCACGTGGTCGACGGCCATGAGACGTACGCCCTGGTGGCGGTGCGCCGCCTGCGCGAGCCCGGCGAGGTCGAGCCGGTCGTCAGGCACTTCGCCCGCCGCCGCTACGCCGAACCGGCCTGACCGCGCCTGGCCACGTCCGACCCGCTCGACCGGTGGGGGGGGGGGGGGGGGGGGGGGGGGGGGGGGCGGGGGGGGGGGGGGGGGGGGGGGGGGGGGGCGG
>NZ_JBVHMF010000040.1:0-53318 GCF_055558595.1 Streptomyces sp. NPDC025721 | reverse complement strand
CCTCCACACCTACAACCACCACCGCACCCACACCGCACTCGGCGGCCAGCCACCCATCACCCGCGTCAACAACCCTCCAGGTCAATACACCTAGGCCACGAAGAGGCCGGTGGTTTCGCCGTCGGCGGCGCCGCCGGAGCGGACGACGTGGGCGGCTTGGGCAAGCCGGGCGGCAGCCTCAACGGCGGCGGCCCCGCTGACGGTGAAGGGAAGCCGGATGTACGGCTCAAAGGCGCCGTCGACGCCGAAGCGCGGCCCGGACGGCACGCGGACACCGAGCCGTTCACCGGCGACGGCCAGCCGCGAGCCGGACACGTCACCGGTGTGGACCCACATGGTCATACCGCCGCGGGGCACCGCGAAGTCCCAGTCGGGAGTGTGCTCACGCAAGGCGGCGACGAGGTCGTCGCGACACTCGCGGGCCCGCTCGCGGCGAGCCGCGAGGGCCAGGTCCCAGCCGCCGCCGCGCAGCAGCCAGGCGACGGCGAGTTGGTCGACGACGGGCGAGCCGATGTCGAGGTAGGCGCGGGCCGAGACCAGGCGGCGTACGACGTCCGGGGTGGTGCGGACCCAGCCGATCCGCAGCCCCGCCCAGACCGCCTTGCTGGCGGAGCCCACGGTCATGACGGTGCCGCCGCGGTCGAAGGCGGCCATCGGCCGCACCCCCGACTCCTCACCGTCCAGCACGAGTTCGGCCATCGTCTCGTCGGCCACGACGACGGTGCCCGCCGCGCGCGCGGCCTCGACCAGGTCGCGCCGCTGGTCCTCCCCGATGAGACTGCCGGTCGGGTTGTGGAAGTCCGGCATGACGTACGCCATGCGCGGCGCGGCGTCCCGCAGCACGCGCCGCCAGGCGTCCATGTCCCAGCCGCCGAGCCCCTCGCGCAGCGTGACCGGCACGAGCCGGGAGCCGGTCTCGCGGAAGAGCTCCAGCACATTGGCGTAACTGGGTGACTCGACGGCGACCCGTTCGCCGAAGCCGACCAGCCGCCGGGCCGCCGCCGCGATGGCGCCCATCGCCCCGGTGGTCACCATGATCTGCTCCGGCATGGTGGGCACACCGCGCGCGGTGTAGCGGTCGGCGATGGCCTCGCGCAGCACCGGCAGCCCCGCGGGGAAGTCGCCGTGCGTGGCGGCGTAGGCGGGCAGTTCGGCGAGCGCGCCCTCCATCGCGCGGGTCAGCCACGGCTCGGGCGCGGGCAGCGAGGCGCAGCCGAGGTCGATCACGGACCCGGCGGCGTCCGGCGGCAGCGGCTCCAGGCTGCGCGAGGGCAGCACATGGCCGTCGGGGATCGCGGTCCAGCTTCCGGCGCCGCGCCGCGAGCGGGCGAACCCCTCGGCGCGCAGCGCCTCGTAGGCGGCGGCGACGGTGGTCCGGCTGACGCCGAGCGCGAGAGCCAGTTCCCGTTCCGCGGGCAGCCGCGCGGCGACCTGTACCCGGCCTTCGAGCACCAGCAGCCTGATCCCGTCGGCCAGCCCCCGGTAGGCGGGCAGTTTCCGCCCGTGGCCCGCCGCCGCTCCGGCGCCGCGGCCGCTTCGCGGGCGCGGTTCGAGAAGCCGGGCGAGGTGCGCGGCGCCGACCGTCGCAGTCCACTGGGACACAGAAATCAGTCCACCTTCCACAGATTGGCCGTGGATCCGAAGCACTTACAGGCCACAGAGTGGCATGTGCGCCAACACGTCCGCCAGGGGGGTTCCGTTGTTCTCGTCGTTCCCGCACCCGTCGCTCTCGCCGGTCCCGTACCGCCGCCTCGTCCGTCTCTACGTCGGGCTGGTCCTGTACGGGGCCAGCTCAGCGCTGATGATCCGCGCCGCGCTCGGCCTGGACCCGTGGGACGTCTTCCATCAGGGGCTGTCCCGGCTGACCGGACTGAGCATCGGCGTCGTCTCCATTGTCGTCGGCGCGGCCGTTCTCCTCCTGTGGTGGCCGATCCGGCAGCGCCCCGGCCTCGGCACGGTCTCCAACGTCTTCGTCGTGGGCCTGGCGATGGACGGGACCTGCCGCCTGGTGCCGCACGTGGAGGCCCTGGCCGTACGCGTCCCGCTGCTGGTGGCCGGGGTGGCGCTCAACGGCCTGGCGACCGGCCTCTACATCACCGCCCGTTTCGGCCCCGGACCGCGCGACGGCCTGATGACCGGCCTGCACCGCAGGACCGGCCGTTCCGTACGGCTGGTGCGTACCGGCATCGAGGTGACCGTGCTGGCCGCCGGTTTCGCGCTGGGCGGCGGCGTGGGGGTCGGTACGGTGCTCTACGCGCTGGCCATCGGCCCGCTCGCGCAGTTCTTCCTGCGGGTCTTCGCGGAACCGGAGGGAGCGCCGGGTCCGAGCGTGACCAAGGACGCGAACAGGGACCGGGCCACGGACGCGACCAGGGACGGGGAGGCGAATTCGGATACGAATTCGGGTGCTGACGCGGGCTCGACCCCGGACGTAATGCCCGCTTCTGCGGTGATTCGTCGGGACGCGCCCGAACGCGCTGCGGTCGATCCGATTTAGCCGGAGGCGGTGCGGACCGGTAGTGTACGCGGTTGGCCCAGCAGCTTGACCGTTACTGCACGCAAAAGATATGACGACACCGGGTGACATCTCCGCTCAGATGTGACAAACCGGGCACCGGTGGGTACAAACAGGGGCGACACGACGGGCGACGCATCTCCCTAAACGGGAATCTTCACCGCCGACCGGACGTTGACCGGATGACGACGACAGCGACACCTGTCCTGTGGGCGACCAAGCCCGGGAGGCACGATTCATGAGTGAGCGAGCTCTCCGCGGCACGCGACTCGGGGCCACCAGCTACGAGACCGACCGCGGTATCGATCTGGCCCCGCGCCAGACCGTTGAGTACGCATGCCGGAACGGACATCGATTTGAGATGCCGTTCTCGGTTGAGGCCGAGATTCCGCCGGAGTGGGAGTGCCGCGCCTGCGGCCAGACCGCCCTGCTGGTGGACGGAGAGGGCCCGGAGGAGAAGACGACCAAGCCCGCGCGCACGCACTGGGACATGCTGATGGAGCGGCGCACGCTCGAGGAGCTGGAGGAGGTGCTGGCCGAACGGCTGGCCGTCCTGCGCTCCGGAGCGATGAACATCGCCGTGCATCCGCGCGACAACCGCAAGAGCGCCTGACAGCGCGGGCTCACCCATGGGGGCGCCCCAGGGATCACCTCCCCGGGGACCAAGGCCCCCCGACACTTCCCCGCCGGGGGCGGAGCACCTGCTCCCCCCCCGGCGGGTTTTTGCGTGGCGCGGCGCTGATCCCGAGATCCGCGGGGCGCGGATCTCGGGATCAGCGCGCGTGATCAGTCCCGGTGGTCGACGACCTCGCCCTGGATGACCTTGCCGTCGGGCTTGTGGATCCGGATCTGCTCGTTGGCGTCCCGCGCCTGCTGGAAGAGGTCGCCGACGGAGCCGGGCTCCCCGGCGGCGGGCCGCGCCGCGAGGGCGCGGGCGTTGAGCCGGTCGACGCCCTTGCCGATGAGCCTGCGGGTCGGCGGGAAGAGCAGGAACAGCGCCACGGCGTCGGAGAGGAAGCCGGGGATGATCAGCAGCAGGCCGCCGAGCATCGCCAGTCCGTTGCGCCCCTTGCTCTCGGCGGGCGGGGTCGGGGCCGCGTTCGGGTCCCGCGCGGCCTGCGCCTGGGCGGCCTGCACCTGCGCGGTCAGATTCCGCCACGCGCTGCGCCCGGCCCGCTTGACCGCGCTCGCGCCCAGTATCAGCCCGGCGACGATCAGCAGGAAGACCGTCAGCCCGCTGGTCGCCCCCGCCACCACGATGAGCAGCCAGATCTCCAGCACCGCCCAGGCCGCGACGGCCAGCGGCAGGATGGTGCGGACGCGCGAACGGCGCCGTCGCCGCGGGCCGGGCTGCTGCGGACGGACAGAGGGCGGAGTGCTCATCGTCATAGCTCAAGTGTGCCAAAGATCAGGTAAAGACCGGATCGGTGGACGCTTCCCTCTTCGGGTTCCGCGGGGGATTCCCGCGGACGCCCGTGCGCACGTCCGCGCGTCCCGCCCCCGCGTGCCCCACGAAGGGGCTCAGGGGGCCGTGGGCGGCCTTACGCCTTGCGGCCGACGATCTTGCCCGCCCGGGAGCCCACGCCCCACGCGGTGACCCGCCACAGCGCCTCGACCACGATGTTGCGGCTCATCTTGCTGTCGCCGCGCTCGCGTTCGACGAAGGTGATCGGCACCTCGACCACGTGGAAGCCGCCCTTGACCGCGCGCCAGGCGAGGTCCACCTGGAAGCAGTAGCCGGCGGAGGCGATCTCGGCCATGCCGAGACCTTCCAGGGTCTCCTTGCGGAAGGCGCGGTAGCCGCCGGTCACGTCACGGATCGGGACGTCCAGCAGGAGCCGGGAGTAGGTGCTGCCGCCGCGCGACAGATACTCGCGGGACTTCGGCCAGTTGACGACCCGTCCGCCCGGGATCCAGCGCGAACCGAGCACCAGGTCCGCGCTCTTGAGCGCGGTCAGCAGCCGGGGCAGTTCCTCCGGCTGGTGGGAGCCGTCCGCGTCCATCTCGACCAGGACGCCGTAGCCGTGGTCGATGCCCCACTGGAAGCCGGCGAGGTACGCCGCGCCCAGGCCCTCCTTGCCCTGCCGGTGCAGGACGTGGACCTGCTCGTCGGCGCCCGCCAGCTCGTCGGCGAGCTTCCCGGTGCCGTCCGGGCTGTTGTCGTCGGCGACGAGGATGTGGGCGTCGGGTACCGACGTGCGCACCCGCTGCACGATCGGCTTGATGTTCTCGGCCTCGTTGTAGGTCGGGATGATGACCAGAACCTTGCCGAGCGGCCCGAAGCTCCGCTGCTCGCCGTCGTTCACTACTGCCCCTTTGCCATGCCCATGCGTGTGCGGTCGCGCCTGCCGAGCGCGAAGGCGACCGCACAGGACAGGAGCCCAACAATAGCGAGTGACCACTCAGGAAACGTACCGACGCGGTCGGCGAGAGTGATCTCGTCGCGCAGCGGGATGTCGGCACTCAGCACCTGCTGGGTGAACTCCGCGCTCTGCTGTTCGATCTTGCCATCAGGAGCGACGATCGCACTGATTCCGCTGGTCGCGGCGGTGACGATGGCGCGGCCGTGCTCGACGGCGCGCAGCCGGGACATGGCGAGCTGCTGTTCGGGCTGGCCGGTGCGGCCGTAGGTGGCGTTGTTGGTCTGGACGACCAGGGCCCGCGCCCCGGCTTTCACCGTGTCGCGCACGATGCCGTCGTAGGCGACCTCGAAGCAGATCACGTCGCCGAGTTCGGCCGGGCCGATCCGCATCACGCCGGTGCCCTTGCCGGGGTAGAAGTCCCGCGGGATCTGGTTGAGCATCGGGACGACCTTGGTCAGCGCCTTGCGGAAGGGCACGTACTCGCCGAACGGCACCGGGTGCTGCTTGGTGTAGTGGGCGCCGGGGCCGGTGACCGGGTCCCACACGATGCCCTCGTTCTGAACGTGGTCCTCGTCCGGGCCGTCGACCAGGGCGCCGACCAGCACCGGCACACCCACCGCCTTCACGGCCTCGGTGATCTTGTCGTACGCCTCCGGGTACGTGAAGGGGTCCAGGTCGGAGGAGTTCTCCGGCCACAGCACGATGTCGGGCTTGGGCACCTTGCCCGCCTCGATGTCGGCGGCGAGCTTGAGGGTGGCCTGTACGTGGTTGTTGAGGATCTGCATCGGTCGGCCGAGGAAGTGCATGCCGGGCTGCTGCACATTGCCCTGGACGACGGCGACGCGCACGTGGCCGACGGCATTGGTGTGCACCGGCACGAGCAGGCCGGACAGCAGGACGGCCACCGACAGGGCCAGGGCGGTCACGCCCGGCAGGACGGCGGCGCGGCGGGCTTTGTACGCCCGGTACCCGGCCAGGGCCGCCGCGGCCAGCAGCGTGCCGCTGAGCGCCACCGCGAAGGTCACCAGCGGGGCGCCGCCGAGCGCGGCGAGCGGGGTGTACGGGGAGGCGGTGTTGGCGAACGCCAGGCGCCCCCACGGGAAGCCGCCGAACGGCAGCCGGTCGCGTACCAGCTCCTGTGCGACCCACAGGCACGCGGTCCACAGCGGCCAGCCGGGCAGCCGCCGGGCGAGCACGATCAGCGCGGCCATCAGCACGAGGTACGCCGCCTCGACCGCCGACAGCAGCGGTACGGCCAGCCAGATCACCGAGCGCAGCCACACCAGGAGCCACAGGAAGAAGGGGAACGCGAAGGCGAAGCCCAGCCAGGCCGCCTGGCGCACCGTCCTGCCCTCGAGCACCAGTGCCAGGGCCGCCACCGCCACCACCGACAGCGGCCACACCCCGTACGGCGGAAACGCCAGCGCCAGCGCGCAGCCGCTCACCGCGGCCACCGCCGACCTGGGCGCGGCCGCCCGCGCCGCCGCCGCGAACCGCTCGCGGCGCGACGCCTTCCCCTCCGCCCCAACCCCTGGCGCCGCTGACGGCTCCGTCAACGGCTCAACCGCGGTCGCCGCGGAAACGGTGTCGGGTCGCGGGCGCACGTCGCGGCCTTTCTTGCAGGTGAAGTGGTGATGAAGGCGACGGTACCCCGCCCCACCCGCCTGGGGGCACCCCCGGACGAAGTCTGGGGACCCCCAGGCCGCGGAACAGGGAGCGGAAGGGCAGCGGAACGGGCCCAGGCGCCCATCGGGCCGACGCGGGACCCTCCCCCAGACTCCGTCCGGGGGGACCCCCAGACTGCGGAAGGGCAACGGAACGGGCCCGGACGCCCTTCGGGCCGACCTGGGACCCGCTGGCTGCGGGTCAGTACCAAGGCCGTTGTCTACTGGGCGTCCGGGCCCTTCCCGGGTCACACCTGCCGACCGGGGCGCGTACGCGTTCCGGCGCCGCTGACGCTGGACCTGGCTGCCAGTGGCGGCGTGCACGTGCGGCGCGGCGCCCCATGGCCCAGCGGCGGTCGACAGAACCGCGGAGGGCCCCCGGTCCGACGTCCTGTGGTGGACTTGGCCGAACCTACTCGCCTCCGACCATCGGCTGTCAACACCCCCTTGACCTGCGGGGTTTCGCCAAATCAGCAGGTCAGTGCGGGCACCTGCGACACGCCGCGACAGGCCGAGGGCACACCGTTCGGCCGCATGTGCCGAGCGATGCTCACCCGTTCGGCCGCTCGAAGACGGTACGGCCGCCGACGACGGTGCGCAGGGCGGACGGAAGCGGGCGTCCGGGGGTGAGATCGGGCAGGCCCGGGGTGCCGGAGCGCGGGTCGGTGGACCAGTTGGCGACGCGTTCGTCGGGGGCCTGGACGACGAGGTCGCCGCTGTCCCAGACGGCGTAGTCGGCGGGGGCGCCGGGGACCAGGACGCCGGTGTCGTCCCGCCCGATGGCGCGCCAGCCGCCACGGGTGTGGGCGTTGAAGGCGGCGCGAGCCGAGACGCGGTGCTCGGGGGTGCGGTGGAAGGCGGCGGCGCGGACGGCGCCCCAGGGGTCGAGCGGGGTGACGGGGCTGTCGGAGCCGAGGACCAGCGGCACCCCGGCACGGGTCATGGCGGCGAAGGGGTTGAGGTCGCGGGCCCGGTCGGCGCCGAGCCGGTCGGCGTACATGCCGTCCTCACCGCCCCAGGCCGCGTCGAAGGCGGGCTGCACGGAGGCCACGAGGCCGAATTCGGCGAAGGCCGCGATGGTGTCCGGGGTCATCAGTTCGGCGTGCTCCACGCGGTGCCGCAGGGCCCTGACGCGTTCCAGGCCGACGGCCGCGGCGGCGGCCCGTACACCGTCGACGACCGCGCCGATCGCCGCGTCCCCGATGGCGTGGAAACCGGCCTGGAGGCCCGCTTCCGTGCAGAGGGTGAGGTGGCGGGCGATGGTCTCGGCGTCCAGGTAGCTGACGCCGGTGTGCGGCGCGTCGGCGTACGGGGCGTGCAGGCAGGCGGTGTGGGAGCCGATCGAGCCGTCCACGAAGAGGTCGCCGCCCGCGCCGATCGCGCCGAGGTCCCGGACCCGGTCGAGGTCGGCCGGGGTGGACGCGGCCTGCGCCCAGTAGCCGAAGACCCGCGGCCCGGCGTCGGCGGCGGCCAGCGCGAGGAGGCCGGTGAGGTCGTCCTCGGAGGAGATGTCGGGGCCCGCGCACTCGTGCAGCGCGCCGATGCCCTGTTCCGCGGCGTGCAGCAGCGCGGCGCGCTGGGCGGCGGCGCGCTGGGCGGGGGTGACGGCGGCGTACGCGGCGCGGCGTACCGCGTGGTGCGCGTCGCGGGTCAGCGGCGCCTGCGGGTCGAAGCCGGGCTCGTCCCGGACGCCGGGCACCAGGTCGAGCAGCGCGGTGCTGACGGCGGCCGAGTGGACGTCCGTACGGGTCAGGTAGAGGGGTCGTCCGCCGACCGCCTCGTCCAGCTCCGCGCGGGTCGGTGTGCGCCGCTCGGGCCACCGGCTCTCGTCCCAGCCGTGGCCGAGCAGCACGCGGTCGGCGGGCCGCTCGGCGGCGTACGCGGCCGTACGGGTCAGCGCGTCGGCCAGCGACGCGGCGCCGGACAGGTCGAGGCCGGTGAGGGCGAAGCCGGTGGCGGTGGTGTGCACGTGCGCGTCGGTGAAGGCCGGGGTGACCAGCGCCCCTTCGAGCCGGACGACACGGTCCACGCCGTCCGCGAAGGAGTCCGCGGCCCCTTCGGAACCGACCCACGCGACGGTGCCGCCGTCCACGACCATCGCGGTCGCGAAGGGGTCGGCGGGGCTGTAGACGGCGCCGCCACGGAGCAGGACGGTTCCGGTCGGCGCGGGGGTGGCGGGGGGCTGCGGAGTGGAGGTGCGGTGCATGGGCACAAGTCTCCCCCGGTCGGGGCGCGCGCCGGACTCCGGGGTGGCGCCCCCGGCGCCTGCGCGCCTCCCGTGACGGCGGGTCCGCGGCGGCCGGAATCGCGGCTCAGACGCGCGGCGGCCTGGCCTCGTACGCCGTGGACAGGACGACCGTGGTGCGGGTGGAGACGCCCGCGAGGGTGCGGATCCGGGTCAGGAGGTGTTCCAGCTCGATGGGGGCGGAGACCCGCACCTTGAGGATGTAGTTCTCGTCGCCCGCGACGCTGTGGCACGCCTCGATCTCGGGGACCTCGGCGAGGCGGTCCGCGATGTCGTCGGGGGCGCTGGGGTCGAACGGTTTGACGGAGATGAAGGCCGTCAGGGACAGGCCGACCGCCTCGGGGTCGACGATGGCCGCGTATCCGCGGATCACGCCGCGCTGTTCGAGCCTGCGCACGCGCTGGTGCACCGCCGAGGTGGACAGGCCCGTGGCCTTGCCCAGGTCGGTGTAGCTCATGCGCCCGTCGGCGACGAGAAGTTCCACGATGTGCCGGTCCAACTCCTCCATAGCGGATGACCTTACCCATAGGCACAGCGCCGCGTTACGTATGCATGTGCACGGTTCGGTCACATCCCGCGCCGGGTGTCGCCGTCGCGCTCACGCGGGCAGCAGCCGGTCCAGGTGGGCGTTGCTGAAGGTGCGGCCCGGATCCAGCTCGGCGGCCAGCGCCCGGAAGTCCGCCATACGGGGGTAGCGGGACCTGACCTCGGCGGCGTCGGCGACGTAGACCTTGCCCCAGTGCGGGCGCGGCGCGTACGGCGCGAGGCGCTGTTCGAGGCGGGCGAGGACGGGGAGGACGGCGGCGGTGTCCGGCACCCAGGTGAAGTGGAAGGCGACGCAGTCGTGCCCGTAGGCGGGGCTGAGCCAGAGCCGGTCGGCGGCGACGGTCCGCACTTCGCAGATCTGGAGCAGCGGCGCGATGTCGGCGCCGAGCCCGGCGAGGGCGTGGAGCGCGGGCAGGGCGTGTTCGCGGGGCAGCAGGTACTCGGACTGCAACTCGGCGCCGCTGCTGGGGGTGAATCCCGGCCTGAAGTGCGGCAGTCGCTCGTGCCAGGGTCCGGCCACGCCCTGCTGCGCGGTGCAGTTCACCGGGTCGGCGCCGGGGACGGGGTGCATCGGCCCGGTGGCGGGCGCGGCCCAGGGGAATTCGGGCGCGGGCGCGTCGGCGAGCTGCTTGAGCCAGACCTGCCCGAAGCGCGGCGCGCGCCAGTCGGTGAACATGCTGACGCTGTACGCGGCCCCGGTGATCGCGTCGAAGTGGCCGTCCAGGTCGGCCACTTCGAGCCCGGTGAAGACGTGCTGGCGGAGGGCGAAGTCGGGGACCAGGTCGAGGGTGAGGGCGGTGACGACGCCGAGCGCGCCGAGCGAGACCACGGCGCCGTCGAAGCGGTCGCCGTCCTTGTCCCGGCTGAGCACGGCGACTTCGCCGTCCGCGGTGACGAGTTCGAGGGCGCTGACCGAGGTGCCGAGGCCGCCGTTGGCGTTGCCGGAGCCGTGGGTGCCGGTGGCGACGCTGCCCGCCACCGAAATGTGCGGCAGCGACGCCATGTTGGGCAGCGCGAAGCCGGACTCGTGCAGCCGCTGGGCGAGTTCGGCGTAGCGGACGCCCGCGGCGACGCGGACGGTGGCCGCGGCCGTGTCGATGTCGATCTCCGGTGGCAGGCCGGAGAGTTCGACGAGGGCGCCGTCGGTGTCGGCGATGTCGTTGAAGGAGTGGCCGCTGCCCAGCACCCGCACGCGGCGGCTCGCGGCGACCAGGGAGCGCAGGGCGCCGGTCGACTCCGGGCGGTGCACCCGTTCCGCCGAGAAGGTGATGTTCCCGGCCCAGTTGGTCCGCATCCCACCGTCACGCATTACGCCGCCACCCGTCACGCATCACGTCGCCACGCATTCTGCCGAGCTGCTTCCACCGGTCGGCGGGGCCCTGCCCGGCCACGCCCGCTCGCACCTTATCCGGCACTCCCGCAAGATGCCGCGCGGGGGCACGAGGGGTGCGCGGAGGCATGGCGAGGGCGCATGGACCGGCCGAAAGGCGGGATGTGACGAAGGCCACACCCCATGCATCCCTATGAGGTCGATGGCGTGATTACCCGCGTAGCGCGGCGGGAAGTGCTCGCTATGGCCGCGGGATTGACGCCGGGCCGGCCCGATGGAGGGCACATCCGTCCGATGGGGGAGACGCGAATATGCGTAACCATGTGCGCCACAACCGCAGTGAGCGGACCCAGCCGGCGCCCGAGGAGGGGCACGAACGCGAATTCGCGCTCGCGCTGCTGCCGGGACTGCCGGACGCCGACGACACGGATGACTCGTTCGAGGACGATCTCGACCTGGTCCGGGTGGACTGCCCGGAGTGCGCGCGGCCGATCGCGGTCTTCGCCGACGAGGACCGGCTTCCGGAGCACGCCCTGTGCCCCACGCCGTGGAACCCCTTCGGCCTGACCGTCTGCTCCGGCTCGGGCCGCCCCGTCGAGGAGGCCCGCCCCCTCGACGGCTCCCTGCCCGGCGAGGTCCACGACCTCGACCTCGGCACCCTCCTGGTCCTGCCCGACACCCTGGACTGGCGCACCCAGCCCTTCTCGCACGTGGGCGGCCCCGGCTCGCGCCCCTTCCGGGTACCGGCGCCCCGCGCGGCCTGATCCGGCGCCCCGACCGGGGCGCCGGGGTACCGCCCGCCGCCGGGCGACCGCTCAGCTCCGCGACTCGGGGCCCGCCACGTGGCGCGCGATCACCATGCGCTGGATCTGGTTGGTGCCCTCGACGATCTGCAACACCTTGGCCTCGCGCATGTACCGCTCCACGGGGAAGTCGGCCGTGTAGCCGTAGCCGCCCAGGAGCTGGACGGCGTCCGTCGTCACCTGCATCGCCGCGTCGGTGCAGAAGAGCTTGGCCATGGCGGCCTGCCGGGAGAAGTCGAGACCGGCGTCGCGGGTCCTGGCCGCGGCCAGGTACAGGGCGCGGCCCGCCTCGATCTTGGTGGCCATGTCGGCGATCATGAAGCGCAGCCCCTGGAAGTCGGCCAGGGGCCGGGCGAATTGGCGCCGCTCCTTGACGTACGCGAGACCGGCGTCCAGCGCGGCCTGGGCGAGGCCGACGGCGCAGGCGGCGATGCCGAGCCGCCCGGCGTCCAGCGCGGCCAGCGCGATGGCGAACCCCTGGCCCTCCTCGCCGATGCGGCGGCTGTCGGGGACGGTCACGCCGTCGAAGTGCACCTGCGCGGTGGGCGAGCCCTTCATCCCCATCTTCCGCTCGGGCGCGGCGGCGCTCAGGCCCGGCGCGTCGCCCGGCACCAGATACGCGGAGATGCCGCGCGCGCCGTCGCCGCCGCTGCGGGCCAGGACGGTGTAGAAGTCGGCGACCCCGCCGTGGGTGATCCACGCCTTGGTGCCGTCGATCGTCCAGTTCCCGCCGTCGCCGTCCGCCCCGCCCCCGTCCGCGCCGCCGCCGGTACGTACGGCGCGCGTCCGCAGGCTGGCCGCGTCGGAGCCCGCGGCGGGCTCGGAGAGGCAGTAGGCGCCGAGGAGGCTGCCGCCGAGCATGGCGGGCAGGTGCTCGGCGCGCTGTTCCTTGGCGCCGAAGTGCGCGAGCGCGTGGCAGGCGAGGGTGTGGACGCTGACGCCGAGGCCGATGGTGAGGCGGGCCGCGGCCAGTTCCTCCAGCACCTGGAGATAGACCTCGTACGGCTGACCCCCGCCGCCGTGCTCCTCCGCGTACGGCAGGCCGAGCAGTCCGGTCTCCCCGATCAGCGCGAAGGTCTCACGCGGGAAGTGGCCCGCGTCCTCCTCCGCGGCGGCCGCGGGCGCGATCTCCCGCTGGGCCAGGTCCCGGGTGAGCGCGAGCAGATCCCGCGCCTCCTCGGTGGGCAGGTGGCGGACAACCGGCTGCGGGCCGTGCTGCGACATCGCGGCACGCTCCTCCCTGTCGGGGGCGTCGGCGGCACGCCCTGGGTGTGGCGGCGCCGTCGGTGGGCAGTGCCCATGAACCGATGGTCCCCTGCCGGGTCGCGGCACGCGGTGATCAGCGGTTCTGGCGCGTTGGAGTATGCCTGATCGGACGCGCCACGTCACGGGCGCGAGTGTGTCGTGTCTTTCCCGCCCGCCCACCCGTGCGGGTGTTTTCTTCGTCTGCGGGTGCCGCTTGTGCCTGGTCGGTGCCGGTCCGGGGCACCTCCTCGAAATCCGTACCACCTGGCCTTCGCGAATCCGGCACCCGGCCGTCAACGTATTTCTGCGGGGGCACCCCGCCCCGTCCCCTCCTCGCCCATCGGCGTCCGCCTGTCCGTGGATGGCCGGGGTGGGTGTCCAAGACCGTGAGGGCACCCCGAGCGTCCTCCACCCAAGGGGCCGCATGGGTGGCCCCCTCACGCGTTCCGCAGCCGGACGGGTGCCAAGGACAGGCGGCTTCCGCCGATCCCCACGGCGGAGGAACAGTCGGCCGCCCTCACCGGTCCTTGGCACCTCCCTCAGCCGCAGCGCACAGGCGCACGCCGACGTCCCCGAGCACCCCCTCCCCAGCAACCCTCACCGACAGGCGGACGCCGACCACCTCACCCCCACCCCCCTCCCGGCCGTCGGATGCCGACGTACCCGAGCCCACCCACCCCCCCTCCCGGCCACACCCACCGGACAGGCGGACGCCGACGTACCCGGAGGGGACGGGCCGGGGTGCCCCCGCAGAAATGCGGTGACAAGAAGGGCACTGGATACCCACGACCAGGTAGCCGCATTTCGAGGAGGTGCCCCGGACCGGCACCGACCAGGCACAAGCGGCACCCGCAGACGAAGAAAACACCCGCACGGGTGGGCGGGCGGGCGGGAAAAGAAGCAAGACACGACTGGAGTGACAGGTGAGTACGGCGACGGAGGCGGATGAGTACGATCACGCTCCCCCAGGGCCGCAAGCGGCCCTACGCTGCTGCCCATGGAGAGCTTGGACGCCACGGATCCGCGCACAGTCGGCGGATACCCGCTGTTCGCGCGGCTCGGCGCGGGCGGCATGGGACAGGTCTATCTGGCGCGCACCCCCGCCGGGAGGGCACTGGCGCTGAAGACCGTACGGTCCGAGTTCGGACTCGACCCCGGCTTCGGGGAACGGTTCGCGCGGGAGATCCGCCACGCGGACCGCGTGCGTTCGCCGTGGACGGTGGCGGTGGTGGACTACAGCCCGCCCGGCACCCGCCCCCCGTGGCTGGCGACGGAGTACGTGGCGGCGCCCTCACTGGCCGAGTGGGTCTCGGCGCACGGCCCGCTGCCGGAACCGGCCCTGGCGTCGCTGGCCGCCGAACTCTGCGAGGCGCTGCGGTCGGTGCACGCGGTGGGTCTCGCGCACCGCGACGTGAAGCCGTCGAACGTACTGCTCGGCCCTGACCGGCCGCTGCTGATCGACTTCGGCATCGCGCGGGCCGCGGAGGACTCCCGGCACACCAGGACCGGCGGGGTGATCGGCTCCCCCGGCTACATGGCGCCCGAGCAGGCGACCGCGGGCGCGTCCGCCGAGCCCGGCGACCTGTTCGCGCTGGCGGCCGTACTGGTCTACGCGGGGACCGGGCACGGCCCGTTCAACCGGCCGGGCGAGGAGCCGTCGACGCCCGCGCTGATGTACCGGATCGTGCATGAGGACGGCGACCTCACCGGGCTGCCCGACGCGGTGGCGCCGCTGGTCCACGCGTGCCTCGCCAAGGAACCGGCCGACCGGCCGACCGCCGAGGAGGCGCTGGCGCTGCTGCGGGAGGCGGGGCACCGTACGGGCGTGTGGCACGAGGTCCCGCCGCCCGGCCTCACCGACGAGCTGCGCGGCCGAGAAGCGCGGGTCCGCACGCTGCTGGCGGACCCGACGGCCGCCGTGGGGCCGTCGCCCTACTCCCCCACGGCGCCGCTGACCGCGCCCGGCCGCGGCCCCGGCTCCGGAGGCCAGACCCCCGCTCCCCCGCACGCCGCGTACGCGCCGCCGCGTACGCCGTCGCCCCTGCCGGGCCCCGTCCGGCCCACCGGGCCGTACTCGGGGCCGCAGCCCGCGCCGTGGGGTGCCGCGCGCCGCGCGCCGGGGATGGGCCGCGGTGCCCGCGTCGGACTGGTCGTCGCGGGCGTGCTGGCCCTGTGCGTGGTGGTCGGCGTGATCCTCGACCAGCAGCGCGGCTCCGGCGACGACAACAACGGGAATCCCGGCCCGAGCACGAGCACCCACACCTCCGCGCCCGCCGACGCGCTGCCCGCCTCGTGGGTCGGCACCTGGGTCGGTACGGGGCCCGGCAATCCGAGCGGCAGCGGCGGCCAGCCGCGCAGCGACCGGTTCACCGTCACGCTCACCCTGCACGCGGGGGCGCGCGGCGAGGCCGTCGGCCAGGACGTCAGCAACATCCCCGAGGCGGGCACGGGGGCGGAGCGGGGCTGTACGGAGGCGCTGTCGCTGGCGCAGGTCCGGGGGAACACCATGACCTTGCGGGTCACCGCCGCCGAGCCCACGGACCCCGACTCGTCGCTGACCTGTCTGACAGGGCATGAGTACTCCGTCTCCATGACGGACGCGCGCACCCTGCGGATCGAGGCGGGGCCGCAGGCCGAGGGCGCCCCGAGCACGCTCACCAAGCGGAGCTGACGGGGAAGGCGCCGGTCAGGTTCCGGTGAGCCGCAGGCCCGCCCAGAGCGCGACCGTGGAGGCGATGAGCGTCGGCGGCACCGTGAGCAGCCCGAGCCGGGTGAAGGTGCCCAGGTCGGAGTCGGTGCCGTGGTCGCGCAGCACGCGCCGCCACAGCAGGGTGGCGAGCGAGCCCGCGTAAGTGAGGTTGGGGCCGAGGTTGACGCCGATGAGCACGGCGAGCACCGGGCCGGGGCCGCCCGCGGCGGCCAGCGGGAGCAGTGCGAGCACGGCGGGCAGGTTGTTGATCAGATTGGCCAGGACGGCGGCGAACGCGGCGGTCCCGAGCAGCGCGAGCAGGCCGCTGCCGTGCGGCAGCACCCCGTCGGCGGCGTCGGACAGGCCGTTGTCGACCACGGCCTTCACCACGACGCCGAGGGCGAGCACGAACAGGCAGAACAGCGGCCCGGCCGCCGCGACCAGGCCGCGGACCGTCGCCCGGCGGCGGCGCAGCGCCCGTACGCCCAGGACCAGCGCGCCCGCGAGCGCCGCCCAGGCGGGGTTGAGGCCGCCGAGCGAGGTGACCGCGAAGCCGGCCAGGGTCAGGCCGAGGACGACCAGCGTGAACACCGGTACGGCCGGCGGCTCGCCCTGCTCCGGCGGGTGCTCGCGGACGGCGAGGTCGGCGGCGAAGTAGCGGCGGAAGACGGCGTATTCGATGCCGACGGACAGCAGCCACGGCAGGGTCATCAGGAGCGCGAAGCGGGTGAAGGACACGCCGGCGGCCGTGAAGGCCAGCAGATTGGTGAGGTTGGAGACCGGCAGCAGCAGGGAGGCGGAGTTGGCCAGGTGCGCGGTCGCGTACAGGTGCGGGCGCGCCTTGGCGCCCGCCCGCGCGGCCGTCGCGATGATCACCGGGGTGAGCAGGACGACGGTCGCGTCCAGGCTGAGCACCGCCGTGACCAGCGCGGCCACGACGAACACCCCGGCCAGCAGCCGCTTGGGCTCGCCCCGGCAGGCCCGCGCGACCGCGTCGCCCGCCGCTGTGAACAGACCGTCGTCGGCGCACAGTTCCGCCAGGACGAGCACGGCCGCCAGGAAGCCGACGACCGGCAGCAGTTCCCTGGTCTCGTGCCAGGCGGCGGACGGCGTCACCGCCCCGATGCCGATGAGCAGTCCCGCGGCGGGCACCGCGGCCACCGCCTCGGGCCAGCCGCGCGGGCGCAGGACGGCGAAGCCGAGGACCAGCAGGAGAGCGAGGGCGGAGATCGTCTCCGCGACGGCGGTGTTCAGGGGGCTCTCCTCGGACGGACCACGGGCTCGCGTACCGCCTGATTCCACCACGTGGGCCGCGCGGCTCCGCCCCGACGCCCGCCCGACGCACTCAAGTGCGTCGTTTCTCACGGCCCCGCGCGCTGGCGGAGCCGTGACGGCGGACCGGGCGGCTAGCTGGCGTCGGCCAGCGACAGGGTGTGGAGCCGTTCCGGCGGGCCGGGGCGGGCGTAGTACCAGCCCTGGCCGGTGTCGCAGCCGAGGGCGCGCAGATGGTCGGCCTGGGTGCGGGTCTCGACGCCTTCGACGGTGACGGTCAGGTTGAGGGCGTGGGCGAGGGAGACGATGCCGCCGACGATCTTGAGGTCGACGGGGTCGGCGGCGTGGCCGCGCATGCCGCGGGTGAAGGAGCGGTCGAGCTTGAGGACGCTGACGGGGAGCCAGCGCAGGGAGGACAAGTTGGAGTAGCCGGTGCCGAAGTCGTCGAGGGCGATGGAGACGCCGAGGTCGACTATCTGCCGCAGGGGCTTGAGGGTGTCCTCGTCGGCGCCGATCAGAGCGCTCTCTGTGACCTCGAGGCAGAGCGAGGCGGGGTCGAGGCCGGTGTCCTCCAGGACGCGGGAGACCTCCTGGACCAGCTCGGGGTGGTGCAGCTGGATCGGTGAGAGGTTGACGTTGACCCGTGGCGGCGGACCGCCGCCGATGTGCTCGCTCTGCCAGGCGTACGCCTGGCGGGCGGCCCGCTCCAGGACCCAGCGGCCGAGGCCGACGATGTGTCCCGTGCTCTCGGCGAGCGGGATGAACTGGTCGGGCCCGAGTATGCCGTGGGTGGGGTGGCACCAGCGCACCAGCGCTTCGGCGCCGTGCACGGCGCCGTCGTCGAGGCCGACGAGGGGCTGGTACTCGATGAAGAACTCGTCGTGTTCCAGGGCGCTCGGGAGCTGGTTGGTCAGGCCGTGCCGGGTGATGGCGCGGGCGTCGGCGACCGGGTCGGCGACCTCGTACCGGTTGCCGCCCTGTTCCTTGGCGCGGTACATCGTGATGTCGGCGCTGCGCAGGACGTCGGCGGCGATCCGGGACTCGACGGGGCCGTGGACGATGCCGATGCTGCCGTGGACGGGCAGTTCGCGGCCGTCGAGCAGGACGGGGGCGGACAGCGCGTCCAGGATGCGTTCGGCGAGCGCGGTGACGGCGGCGAGGCTCGGCGGGTCGGTGTAGAGGGCGACGAATTCGTCGCCGCCGATCCTGGCGACGAGCTGGTCGGGCGAGGTGACGCAGGACTGGAGGCGTTCGGCGACGGCGACGAGGAGCTGGTCGCCCACCGCGTGGCCGAGGCTGTCGTTGACGGCCTTGAACCCGTCGAGGTCGAGGTAGCAGACGCCGATCCGGCTGGTGCCGTTGGCGGGGTCGGCGTCGAGCGCGGCGTCGAGGCGTTCGAAGAACAGGGCGCGGTTGGGCAGTCCGGTGAGCGCGTCGTGGGTCGCCTGGTGGCGCAGTCGGCGCAGCAGTCCGCGCCGTTCCGTGACGTCCTCGACGAGCGCGAGCTGGTACTGCGGGCGGCCGGTGGCGTCGCGCAGCAGGGACGCCCGGACGTTGGCCCACAAGATGGTGCCGTCGACCCGCTGGTAGGCGCGCTCGACGTCGTACGTGTCGCGTTCGCCGCGTACCAGCTCGCCGTTGAGCCGGCGGGTGCCGGTGCCGGTGCCGTCGTCCTTGTGGACCCACTCGGTGACATTGCGGCGCATGGTCAGGGATTCGCTGCCGAACATCCGGGTCATCGCGTCGTTGACCTCGAGGACTTCCCCGTCGAGGTCGGCGATGCCGATGCCGAGGGCGGCGCCCTCGAAGACGGCGCGGAAGCGGGCCTCGCTGGCGGCCAGGGCGCCTTCGGCGTCGCGCTGGGCGTCCAGGGCGGCGCGGATGATGGACTCCTGCTCGCGCAGGGTGCGTTCGCGCAGGGCCCGCGAGAAGCCGACGGCGACCGCGTGCTGGAGGCGTGAGCAGCGGGCCCGGCAGTCGTCGGTGTCGAGGCCGGGGCCCGGCGGGCAGTACAGGACGAGGTAGGCGTCGATGACGCCGAGGATGCTGGGCAGCGCCTCGGGGTCGGTGCAGTGCGCGGCGACCAGGGCGGTGCCGACCTCGGCGGCCGGGCGGGGGTCGAACGGGCGGCCCCTGAGGGTGTCGCTCAGCACACGGGTGAGCGGCACCAGGTGGTCCTCGAACTCGGCGCGGGTCATCGAGGTGACCGTCACCGGGTAGATGGCGCGTGCCCAAATGGCGGCGAATCTGCGCAGATTGTCGCCGGGGCGTGCGTCGGGCGCGTGCGCGCCCTCGTTTCCGGCCGCGGCCGGGAGCGCGGTCACGCTTTCAGCCCCACACCGGCGAGACCGTGGAGTACGGCGGGGTCGTCGTCGTCGCTGAGCGGGGCCTCGGGGCGCCAGTGCGGCAGCGGGACGACGCCGGGCTCGACGAGTTCGAAGCCGTCGAAGAAGCGTTCCACCTCTTCTTTGGTGCGCATGATCAGCGGGGTGGCGGTGCGCTGGTAGACGGCCTGGACACCGCGCTGTCCGGAGGGGACGGGGCCGAACTGGAGGGTGGCGTGGGTGACGACCAGGACGCTGCCGGGGGCCAGCGCGTCGCGCAGCGCGGCGACGACCTCGTTCGGATGGTCGGCGTCGGACAGGAAGTGCAGGACGGCGACGAGCAGCAGGCCCATGGGGCGGTCGAAGTCCAGCAGCCGCTTGGTCTCGGGGTTGTCCAGCACCGAGCCGGGGTCGCGGAGGTCGGCGGCGGCGATGGTCGCCTTGTCGTTGCCCTCCAGGACGGCGCGGCTGTGGGCGACGGCGACCGGGTCGTTGTCGACGTACACCACGTGGGCGTCGGGGTTGGCCCGCTGCACCACCTCGTGCACATTGCCGAAGGTGGGGATGCCGGAGCCGATGTCGAGGAACTGGTCGATGCCGCGGTCCATCGCGAAGCGCACGGCGCGGTGCATGACCGCCCGGTTGGCCTGGCCGATCTTGGGCGCCCCCGGCATGGCCCGCATGGCCAGCCGCGCCGCCTCCCGGTCCACCTCGAAGTTGTGCGAGCCACCGAGGAAGTAGTCGTAGATCCGGGACACGCTGGGCACCGTCAGGTCGATGCCCTGCGGGGCCCAGGAAGGACGGTCGGTCACGGTTGCTGTCTCCAGGTCATCGGGCTCAACGGGCGCGTCGCACACGGTGGTTCGGCCGACGGGCGCGCACCTGTCTACCCTGTGAGGCTACTGATCACGTGTTCGGAGTGAAACACGCGACCGGAGATCCAGGGTCCGTTTTTGGTCAACAACCACCAGCATGTGCATATGCGAAAACGCGCAGATGCGGACTCGCGCACACACCAGCGCGGGTCCGCTGCCGGTGACGGCCGCGGACCCGCGATAGATTTTCGGACAGCATCAGACCAGTTCAGACCAGTTCGACCGACAGCGGTTCGGCGGCCTGTGCGGTCGCCGCCCCGGAACGTCGGACGGTCGCGGTCGGCGGCCGGTCAGCAGGTGCCCTCGTCCTGCCACACGCCCCACTCACCGGTGGTGCCGGGCTCCTCGTTGGTGGTCCACCACTTGGCCTTCCACTTGTGCCCGTTGTGCGCCACCTCGTTGCCGCCGACGTAGACGGCGGAGGCGGCCCACTGGGCGACCGTGCAGGTGCCGCCGCCGGGCGGGGTGGTCGGCGGTGTGGTCGGCGGCGTCGTGGGCGGGTTGGTGGGAGGCGTGGCGCCCGCGAACTTCACCGAGTACTTGGCGAAGTCCCAGGAGTTCTGCGCCACGCTGCTGCACGTGCCCGAGGTGCTGCCGTTGTTGTCCGGCGGGCTGCACTGGCGGTCGCGGTTGAGCGACCAGAAGGTGAAGCGGCCCATGCCGTGGCTGGTCGCGTAGTCCAGCACGGTCTGGAAGTCGGCCTGGTAGAAGAACTCGCCGGTGTCGCTGCGGCCGTTCATACCGGAGAAGCCCTCGTGGGCGTACGCGGTGGCGGTGTCCCAGCCGAAGGTGGTCTTCAGCAGGCCGTTGAAGGCGGTGAGCGCGCTGGTCTGCGACGCCGCCCCGTTGAAGCCGCCGTCGAAGGGCATGATCGAGAAGTTGTTGGGGGTGAAGCCCTGCGACTTGGCCTCGTTGAGCATCTGCTGGCCGAACCAGCCGGTGCCCGCTGCGGTGCCCGCCGTGGTCACCGAGATGAACAGGCCGGGGTTGTTCTGCTGGAGGATCTTGGCCGCGCCGATCTCGCGCGCGACGGCCGCGGTGTTCTCGTACTCCGGCTCCTCCAGGTCGAAGTCCATCGCCTTGAGCTGGTACTTGGTGATGACCTGCTGGTACGCGGCGGCCGTGGACGCGGCGTCGGAACACGCCTGGCCGAGCTTGGTGCCGCCGTAGCCGCCGATGGAGACGGACACGTCTCCGCCCTTGGCCCGGATCGCGGAGATCACGTTCGCCACCGCGGTGTCGGAGGACACCGCACTGGTCCCGTCCCATGTGGGGCTGCACCCACCGCCGTTGGGGGCGAGGATGAAGGCGAGCTGGAACGCCTTCAGGCCGGTCGCGTCCATGATGGCGGTCGCGCTCGGCGGGTTGTTGTCGTTGGGCATCAGATACGGGGCGGCGGCGTACCAGTTGTTGGTCAGGGCGTTCGTCGAGACCGTGGCTCCGCTGGCCTGACTTGGGCCGAGAGCGGCAACGGTACCGAGCCCGGCCACGGCCAGGGCGACGGCGGCCACGCCCGAGCCGATTGCTTTGAGACGGTTCACGTCTAGCCTCCTGTGGGGGAACGTGGCAGACAGAATCCTGCGGTGACGCGAACCCGTCAATAGTTGGTCCAGACCTTTGGACTAAACCACGAATTGGTCTCTACCACTTCGAGTCCAATTCCCCACGTGCGACGGCCTGTCCACCCCCGCACGCACCCCGCACGCACCCGGCCCCGCCCCTCGCGTACGAGGAGCGGGGCCGGGCCGGAAACGGCCGGTCGGCCGGTCGGTCGGACAGACGACCGGAGACGACCGGAGACGACCGGACGGACGGATGTCAGACGATGCCGACCGCCGCCAGCGCGCGGCGCTGGCCGGGGCTCGGCTGCGCCGGGAAGTAGACGTAGGCGACACCGCCGGTGCCGCCGCTGACGCCGCCGGTGGCGTTGATCCGCTTGGTCCTCAGCCAGATGGTCTCGAACTGGGCGCGCTTGTAGATGTTGCGCACCGCGTCGTCACTGGAACTGGCCGGGTCGTTGGCGACGACGTCGCCGTCCGCGGTGAAGCCCGCGATGCACATCAGGTGGCCCGAGGTGCCGTATCCCGCGCCGTCCAGTTCGGTGGCGAGGAAGGACTGCGAGGTGATGACGGGGATACCGGCCTTGATCAGCCGCTCGATGTCGTCGAGCGAGCGCAGCCGGGTGATGACGCCCTGGAGGTCCTTGTACGTGGCCGCGTAGGCCGCGTTGAAGGGCCAGTTGCCGCAGCCCTCGTACTGGTAGTCGTACGTGTAGCGCGCGCCCTGGTCGACCTGGGGGTCGGCGTAGGCGGGGTTCACCCAGGCCAGGTCGGCGGCCGTGGGGCCGCGGCCCCAGTACTCGATGACCATCGTCGAGGAGGTCGGGCTGCACCAGGCCTCGCCGCCGTTGTCGTACTCCGGGTACTCGCCCTTGTGGATGTTCTGCGAGTAGCGCGGCACCGGGAGTTCGACGCCCTTGGCCACGCCCGGCACCGACGCCGGGACGGTGAAGCGGTCCGGGATGTTGGACGCCATCGCGCCGAGCCGCCACACGGTGGGCGTGGCGCGGCTGCCGGGCTTGCGGAAGAGCGTCAGCCGCAGCCGGTACGAGGCCAGCAGTGGCCCGGCGGTGGTGTCGTCGATGGAGAAGGTGTCGGTCCAGATGCTGCTCTTGCCGTCGGTCTGGTCGTCCACCGAGGTGCGGCGGATGTCCTCGGGGCCGTCGCCCGCGGTCCACCGGCCCATGACGTACGCCGGGGTCGCGGTGCCGTCGGTGTAGGTGCCGAGCAGTTCGATCTGGATCCAGGTGCCCGCGGGGGTGTGCGCGTTCCAGGACGCGATCAGCTCGCTCGCGGGGTGCGGCACCCGGCGGACCGGCGAGGTCCAGGTGGCCGACTCCCACGTCGCGGTGGTGCCGGTGTGCGGGTCGGTGTAGTCGAGCGTGCCGGTGGCGCGGCCGATGACCACGCCGGGCCGGCGGCCCGGCAGCGGCAGCGTGCCGCGGTGGGTGCCGAACAGCCAGTCGGGCAGCGAGGTCCAGCCGTGGTAGTCGACGGGGGCGGCGTCAGGCGTGCCGCCGCCTGCCTGGTGTCGCGCGGCGTCGGGAACGGCCGCGCCGGAGGCGGTGGCCGGGGCGGCGGAGGCGGACTGCGCGGACGCGGTCGCGGTGGCCGCGGCCGCCGCGAGCGCGGCGGTCAGTACGGCACGCCGGGGCGCGGGTCTGGTCATGGCGGTGTTCCCCTCGATGTGATCGGGAATTCCTGCCCGCTCCTACGAGTGCATGACAGGTGGCCCCAACTATCGTCGTTCACCGGCCGTTTCCACCAGGGTTTCCGGCCGCGCGCCGGGAACAATATTGGACTGGACCACTGGCGCTCAACAGGGAAGAACCACCAGGTCACGCCCTGTCAGATTGAGCCGCTCGCCACCGCTTTCCGTACAGACGGCAATATCCTCGATGCGGGCGCCGAAGGTGTCGGGCAGATAGATGCCCGGTTCCACGGAGAACGCCATTCCCGGCTCGAGGGGGCGTTTGCTGCCCGCCACGATGTACGGCTCCTCGTGGGTGTCCAGGCCGATGCCGTGTCCTGTGCGGTGGATGAAGTGCTCGCCGTAGCCCGCGTCGGTGATGATGTCCCGGCCGACGGCGTCCAGTTCCTCCGCGGTGACACCGGGCCGTACCGCCGCGGTCTGCGCGGTCTGGGCGCGCAGCAGCACGTCGTACAGCTCACGGAAGGCGGCGGGCGGCTCTCCCACGGCGTAGGTGCGGGTGGAGTCCGAGCAGTAGCCCTCCGCGGTGGTGCCGCCGATGTCGATCACCACCGGGTCGCCCGCCCTGATCACGCGGTCGGACACCTCGTGGTGCGGGCTCGCGCCGTTCGGCCCCGAGCCGACGATCACGAAGTCGACCCGCTCGTGGCCCGCCTCGATGATGGCGTCCGCGATGTCCTTGGCGACCTCCCGCTCGGTGCGGCCGGGCACCAGCCACTCGCCGATCCTGCGGTGCACCCGGTCGATCGCCGCGCCCGCGCGGCGCAGCGCCGCGATCTCCGCCGGGGTCTTGCGCATCCGCAGCTCCGCCAGCACGTCACCGGCGAGGACGGCCTCGGCGTCCGGGAGCGCGGCCCGGAAGGCGAGCAGCTTCTCCGCCCACATGTGGTTGTCGACGGCGAAGCGGGCCACCGCGGCGGGCAGCCGCCGGGCGATGAGCGCGTACGCGTCGTCGGTCTCGTCGAAGCCGACGATCTCGATGCCGAGCCCGCCGGCGGGCGACGCCTGCGCGGCGGGCTTCTCCAGTCGCGGCACCACCAGGAAGGGCTCGCCCTCCACCGGCACCACCAGGCATGTCAGCCGCTCCAGCGGCAGCGCCTGATACCCGGTGAGGTAGCGCAGGTCCGCGCCGGGCGCCACCAGCAGGGCCTGGACGCCCGCCGTTTCGGCCTCGGCACGCGCCCTCGCCAGGCGCTCGGAGGTGTACAGCACGGATGCGGCTGCGCCGCCGCTCTCGGAGTGGGTCACCTTCGCACCGTACCGGGGCGCCCCAGGCGGCGCGTGCAGCGGTGGCGGGTCAGCGGCCCCGAGCCCCCGGACACGCGACGGCGCGCGGGCCGCCGGGCGGGGCCCGCCGTAAGGTCGGGGGGTGAACGGACTGACGGTACGGGAGCTGGGGCGGCTGCTCGACGGGGCGGAGCCGTCCTGCGGGCGGACGCGGCTGATCGCCGTGGACGGGCACGCGGGCTCGGGCAAGAGCACGCTGGCCGGGCGGCTGGCGGCGGAGCTGGGCGGCGCGCCCGTCGTCCATCTGGACGACCTGGCCACGCACGAGGAGCCGTTCGAGTGGACCGGCCGCCTGGTCGAACAGGTGCTGACGCCACTGAGCGAGGGAAGGGCCGCCCGGCACCAGGTGTACGACTGGACGGCGCGCCGTTTCGCGGGCGAGCGGGAGATCCCGGCCGCGCCGGTCGTGCTGCTGGACGGCGTCGGCAGCGGGCGGCAAGCGCTGCGCCCGTATCTGGCGTTGCTGTTGTGGCTGGAGGTGCCTCCGGCGACCGCGCGGCAGCGCGGACTGCTGCGCGACGGACCGGAACTGGCGCGTTTTTGGACCGGCTGGACTCGCGCGGAGGACGCGCATTTCGCCGCGGATCCGTCCCGCCCCTTCGCCGACCTTCTGGTGCGCCAGACCGACGACGCCGGCGGCTGCCGGGCCGTCCCGAACCCCGCCCGCGATCACCGGGAGTGACGGCTCGGCGGCAGCCCGCCGCCACTCCCCCGCCGCCGGGCACACGTCCGTCAACACCGCTTGACCGGCCGGGTATCCAGCACTTACGTTTTCAACAAGCGGCCGGAGACGGCCGTTGACAAGACGCGGAGCCCCCGGTTGTTCCCCCGTGACCGGGGGCTCTGCCCTGTCTCCGGGCCGGAATCGGCCCGTCGAGAGCCGGTTTTTCTCACTCACGGTCACCGCCCGACGGCCGTACGTCGGGGCCGTGTTCCCCGCGCTCGCGCGGATTCCCGCTGTCCCGCAGGTCACGGCACCCTACGGCCCGCGGGACATCGCGGGTACGATGCGAAAAGGGCGGACCGGCAGCCGGGGGTGGACTGTCGCCTGTCCCAACTCCCGCCCGGTGCGCACGGGTTGGGACAGCGGGCGACAGTGCGGCGCGGGGGAACGATTGGTGGGGACTTGATGGACTTCGGCACCGAGCGTCCGGGCGCCCCGGCCGATCTCGCCTGGCTGCGCGGCGTCGACGCGTACACGATGGGCGCGTACGTCCAGGCCGAGGAGGAGTTCAGGACCGCGGTCCGGATCGACCCCGGCATGGCGGACGCCTGGCTCGGGCTGCACGCGCTGCGCGCCGACACCGCCACCGCGCTGCTCCAGATGTACCGGCACCGCGACCGCTTCGGCGAGCAGCGGGCCGCCCACCGCAGGACCCTCAACTCCTGGTACTGGCTGGGCTGGTGGGTGCAGCCGGTGCTGGAGACCAGCCGCGACCTGCTGCTGGCGCACGCCTCGCACTGGCTGGACGGCCGCCATGTCGCCGAGCTGGACCGGGCCCTGGCGGACTGCCCGCCGGTCGACACCGATCCGCAGGTCCGCTTCCTGCACGCCTGCCGCGCCTATCTCGTCAAGGACTGGGAGCGGCTGGTCCGGCACACCGAGCCGCTGCTGGGCGATCCCGTACTCGGCATCGAGGCCGGGCTGTTCGGCGGCATGGCCAGGGTCAGGCTGGAGATGTGCGGCCAGGCCGAGCCGCTGCTGGCCGCCGCCTTGATGCGCTGCCGCAGCGAGCAGCCGCAGCGCAAGGAGCTGCGCTACTGGCTGGCCCGCGCGTACGAGGGCACCGGGCGTACGGCGGCGGCCGTGCCGCTCTACCGGGCGGTGCAACGCGTCGACCCCGCCTTCATGGACACCTCCGCCCGGCTGGCCGCGATCCACGAGACCGACGACGGCCTCGACGAGGGCGTGGGGCTGGCGGCCGTATCGCTGGCCGGGACCGGGCAGGCGATGCCGGAGGGCGGCGCCGACATGGAGTCCGCGCTGCTGGCCGACCCCGGCGAGGGCCGCGGTCCGGGGCCGGAGCCCGACGAGTCGCTGCTGTCCGCGGGCCCGCTGGACGACGACGTACGCGACCGGTCCGCCGCCCCGCTCGGCGGGTCGCTGCCGGTGCAGGTCCCGATGGGCGGCTCCGACCCGGTGCTGCTCACCCAGGCGCTGGCGGAACTGGACAGGATGGTCGGTCTGGAGCCGGTCAAGCGCCAGGTCAAGGCGCTGTCCGCGCAGTTGCGGATGGCCCGGCTGCGGGCCGGGCAGGGCCTGCCGGTGCAGCCGCCGAAACGGCACTTCGTCTTCTCCGGGCCCTCCGGCACCGGCAAGACCACCGTCGCCCGCATCCTCGGCCGGGTCTTCTACGCGCTCGGGCTGCTCGGCGGCGACCACCTGGTGGAGGCCCAACGCTCCGATCTGGTCGGCGAGTTCCTCGGCCAGACCGCGGTGAAGGCCAATGAGCTGATCGACTCCGCGCTCGGCGGCGTGCTCTTCGTGGACGAGGCGTACGCGCTGTCCAACTCCGGCTACAGCAAGGGCGACGCGTACGGCGACGAGGCGCTTCAGGTGCTGCTCAAGCGCGCCGAGGACAACCGCGACCGGCTCGTGGTCATCCTCGCGGGTTACCCCGAGGGGATGGACCGGCTGCTGGCCGCCAACCCCGGACTCAGCTCCCGCTTCACCACCCGCGTCGACTTCCCCAGCTACCGGCCGCTGGAACTCACCCGGATCGGTGAAGTCCTCGCCGCGGAGAACGGCGACCGCTGGGACGAGGAGGCGCTGGAGGAGCTGAAGGCCATCGCGGGGCACGTGGTGGACCAGGGCTGGATCGACGAGTTGGGCAACGGACGGCTGCTGCGCACCCTGTACGAGAAGAGCTGCGCCTACCGGGACCTGCGGCTGTCCGAGTACCCGGCCTCACCGAGCCGCGACGAATTGTCCACCCTGCGCCTGCCCGATCTCATGCAGGCGTACGGCGAAGTCCTCTCCGGGCGCGGGCCCGGAGCGACCCCGACCGACCCGGTCGAGTAGTACCGGGCCGCGGGGACGAGATCCGGAAGGGGCGTGCGGACCGCGTGTTCAGCGGCTTCGCACGCCCCTTCCGGGCACCGCCTACCGGACCAGTTCGCCGGAATCCTCCGCGGCGTGCGGGACGGGCACCTCCCGGGCGGGGGAAGGCGCGCGGTGGGCGGGGTCCTTCACCTCGCCGACGAGCATTTCGAGGACGTCCTCCAGCGCGACCAGGCCGAGGACCCGCCCCGAGGCGTCGGCGACGGCGGCCAGGTGCGAGGCGGCGCGCCGCATCGCGGTGAGCGCGTCGTCCAGCGGCAGGTCGGCCCGCAGGGTGGTGATCGGCCGCCAGAGCCGCTGCGGCACGGGCCGGTCGAGGTCGTCCACGTCGAGGACGTCCTTGACGTGGAGGTAGCCGAGGAAGTCCGCGCCCGCGCCCGCGATCGGGAACCGCGAGTACCCGGTGCGCACCGTCAGCTCCTCGACCTGCCGCGGGGTGGCGGCCGGGTCGAGGGTGATCAACTCCGCCGGGGTGAGCAGCACTTCGGTGACCGGGCGGGTGCCCAGCTCCAACGCGTCCTCCAGGCGTTCCTGCTCGTCGATGTCGAGCAGCCCGGCCTGCCGGGCGTCCTCGACCAGCACGGTCAGCTGCGCGCTGGTGAACACGGAGTCGACCTCGTCCTTGGGCTCCACGCCGAAGGCCCGCAGGATCAGCCGGGAGCAGGTGCCGAGCACCGAGATCACCGGGCGGAACACCCTGGCGAAGCCGACCAGACCCGGGCTCAGCCACAGCGCGGTCTTCTCCGGCGCGGCCATCGCCAGGTTCTTCGGCACCATCTCGCCGATCACCAGGTGCAGGAAGACCACGACGGCCAGCGCCAGGACGTATCCGATCGGGTGCACGAAGTCCTCGGGGACGCGCACCGCCTCGAAGATCGGTTCCAGCAGGTGCGCGACGGTCGGTTCCGCGACCGCGCCGAGGGTCAACGAGCAGACGGTGATGCCGAACTGGGCGGCGGCCATCATCTGCGGGAGGTGTTCGAGGCCGTACAGCACGGTACGGGCCCTGCGCTGTTCGGCGGCGAGCGGTTCGATCTGGCTGCGGCGCACCGAGACCAGGGCGAATTCCGCGCCGACGAAGAAGCCGTTGCCGAGCACCAGCAGGACGGCGAACAGGAGTTGGAGAGCGCTCATCACGAGGTCGCCTCCCCCGCCACGCGATCCGTACGCATGATCCGTACGCGTTCGGCCCGGTGGTGGGTGACCTCGCGGACCAGCAGCCGCCAGCCGGGCAGTTCGGCCTCGTCGCCCGGTTCGGGGATCCGGGTGAGCAGGTCGGCGACGAGGCCGGCCACCGTCTCGTAAGGTCCCTCGGGGGCGAGCAGGCCGATTCTGGCCAGGGTGTCGATCCGGCAGCTTCCGTCGGCGTCCCAGGCGGGACCGTCGGCCTCGGCGGCCGGGACCTGCGCCAGTTCGGGCAGGTCGGCGGCGTCGTGCTCGTCGCGCACCTCGCCGACCAGTTCCTCGACGATGTCCTCCAGCGTGACGACCCCGGCGGTGCCGCCGTACTCGTCGACGACCACGGCGATCGGCTGCTGGCTGCGCAGCAGCTCCAGGAGCTGCTGGCCCGGCAGGGTCTCCGGGACGAGCAGCGGGGCGACCGCGATGGTCCCCGCGGGGACGCGGTCGCGCCGCTCGGCGGGGACGGCGAGGGCGTCCTTGAGGTGGACCATGCCGATGATGTCGTCCAGCCGCTCCCGGTAGACCGGGAAGCGGGACAGGCCGGTGGCCCTGGTCAGATTGAGCACGTCGGCGGCGGTGGCGGTGTCCTCCAGCGCGCTGACCCGGACGCGGGGCGTCATCACGTTCTCCGCGATGAGGTCGCCGAGCGACAGGGTGCGCACGAAGAGGTCGGCGGTGTCCTGCTCCAACGTCCCGGCGAGCGCCGAGTGCCGGGCCAGGGAGACCAGTTCCGTGGGGGTGCGGGCGGACGCCAGCTCGTCGGCGGGCTCGACGCCGACCAGCCGCACCAGCCGGTTGGCGGCCGTGTTCAGCACCTCGATGACGGGCCGGAAGACCCGCGAGAAGGCGCGCTGCGGTCCGGCCACCACACGGGCGACGGCCAGCGGGCGGGAGACCGCCCAGTTCTTGGGGACGAGTTCGCCGATCACCATCTGGACGGCGGAGGCGACCATCATGCCGACGACGACGGCGACGCCGGGGGCGGCGCCGTCCGGGACGCCGGCCGAGGTCAGCGGGCCGGTCAGCAGGTCGGCGAGTGCGGGTTCCGCCAGCATGCCGACGACCAGCGAGGTGATGGTGATGCCGAGCTGGGTGCCGGAGAGCTGGAAGGAGAGTTTGCGCAGGGCGGCCACGACACTGCGGGCCCGGCGGTCACCGGCCGCGGCGGCGCGTTCGGCCGCTGGGCGCTCCACGGTCACCAGGCCGAATTCGGCGGCGACGAAGAAGCCGTTGGCAAGGATCAGGACGAGGGCTGCCGCGAGCAGCAGCAGTGAGGTGCTCATGAGGCCGCCGCTCCGGATTCCCGGGAGGGAGGGGCGGCGCAGGTACTACCGGACGGTTCGTCCATCGGGGTGTGAGTGTCACTCCTTGGTTGGTCGGGGCCCCGCGGGCGGTGCTCCAGGGGTGCGGGGCAAGCGCGGTGGGCGCCGTTCGTCCCCCAGAGTAGCCATTGGTGCCGCGCCCGCGAAGGACGGCGGGGGCCGGGTTCACGGAAGGGTTCACGGAAAGTTCGCGGAAAGGTCACGGACGGATCGCGGGCCGCTTCGCGGCCCGGTCCGTGGACGGAGCGCCCGCGGACGCGTGGCGCGGCGCGCACCGCCGCGCGCTCAGTGGCCGGCGGACGTCGTGCCCTGCGCCTCGCCCAGCGTCTCCACCAGCGAGCGCAGCAGCCTGGCGTCGTGCAGCGCCTGCTCCTTGGCGATACCGGGCTGGATGCCCATCACGGGCAGCGTCGTGCCGTCGGCGAGGTCGAGATGGACCCAGGCGTCGCCCGGCCGCAGATTGACCCGCACCACCTCGGCCCACGCCAGCCGCCGCTTCACCGTGAGATTCACCACGGTCAAGCCGTCGGCCGTCACCGTCACCTTGGGGCGGCTGAGCAGCGCGAGCACCGCGGCGATCAGCACGCCCATCATGATCACGGTGATCCGGTCGCCGGTGCTCCAGGGCCCGGCGCCGTCGTGCGGCATCATCAGCGCGACGACGGTGAGCGCCACCACCAGCGCGGCGCCCAGGGACAGCAGCACCACGCGGGTGACGACGGGGCGGAAGGTACGCGGCAGCCCGTCGAGCGCCGCCCGCGTACGGTCCTCGGCGCCGGTCACAGCCGCGCGGCGTGGATGCCGGTGGTCAGGATCGCGCGGGCGCCCAGGTCGTACAGCTCGTCCATGATCCGCTGGGCGTCGCTGGTCGGGACCATGGCGCGGACCGCGACCCAGCCCTCGTGGTGCAGCGGGGAGACGGTCGGCGACTCCAGGCCCGGGGTAAGGGCGACGGCCTTCTCGACCTGCTCGACGCGGATGTCGTAGTCCATCATCACGTAGCGCCTGGCGACCAGGACGCCTTGGAGGCGGCGCAGGAACTGCCGGACCTTGGGCTCGTCCGGGTCGGCCCCGGTGCGCCGGATCACCACGGCCTCGGACTCCATGATGGGTTCGCCGAAGGCTTCGAGCCCGGCGTTCCGCAGCGAGGTGCCGGTCTCCACCACGTCGGCGATGGCGTGCGCGACACCGAGCTGGATGGCGGTCTCGACGGCGCCGTCGAGGTGGACGACGGACGCCTCGATGCCGTTGTCCGCGAGGTGCTTCTCGACGACGACCTCGTACGAGGTCGCCACCGTCTTGCCGTTGAGGTCCTGGACGGTGTCGGCGGTGCCGGGCTCGGCGGCGTAGCGGAAGGTGGAGCGGGCGAAGCCGAGCTGGAGGATCTCCTCGGCGACCGCGCCGGAGTCCAGCAGCAGGTCCCGGCCGGTGATGCCGATGTCGAGGCGGCCGGTGCTGACGTAGATCGCGATGTCGCGCGGGCGCAGGTAGAAGAACTCCACCTCGTTGTCCCGGTCGACCAGCACGAGCTCCTTGGACTCCTTGCGCTGCCGGTAACCGGCCTCATGGAGCATGGCCGCCGCGGGTCCGGACAATGAGCCCTTGTTGGGGACGGCGATGCGCAGCATGAGGACGGTTTCCTTCTCTGAAGAGAGTCTCGGCTCGTGGGCAGGGCTGTGGAGAGGTACGGGTGACAGCGGTACGGGTGGCAGGGGTGGTGGCCGGCTGTCTCTGAGCGCGTACGGGTCGCGTACGCGCTCAGAGATGGGCGTAGACGTCGTCGAGGGAGATACCCCGGGCGACCATCATCACCTGAACGTGGTACAGCAGTTGGGAGATTTCCTCGGCGGTGGCGTCGGCGCCCTCGTACTCGGCGGCCATCCACACCTCGGCGGCCTCTTCGACCACCTTCTTGCCGATCGCGTGCACGCCCTTGCCCACCAGCTCGGCGGTGCGGGACGTGCTGGGGTCGCCGGTGGCGGCCTTGTGCCGCAACTCGGTGAAGAGCTGCTCGAATGTCTTGTTGGCCATGGTGGGCCCTAGCCTACGGGGAACCGCCGCCTGCTCAGCGCCAGGGTTCGGAGACCGAGCGCAGGATGGTGGCCGTGGCGACGGCCGCGGTGACCGCTTCGTGCCCCTTGTCCTCATTCGAGCCCGGCAGTCCGGCGCGGTCGAGCGCCTGCTCCTCGGTGTCGCAGGTGAGGACGCCGAAGCCGACGGGCACGCCGCTGTCCACGGCGACCTGGGTCAGCCCGGCGGTGACGCCGTGGGAGACGTACTCGAAGTGCGGGGTGCCGCCGCGGATGATGACGCCGAGCGCCACGATCGCGTCGTAGCCGCGGCCGGCCAGCACCTTGGCGACCACGGGCAGTTCGAAGCTGCCGGGCACGCGCAGCAGCGTCGGCTCGTCGATGCCGAGGTCGTGCAGGGCGCGCATCGCCCCGTCGACCAGGCCGTCCATCACCTGGGTGTGCCACTGCGCCGCGATCACGGCCACACGCAGGTCGCCGCAGTTCTTCACGGTCAGCTCGGGGGCGCCCTTACCGCTCACTTCTCTCCTCGGTGCTCGATGTGCTGTCGTGCCGGTTGTATCAAGCTGATCGCCCGTATCAAGGCCATCAGGTGTCTCATGGCAATCGTCCGTATCAGGACGTGGTCAGGATGTGGTCAGGACATGCTCAGGACGTGCTCGGAACATAGTCGGGACGCGTTCGGGACGCGCTTCGGACGCGCGGTCCCGCCGGCCCGGCCGGGCTACTGGTTGGCGCAGGTGGTGCTCTGGCCCGCGTCGAGCCACGGCAGGTCGTGACCCATCCGGTCCCGCTTGGTCCGCAGATAGCGCAGATTGTGCTCCCCGGCGGCGACCGGCATGGGTTCCCTGCCGAGGACGTCGAGGCCGTGCCGGACCAACGCGCCGGTCTTGGCGGGGTTGTTGGTCATCAGCCGCAGCGAGCCGACCCCGAGGTCGGTGAGGATCTGCGCGGCGGCGCCGTAGTCGCGGGCGTCGGCGGGCAGGCCGAGTTCGAGGTTGGCGTCCAGGGTGTCCCGGCCGCGCTCCTGGAGTTCGTACGCGCGCAGCTTGGACATCAGGCCGATGCCCCGGCCCTCGTGGCCGCGCAGGTACAGCACCACGCCCCGACCCTCCTCGGCGACCTTGCGCAGCGCGGTCTGGAGCTGCGGGCCGCAGTCGCAGCGCTGCGAGCCGAAGACGTCACCGGTCAGGCACTCGGAGTGCACCCGGACCAGGACGTCGGTGCCGTCGCCGATGTCGCCCGCGACCAGCGCGATGTGCTCGACGCCGTCGGTGGTGGAGCGGTAGCCGAAGGCGCGGAAGTCGCCGAAGGCGGTGGGCAGCGTCGTCTCGGCCTCGCGGCGGACGGTGGGCTCCGACGAGCGGCGGTACGCGATCAGGTCCTCGATGGAGATGATCGACAGGCCGTGCTTGCGGGCGAAGGGCACCAGTTCGGGCAGCCGGGCCATCGTGCCGTCCTCGCGGGCGATCTCCACGATGGCGGCGGCCGGGTGCAGTCCGGCGAGCCGGGCCAGGTCCACGCCCGCCTCGGTGTGGCCGTTGCGGACCAGGACGCCGCCGGGCCTGGCGCGCAGCGGGAAGACGTGTCCCGGCCGGACGAAGTCGGTGGCCCGCGAGGCGGGGTCGGCCAGCAGCCGTATCGTGGCGGCCCGGTCGGCGGCCGAGATGCCGGTGGTGACGCCGTGCTCGGCGCTCGCGTCGACCGTGACGGTGAAGGCGGTGCGCATCGACTCGGTGTTGGCGTCGACCATCTGCGGCAGGTCGAGCCGGTCGAGGTCGGGGGCCTCCAGCGGTACGCAGATCAGCCCGCGGCACTCGGTCATCATGAAGGCGACGATCTCGGGCGTGACCTTCTGCGCGGCCACGACGAGGTCGCCCTCGTTCTCCCGGTCCTCGTCGTCCACCACCACGACCGGGCGGCCCGCGGCGATGTCGGCGATGGCCTGTTCGACCGGGTCGAGCACCAGGTCACCGTCCTCGTACCAGTCGTTGTGCAGTGCGGTCACGGCGTTCATGCCGTCACTCCCTCCGGAACGGTGTTCTGCGAGGTGGAGTCGGAAGCGGCTGCGTCGGAAGCGGTGGTGGCCGCGGCGGCCCTGGTCTGCTGCCACCAGGCGTACATCCCGACGATCACCAGGAAGAAGTAGATGATGTAGACCAGACCCGAGAACGGCAGGCCGCTGTGGAAGTTGAGCGGTACGCCGACGGCGTCGACCGCGAGCCAGGCGAACCAGAACTCGACCCAGCCGCGCGCCTGGGCGACCATCGCCGCCAGCGTCCCGACGAAGATGTACGCGTCGGGCCACGGGTTCCAGGACAGCGACGGGTAGGCGAGGAAGAGCGAGGCGACGGCCACGGTGCCGAGCCCGGTGGCGACGACGAGCACCGCGCGCTCGCGCCAGGTGGCGAAGCGGACCGCGAGCCGTCCGCTGCCGTCCCGGCCGCGCCGCCACTGGTACCAGCCCCACACGGCGACGGTGATCACCACGAACTGCTTGCCGACGCCGCCGCCGAGGTGCGCGGCCCAGAAGGCGGCCACCAGCACGGCACCGGAGAGCAGTTGGACCGGCCAGGTGAGCATCGCGCGCCGCCAGCCCAGCGCCAGCGCGCCGAGACCGAGCAGATTGCCGATCATGTCCGACCACATCACGTGCTGGTCGAAGGCGGTGAACGCCTCGCTGTTCAGCCAGTGCAGGGCGCTCACTTCACGGCCTCCGGTTCCGGATCCTGCCCGGTGACGGCCGCGCGCTCGCCCAGCATCCGCTCGACGTACTTGGCGATGACGTCCACTTCGAGGTTGACCGGGTCGCCGGGCTGCTTGAGGCCGAGCGTGGTCAGCGCGAGGGTGGTCGGGATGAGGCTGACGGTGAAGAAGTCGGCGCCCGCCTCCACCACGGTCAGGCTGATGCCGTCGACGGTGATGGAGCCCTTCTCGACCACATAGCGGGACAGGTCGTCGGGGAGCGAGATCTTGACGATCTCCCAGTGCTCGGCGGGCTTGCGCTCGACGACCTCGCCGGTGCCGTCCACATGGCCCTGGACGAGGTGGCCGCCGAGCCGCCCGCCCAGTGCCATCGGACGCTCCAGGTTGACCCGCGAGCCGGGGCCGAGCGCGCCGAGGCTGGAACGGTTCAGCGTCTCGGCCATCACGTCGGCGGTGAAGTCGTCCTCGCCGAAGTCGACCACGGTCAGGCAGACGCCGTTGACGGCGATGGAGTCGCCGTGTTTGGCGCCTTCGGTCACGACGGGTCCGCGGACCCGGAAGCGGCTGGCGTCGCCCAGGTCCTCGACGCCGGTGATCTCACCCAGTTCTTCGACGATTCCGGTGAACACTTCAGCGCTCCTGAGGAGAGTGGGAGGAGTGGGACACGGCCGGTACGGCCGTGACGCGCACGTCGGGCCCGAGGCGGGCGACATCGGTCACGTCGAGCCGCAACGTCTGCGCGATGGTGGTGATTCCTGCGTCGCCGAGCGCGTTGGGCCCGGCGCCGAGCAGCGCGGGCGCCAGGTACGCGGTGACCGCGTCGACGGCTCCGGCGGCGACGAACGCCCCGGCCAGCGTCGGCCCGCCCTCCAGCAGTACCGAGCGCACCCCGCGCGTGTGCAGTGCGGCCAGGAGCGCGGCCACGTCGACGCCGCCGCCCTCCGTACCGTCCTCGGTCCTGGCGTACGGCAGGCGTACGGTGTCGACGCCCGGCAGGTGGGAGGTGTCGGCGTCCTCGCCGACGGCGATGAGGGTCGGCGCCGCGTCGTCCAGCACGCGGGCGTCGGCGGTGGTACGGGCCCGGGTGTCGACCACGACGCGCAGCGGCTGAGTCACCCCGTCGATACCGCGTACGGCCAGATGGGGGTCGTCGGCCCGCAGGGTGCCGGAGCCGACCACGACGGCGTCGGACTCCGCGCGCAGCCGGTGCACGTCGGCGCGGGACTCGGCGGAGCTGATCCAGCGGCTCGAACCGTCGGCCGCGGCGATCCGGCCGTCGAGGGTGGCGGCGTACTTCCAGCGCACGTACGGGCGGCCGAGGCGGACCGAGGTGAGCCAGGCGACGTTGACCGCCTCCGCCTCGTCCCGCAGGAGTCCGCTCTCGACCTCGACGCCCGCCGCGCGCAGGGTGGCGGCGCCACCGGAGGCCGACGGGTTGGGGTCGGCGACCGCGTAGACCACGCGGACGATCCCGGCCTCGATGAGCGCCTGGGCGCAGGGACCGGTACGGCCGGTGTGGTTACAGGGTTCGAGCGTCACCAGGGCGGTGCCGCCCCTGGCCCGCTCACCGGCCGCGAACAGCGCGTGCACTTCCGCGTGCGGGCCGCCGGCCCGCTGGTGCCAGCCCTCGCCGACCCGGGCGCCCTCGGCGTCGAGGATCACGCAGCCGACGACCGGGTTGGGGGCGGTGTCTCCGAGCGCGCGGGCCGACAGCGCGACAGCGCGTCGCATCGCGTCGGTTTCCGTGGCGGTGGCCACCGGGTCCTCCTGCCTCTTCGGGCACGGACTCCGGGGCGTTGGGATGCTGAGCGGGGAAACCGAACCATCGCGTACGCCGGTGACGGCCGCGGACCGCTCGCGCTGTGCGCACGGGGCCGCTGACGGCGGCGTACCCGAGTGAACGCCCGCCGCGCACTGCCTCCCATCCGGACTTTCACCGTCGGTCCAGGAATTTCACCTGGTCAACCGGCCGCTGGCTGCGGACGGGTCGCGGACTGTAACCGCCGGTTCGGAATTACACCGACCCCGGAGTGCGCAAACGTCACTGGTACGGCACCAGTGTGCCACGCACACCCCCGCGGCCTCCAGGGCGTCCGTGTGCCCTGCCTCACACCGCAGGGGCGAACAGCTCCTCCTGGGCCGCGTCGGTGGCGGTGACCACGGCCCCGCGCAGGACGGCGCCGCCGTGCACGGCGCTGGCCCGTACGACAGTCGGCAGCGGCGAGATGCGTCCGAGGCACTCGGCGACGCGTTCGGCCAGGGCGGCCCCTCCGGCCTGGGCGACCTCACCGGCGAGGACGACCCGTCCGGGGTCGAGCACGGCGCAGATGGCGGCGGCCCCGACGGCGATCCGCGTGGACAGCTCGGCGAGGAAGCCTTCGGTGGCGGCGCCTCCGGCGAGCGCGGCGGTGACGGCCGCCGCGGCCCCCTCGGCCTCGTCGGCGCCCCCGACGGGGATTCCGTGCTCGCGGGCGAGCGCGCAGACGGCGCGGCTGCCGACCAGCCCGTGGTAGCCGTTGTCGCAGTCGGTGGCGGTCGGCAGTTCGGGGGTGCCGAGCAGCGGGAGGAAGCCGACCTCGCCGGCTCCGCCCGACGCGCCGCGGCGCAGTTTGCCGTCGAGGACGACGGCGGCGCCGACTCCCCCGCCGATCCAGAGCAGGACGAAGGTGTCGTCGTTCCGCGCGGCTCCCACGCGCTGTTCCGCGACGGCGGCGAGGTTGACCTCGTTCTCCAGCAGCACGGGCACGCCGAGCCGGGAGCGGATCTCGTCGACCAGGTCCGCGTGCCAGGAGCGCAGCGCGTTGGCGGCGCGCAGCCGTCCGGTCTCCGGGTCGACGAGGCCGGGCGCGCCGCAGGCGACGGTGTGGAGTTCGGTGGCGCCCGCGGTGCGGATGGCGCGGCGCAGCAGGGCCACGCCCTCGGCCACGGTCCCGGCCGGGTCGGCCCCGTCCGGCACGTGCAGGTCGGCGCGGGCGACGGTGCGGCCGAGGAGGTCGGCGATCTCCACGCCGATGCTCTCGACGCGGATGTCGAGTCCGGCGACGTACGCCCGGTCGGCGACGATGCCGTACACCCGCGCGTTGGGCCCGCGTCTGTCCTCGCCCGCCTCGCCGACCACCTCGATCAGTCCGGAGTCCTGGAGCCGCTCGACGAGGTCGGCGACGCTCGGCCGGGACATTCCGGTGAGTTCCTTCAACTGACCCGCGGTGAGCGGGCCTTCCTGCTGGAGGAGGCGCAGGGCGAGGCGGTCGTTGATGGCGCGGGCGGTGCGCGGTGACGCGTTGCGGCCCGGAAGCGCGCGGGTGACGGTCATGCGGGGATCCTTCCAGACCGGGGCGGTGGGCCCGTACGCCGTACGGCTTCCCGGAGCGGGTGCCCGACGGGAGCACGGACTGATCGAGTCCGTGAACCCGTTGAGCCGTCGGCCCGGCAACCCGGTCTCCTGGCGGCCGATGACCCCTTAACTTTCAGGTAGCCTTCCTGATAGTTTACGCCGCATGAAAACCGCCGCCGCCGACGACAAGACGGCTCCGTCCCGGATCCGCCGGGCCCATATGGCCATCGCCATCGCGTTCGCCGTCCACGGCGCGGCGAGCGGCACCTTCGCCACCCGTATCCCGTGGATCAAGGACCATCTGTCCCTGAGCCCCGGCGCTCTCGGTCTGGCGCTGGCCTGTCCCGCGATCGGCTCGTCGCTGATGATGCCGCTGGCGGGGCGGCTGATGCACCGTCTCGGCTCCCGTACCGCGCTGCGCGTCCTGCTCGGGATGTGGACGGCCGTACTGGCGCTGCCCGCGGTCATGCCGGGCCTGCCGTGGCTGTGCCTGGCACTGCTCGCCTTCGGGGCCAGCGCGGGCATGGCGGATGTCGTCATGAACGCGATCGGCATCGAGGTGGAGCACCGCAAGGGCAAGTCGATCATGTCGGGGCTGCACGGCATGTGGAGCGTCGGCACGCTGGTGGGCGCGGCGATCGGCGTGCCCGCGGCGCACGCGGGGCTCGACGGCAGGATTCATCTGGGCGCGATGGCCGCGGCGCTGCTGGTGGCGAGTTACCTGATCTGCGCCGGGGTGCCCGACATCCGGCCGGACGCGGACCAGGCCGCGCCGCCGCGCTTCGCCCTGCCGCCGCGCACGGCGCTCGTGATCGGGGCGATCGGCTTCTGCGGGGTGTTCGCGGAGGGCGGCAGCTCCGACTGGTGCGCGGTCTACCTGCGCGATGTCGCCGGGGCCTCACCCGGCATCGCGGCGGTCGCGTACACCGCGTTCTCCTGCACGATGGCGGTCACCCGGCTCTTCGGCGACTTCGCGGTACGGCGGCTGGGCGCGGTACGGACGCTGCGGTCGGGCGGGGTGCTCGCCACCCTCGGCGGTCTGCTGGTGGTGCTCTCGCACTCGCCGCTGCCCGCCATCGCGGGCTTCGCGCTGCTCGGCATCGGGATATCCGTGGTCGTGCCGCTGTGCTTCGCCGCCGCCGGGCGCAGCGGCCCCAATCCGAGCCAGGCCATCGCGGGCGTCGCCACCGTCACGTACACCTCGGGCCTGGTCGCCCCGGCCGCGATCGGCGGTATCGCCGGGGCCACCTCGCTGACGGTCTCCTTCACGCTGGTCACCGTCCTCACTCTCGGCCTGGTGGTGGGCGCGGGCGTCGTCCGCCCGGCCGCGGGCAAGACGGTCACCGGCTCCTCCCCCGCGCCCGCGCCGGGGGTCGCCGCCGCGGCCGACTGATCCGGTACGGCGACGGCCGGGCGAGGCCGTACGGTCCCACTCGGCCGTCCCCTTACGGCGAACACGTCGACGGGGCACTCGGCACGCGGGGCGGCGGCACGGTCCGGAACGTCCGGGAAGCCCCTGGGGATCCCGGGGAATCGAAGGTCCGGCGGGCACGCACGGGGGATTCGTGCCCGCCGGACCGTGTCTTCACGTTAGCGGCCCTTCACTCACTGTTGGGCATACCCGGGGGCAAATCATGCCGCGGGAATACGCCATGGCACAGGCGCGCCTCCATACCCCTTACGTAGGCGCCATCGCCCGTACGTAGGAAGGGAGTTGGGCCGTGACAGTCACATTCCGCGGCGCGCCGGGGACGACGGTCCGGGGACTGTTTCAGCCGACGGCCAGGTCCTGGAGGCCGACCACCTTGAGCAGCCGCAGCCGCTCGTACGCGGCGCTGCCGGGGCGCGCGGTGTAGACGATCAGCCGCTGGTCGTGCTCGGGGCTGAGCAGCACCTCGCAGTCCAACTCCAGCTCCCCGACGACCGGATGGCGGAAGCGCTTGGTGTCCGAGCGGCGCACCGCGACCTCGTGGTCGTCCCACATCCGGGCGAACTGCGGGCTCTGCGCCCGCAGTTCGGCGACGAGCGCGGCCGGGCGCGGGTCGTCGGGGCGGGCCGCGAGCACGGCGCGCAGATTCGCCACATGGTGACGGGCCAGCGTCTCGTGGTCCTCCTCGGGGAACAGCGCGCGGGCGGAGGGGTCGGTGAACATCCGCCGTACGACATTGCGCAGCGCGGGCGGCCGCGCCGACACGTCGCCGAGCAGGGCCGCGGCCATCGCGTTCTGCGCGAGGACGTCGCCGAAGTCGCTCACCACCTGCGCGGGCGTGTCGTGCAGCCGGTCGAGGACCAGCAGCAGCCCCGGCCTGACGTGCCCGCTGCCGCCCGCCTCGCGCGGCGGCTCCTCCCCCGACAGGTGGAACAGGTGGTCCCGCTCGTCCGCGGTCAGCCGCAGCGCGCGGGCCAGCGCGGTGAGCATCTGGCGCGAGGGGCGCGGGCCGCGGGACTGTTCGAGCCGCGTGTAGTAGTCCGCCGACATCCCGGCGAGCTGGGCGACCTCCTCGCGGCGCAGCCCCGGCGTGCGGCGCCTGACCCCCTCGGCCAGGCCCACGTCGGCGGGGGCGAGGCGGGTGCGGCAGCGGCGCAGGAAGTCGGCGAGCTCGGGTCGGTTCACCCTTCCAGCATGCGTCCGCGCGGCGCGGCTATCCAGGGAGTGCCACTCCCCGGATAGAGAGGTCTCTGCCGCCCGCGCTCCGGGCCGCGCAGGGTGGGAGACAGCGGCGGAACACCGGGTCCCGCCGCAGGTCCGCACCACGAGGAGCACCCCATGAAGATCCTGGTCACCGGCGCGACGGGACAGGTCGGACGCCGGTTCGTACCCCGCCTGCTGCAACGGGCGGGGACCGCCGACACCGTACGCGTCCTGGTACGCGACGAGGCGCGCGCCGAGCCCTTCACCCGGCTCGGCGCGGAGGCGGTGGTCGGCGAGCTGCGTGACGCCGACGACGTCCGCGAGGCCGTGTCGGGCGCCGACGCCGTGCTCAACATCGCCGCCGCCTTCCGCGGTGTCCCCGACGAGGAGGCGTGGGCCGTCAACCGCGACGCCGCGCTCGACCTCGGCCGCGCCGCCGCCGACGCGGGCGTGGGCCGTTTCGTGCAGGTCAGCACCACCTTGGTGTACGGCGCGGGCCGTGGCCGACCGGCCGTCGAGGACGACGAGACGCTGCCCGGCGCCTCCCTGTGGGGCGCCTATCCCGCCGCCAAGCGCGAGGCCGAGGTCGGGCTGCTCGCCCTCGGCCGCGACAGCGGGGTCGACGTGCGCGTCGGGCGGCTCTCCTTCGTCTACGGCGAGGGCGATCCGCACCTGCCGCAGGCGCTGCGGTGGGCCCAGGACTGGCCCGCCCACCGCCGGATGTCCATGGTCCACCACGCCGATGTCGCCCAGGGCCTCCTGCGCGTCCTGTACGCCCCCGGTGTGGCCGGGCGGATCTACAACATCACCGACGACGCGCCGGTCACCGCCCTCGACATCCACTGGATCAACGGGGCCGAGGTGCCTGCCGGTATGGCCGACCGCCCCCTCGCCGACCCCTGGGAGGGCATCTCCTCCCCCCTCCGCATCCACCACGAGCTGGGCTTCCGCCCCCTCCACCCCACCGTCTGGTCCGCCGCCGCGGCGGGCGCCCTCTAAGCGGCGCGTCCGGTGCCGCACCCGCACAGGCGCGCCCGCCGGCGAACTCTGATCCGCACGGGTGGTGCGGGCGGTGAAACCGGTCGCGCCGCGGGCTCGGGGGTGGAGCGGGCCGGGAGGGTGGGGGGATGCGGACGACGGACGAGGATGTCGCCTCGGTGGTGGGGCGGATGCGGCGGGTGGGGGGCCGCCGCGACGGACTGGGCGTGTTCAACGCCGTGTACGTGGAGGTGACACGCGCGGTGGGGCGGCAGTTGGCCGCGAACGGTTTCGAGGACGCCGAGACGGCGGCCCGGTTGGCGGTGCGGTTTGCGAACCGCTACCTCAAGGCCGTCGAGGACGACGCCGGGGGAAGGCAAGCGCCGGCGTCCTGGCGGCCCCTGCTCCGTATGCGCGCCCACCGCGACATCCACCCGCTCCAGTTCGCGCTGGCGGGCGTCAACGCCCATGTCGGCCACGACCTTCCCCTGGCGGTGGTCGACACCTGCCGCGCCACCGGCTGTGAACCCCCCGCCCTGGCCGCCGACTTCGACCGCGTCGGCGAGATCCTGACCGCCGTCGAGGAGCGCGTGCGCGAAGAGCTGATGCCCGGCCCCGACCTGCTCGAACTCGCCGATCCGCTGACCCACGTCGTGGGTTCGTGGAGCCTGGACCGGGCGCGGGACGCGGCCTGGGCGGCGGCCCGGCTGCTGTGGGCGCTGCGCGACAGGCCGGACGCGTACGAGGAGTGCGTGCGCCGCCTGGACGCGGGCGTCGGCCTGATCGGCCGCTGCCTGCTCACGCCGGTGGGCCGTCGCAGCTGACGTACGGGCCCCGTGCTCAGTCCTCCGGCAGCAGCACCGGCGCGATCTCGTCGTAGCGGTCGCCGGGACCGGGATTCAGCGGGTCAGTCGCGCCGCCGAGGTGCCGCATGACACCCCACACCGCGTTGAGCGCGGTCTGCACGGCGCCCTCGGCCCAGCCCGCGGTCCAGGAGATGTCGTCGCCCGCGAGGAAGATGCCGCGCTTGTCGGCGGGCAGCCGGTCCTGCATGAAGTGGGTGAACAGCCGCCGCTGGTACCGGTAGTGGCCGGGCAGGTTGGCCTTGAACGCGCCCATGAAGTACGGCTCGTTCTCCCAGGAGACCGTCACCGGATTGCCGATGATGTGCCTCCTGATGTCGACGCCCGGGTAGATCTCGCCGAGCGACTTCAGCATGACCTCCATGCGCTCGTGGGCGCTGAGCGGCAGCCACTTGAGGCTGTCGTCGCACCAGGTGTACGACAGGCAGATCGCGGCGGGCCGGTCGGGTCCGTCGTCCAGCAGGTACGTGCCGCGGGTCATCCGGTCGGTGAGCGTCATCGACATCAGGTCGCGGCCGGTCCGCGGGTCCTTGTCCAGCCAGAACGGCCGGTCCACCGGCACGAAGAGCTTGCTGGACTCCATGTAGTGGGTGCGCTCCATCGCCGTCCAGTGGTCGATCGGGAAGAGCGAGTCGTCGCAGGCGATCTTGGACAGCAGCAGCCAGCTCTGCGCGGTGAAGACGGCGGCGCGGTACGTACGGATGTCCCCCGACGCGTCGGTGACGGTGATCCGGTTGCCCGCGGTGCGGTGCAGCCCGGTCACGGCCGGGCGCGGCCGGCCGTCGCGGGCGGCGTGCAGCGAGCGCAGCGAGGTGCCCTTCGGCCAGTGCACGGTCTTGTCGGGCTCGCGTTCCCACAGTCGCAGCGGGAGCTGCTGCGAGCCGCCGACGATCCCGCGGTGGTCGTCGTCCGCGCCGGTGTAGACGACCCGCAGGATCTCCAGGATCGAGTTGGGGAAGTCGGTGTCCCAGCCGCCGGTGCCGAAGCCGACCTGCCCGAAGATCTCCCGGTGCCGGAAGGACGCGAAGGCCGGGGAGTCGCACAGGAAGCCGTAGAAGGTCTGGTTGTCCAGCTTCTCGACCAGCGCCGACCAGATCTCCCGGATCACGGGGATGTCCCGCTCGCGCAGGGCCCGTTGCATCGCGGAGAAGTCGGCGCCGTCCTCCAGGCACGCGTTCCAGGCGTGCATCACCTGGTGGTAGACCTCGGGAAGGTCGTCCACCGAGGTGGCGTAGTGCGACTCGCCCTTGAGGTCCACGACGGTCGAAGGCGTGCCGGGCGCGAGCGGGTTGGGGAACGGCTTGGTCTCCAGGCCCACCAGGTCCACGTAGTGCTGGAAGGCGGTGGACGAGGGCGGGAAGCGCATGGCGCCCAACTCCGCGGTGAGGCCGGGGTCGCAGCCGTCGAAGCCGACCGTGCGCAGCCGCCCGCCGATCTGGTCCGCCTCGTAGACGACGGGCTTGAGGCCCATCTTCATCAGTTCGTACGCGGTGACGATGCCGGACAGGCCGCCGCCGATCACCGCGACCTCCGTGCCGTGCTCGGTGGGCGGCACCGCGCCGAGGCCCGCCGGGTGCGCCAGGAAGTCGTCGTAGGCGTAGGGGAAGTCAGGCCCGAACATGGTGACGGGCGGCTGCTCCTGGGCTTCGGCGTGCTGCTCGTCGTGGACCGCGGTGGGCACGGACGTCATGGGGCGGCTCTCCTGGCTGAACTGGCGTGCGGGAAAAGGGGGGTTACGGGCGCTCGCGGGGCACTCCGGCGCGCGGGCTCAGCCGAGCGCGCGGTACAACTCCGGGCGGCGGTCGGCCAGATACGGCGTCTCCGCGCGGGCGGCGTCGATCAGCGCCGGGTCCACATCGGCGAAGACCAGTTCCTCGCCGGTCCCGGCCCGCGCGCGCACCGCGCCGTCCGGTCCGACGAGGCAGCTCAGCCCCGCGAAGTGGTAATCGCCCTCGGCCCCGCAACGGTTGGCGTACGCCAGGTGCAGCTGGCTCTCGTACGCGCGGGCCGGGACGAGGGTGTGCGGCACGAATTCGTACGGCCGCATCAACGCGGTCGGCACGACGAGGAGTTGGGTGCCGCCGAGCGCGTGCGCCCGTACCGCCTCGGGGAATTCCACGTCGTAGCAGATCAGCAGCCCGATCCGTACGCCGTCGACGTCGGCCTGTACGACGGGTGTGTCACCGGCGGTGAAGGCGGACCGCTCGAAGTCCCCGAACAGGTGTGTCTTGCGGTAGTTGGCGAGCGGGGCGCCGTCCGGGCCGATCAGCCGCGCCGCGTTGTGCACGGCCGTACCGTCCCGCTCGGGGTAGCCGTAGACGATGGCGATCCCGTACCGGGCGGCGATCTCCGCCACCCGCCGCGCCGACGGTCCGTCGGCCTCCTCGGCCAGCGCCGCGAGGCGGTCGCCGACCGCGTAGCCGGTCAGCGACAGCTCGGCCGTCACCAGCAGCCGCGCTCCCCCCTCGGCGGCCCGTCGAGCCGCCTCCTCGAACCCGGCGAGCGCCGCGTCCACCGACTCGGGTACGCCGCCCGGCCCCTGATACAGCGCAGCGCGCAACGGTGCCATGGGTCTCTTTCGCCTGTTCAGAGGGGGTGTACGGGACTCCTTCGACAGTACGGTTCCGTGCGCGGCGGCGGCAAGACGCGATCATTGCGGCTCCTGCCGCTGTTCGTTGCGTCTTCTCCGGCACTACCGGCGATTCGTTGCGCCGGATCGCCGCTGAGGGGCTCGCGGGGCGCGAGCTGAGGGGCTCGCGGGGCGCGTCCTGGGGGCACGGAAGCGGGCCCTCACCCCGGGATTCAGGGGTGGGGGCCCGCTCGCGTGGTGCGGTGAGGCCGTTCGACCGGCCGTCAGGTCGGTTCAGCTACCGAAGCGGCGGTCCTTGCGGCCCTGCTCACCCTCGTAACCGCTGGTCTCCTCGGTGGTCGCGGGGCTCGTGTCGGTCTCGATCCGCTCCTTGCGGACCCGGCCGTGCACGGTCTTCTGCTCGACGTGCTCGTCGACGCGCATGCGGACGCGCTCCTTCGGCACGACCTCGGTCTCGATGATCGCCTTGTCCTCGTGGAGGGTGACGACCTGTTCGGCCTCGCTGATGTCGCCCGTACGGCCCGCGGCGGTCTTCGGGTCGATGGGCTCACGGACGAGGTGGACCTCTTCGTGCCGGATCGGCACCGTCTGCTCGACTTCCTCGACGTCCACGACCTTGTGGAGCCGCGCCTGGCCGATGGTCTCCCGCTCGACCCGGACGTGCATCTCCTCCTCGGAGCGGATCATGGTCTCGCTCTCGGGGTCGAGACCGTCCGCGGCGAGGCGCTGCGGTGCGCCCGAGGCCATGGCGGGCGTGTCCTTGCCGGTGGAGGCGACCGGCGCGCCCGCGCGGGCCGCGGCGGTCTTGTCGGTGCTCGGCGCTCCGGTGTCCGCGGTCCGCGCGTGACGGCCCGCGGCGGTGCCCGCGGCCACTCCGGCGGCACCGGCCGTACCGGCGGCGGCTCCGGCCTTCGCGTCGCCGGTCCCGGCGCCCTGCCCGTTCGCGGCGCGGCCCACGGACCCGCCGGACCTGGCTTCCATGCCGTAGTAGCGGTAGAGGTTCTGCTCCTCCGACGCCGAGAGGTGTCCGCCCGAGTCCACGTCCACATTGGGCGCGCCCTTGACCTGGTCCTTCTCGTACGGAACCTCAAGATGGTCCTCGACCAGGCGGGCGGCACGCGTCGGCACGAATGTCTCGTTGTTGCCGAAGAAACCGGTCTTCACCGCGACCCACTCGACTTCGCCCGTGGCGTCGTCCAGGTACAGGTGGGCGGCTTCGCCGATCTTCTTCCCCTGAGCGTCATGCACCGCATGGCCCATGACCTTGGGAATCTGCTCACGCGTGATCATGTCGCCTCCTTCGTGCTGCCGGGGCCGATCTGGCCTCAGTACCCGTTGTACCCCGATCGGGTGACTTCAGCCACAATTCGCATGATTTGCGACATTACCCAACTTATGCCTCGGCAGGCGCACTCCGCGCTCTCACTCCGGGGCGCCTCCGCCGTAGCGGCGCAGCAGCGGGGAGAGGATCAGCACGGATTTGGTGCGGGTCACGAACGGCTCCCCCGCGATCTTCTCCAGCACCTGCTCGAAGTGCCGTACGTCGGAGGCGAAGACCTGGACCACGGCGTCCGCCTCACCGGTGACGGTGGAGGCGGACGCGACTTCCGGGTAGCGGGCGAGGCCGCGCCTGATGTCGCCGGGCGAGGTGTTGTGGCGGCAGTACAGCTCCACCAGCGCCTCGGTCTGCCAGCCGAGCGCGGCGGGGTCGACCCGTACGGTGAAACCGGTGATCGCGCCCGCCGCCAGCAGCCGGTCCACGCGGCGTTTGACGGCGGGCGCGGACAGGCCCACTTGGGCGCCGATGTCCGCGTAGGACCGCCGGGCGTCCTCGGCCAGGGCGTGCACGATGCGTTCGTCGAGATCGTTGAGCGGCTTCACAGCTCGCAGGATAGAGACATCTCCGACGACTCGGGACCAAGGCCCCCTGGCGACACCGGGACGGGCACCGGCGAAGGCACCGGTACCGGCGCGGCCACGGGCACCGGCGAAGGCACCGGCGCCCGACCGCGCGTCAGTTCCAGCTCGCGTGCAGCGGCTTGCCCTCCGCGTAGCCCGCCGCGCTCTGGATGCCGACGATCGCCTTCTCCGCGAACTCGTCGAGCGAGGCGGCCCCGGCGTACGTGCAGGAGCTGCGCACCCCGGCGATGACCGAGTCGATCAGGTCCTCGACGCCCGGCCGGGCCGGGTCGAGGAACATCCGCGAGGTGGAGATGCCCTCCTCGAACAGCGCCTTGCGCGCCCGGTCGTACGCCGACTCCTCGCTCGTACGGTTGCGGACCGCGCGCGCCGAGGCCATGCCGAAGGACTCCTTGTACAGCCGCCCGTCGGCGGCCTGCTGGAGGTCGCCCGGCGACTCGTACGTACCGGCGAACCAGGAGCCGATCATCACGTTGGACGCGCCCGCCGCCAGCGCCATGGCGACATCGCGCGGGTGCCGGACGCCGCCGTCGGCCCAGACGTGCTTGCCGTGCTTGCGCGCCTCCGCGGCGCACTCCATGACGGCGGAGAACTGCGGGCGGCCGACGCCGGTCATCATGCGGGTGGTGCACATGGCGCCGGGTCCGACGCCGACCTTGATGATGTCGGCGCCCGCCTCGATCAGGTCGCGGACGCCCTCGGCGGCCACGATGTTGCCCGCCACGATCGGCACCCGCGGGTCGAGCGCGCGCACGGCGCGTACCGCCGCGAGCATCGACTCCTGGTGGCCGTGCGCGGTGTCGACGACCAGGGTGTCGACCCCGGCGTCCAGGAGCTGCTTGGCCTTGCCCGCCACGTCGCCGTTGATGCCCACGGCCGCGGCGATCCGCAGCCGCCCGTTCGCGTCGACGGCGGGCTCGTACAGCGTGGCGCGCAGCGCGGCCTTGCGGGTCAGGATGCCGACGAGCAGGCCCTCGGCGTCCACAGCCGGGGCCAGCTTGCGGTGCGCGTCCTCCAGCCGGTTGAACGCCTCGCGCGGGTCGATGTCCGCGTCGAGCAGCAGCAGGTCCCTGGACATGACCTCGGAGAGCTGCGTGAAGCGGTCCACGCCGCTGAGGTCGGACTCGGTGACGACGCCGACCGGCCGCCCGTCCTCGACCACCACGCCCGCGCCGTGCGCCCGCTTGGGCAGCAGGGACAGCGCGTCGGCGACGGTCTGGGAGGGGGCGAGCGTGATCGGGGTGTCCAGCACCAGATGGCGCTGCTTGACGTAGGCCACGACATCGGCGACGACGTCGTGGGGGATGTCCTGCGGGATGACGACGAGGCCGCCGCGCCTGGCCACGGTCTCGGCCATCCGGCGGCCCGCGATAGCCGTCATATTGGCCACGACCAGGGGGATGGTGGTGCCCGTCCCGTCAGGGGACCTGAGGTCCACACCCTGGCGGGAACCGACCGCGCTGCGGCTCGGCACCATGAAGACGTCGTCGTACGTCAGGTCGTACGGCGGCCGAATATCGTTGAGGAATTTCACGCTGTTGCTCCCACCTGCGGCTTTGCCTTGCAGGCGAGCCGAAGTCAGCACGGAACCAGCACGGTGGCGCTGGTCAGTACCTCGTCCATCACACGCTTCAGCTTGTCGTCCGAGCCCGGGGTCAGGTGACCATAGATGTCCGCGGTTATCTGAATTGTAGAGCGCCCCGACCAGCGGGAGACCTCCAGGAGGGACACCCCGTCGGGGTCGCCGCGCAGGGGCCTGCCGGAGGAGGTCCGCGGCGTACCGGAGCGAGCAGGCTGAATATGTCAGTCTGCGTGGTCGATACACGATGAATGACATAATCGCATGGCATCATGGCCTTTCGGACGGCCGGCAGGTGTGAGCGATCGGGGACCCGTATGGAGGCCAAGGGCTACGGCCACGCGGGAGCGCGCATTGATGTCACAGCGCTGATCCGAGCCGAGCTGCCGCACCTGACGGGCTCACTGCGGAAAGTGGCCGAGCTGGTGCTCGCCGACCCCAACTCCGTGATCGGCTGCTCGGCCGCCGAGCTGGGGCGGCGCACCGGCACGTCCCAGCCGACGGTGACGCGGTTCTGCCGTGCGGTGGGCCTGGAGTCGTACCAGCATCTGCTGATCGAACTGGTCCGTGAGAGCGCGCGCGGCGACGAGCCCGCCTGGGGCACCTCGGAGATCGGGCCGGACATCTCCCCCGACGACGACTTGCGGCGGGTGGTCACCGTCGTCGGCCAGGCAGATCTCGGCGCGGTGCAGCGGACGTTGGACACCATCGACCTGGCGTCGCTTGAGCGCGCGGCCCAGGCGGTCGCCCGAGCGCGGCGGATCGACGTGTACGGCGTCGGCGGCAGCGGCGCGGTGGCGGTGGAGACCGAGCTGCGGCTCTTCGGGATCGGATGCGCGGTGCGCGGGTGGAACGAAGTGCACGCCGCCACGACGTCGGCGGCCCTGCTCACCCCGGCCGATGTCGCCATCGGCATCTCTCACTCCGGATCGACCCGGGAGACGATCGAGCCGTTCGAACTCGCCCGCGCGCGGGGCGCCACCACAGTGGGGATCACCGCCGACCACAGGTCACCGTTGGCGCGGGCCGCTGAGGTCCGGCTGATCTCCGCAACCGCAGAGACCTCCTTCCGCGCCGGCAGCATCGGAGCCCGGCACTCGGTGCTGGTGCTGATCGACTGCTTGTACGTGCGCGTGGCGCAGCTGTCGTACGGCCGGGCCAGCGCGTCCATGGCGCTCACCGGGCACATCCCGGGCGACCACATGGTGAAGGGGCGCCGCGGGCGCTGAGTTTCAGCGCGCTGAGTTCAGTGCGCCCGAGTTTCAGTGCGCCCGAGTTTCAGTGCGCCGAGTTCAGTGCGCCGAGTCCGTCTGCCGATACCGGGGCGCGGGCGCGGCGGTGCACGCCGCATCCTGCATGATTCATTCATCATTTCTGCGCATCGTGGTTGATTGAACCACCACCGTCTGCCAGCATGTGTGCGTCCGCCACGGTCGCCGGTGCACCGATGGGACCTTCAGCCCCCTCCCCGCTCCCGCGTTCCAACGATCGGAGTAGGCCATGCCAGAACAGAACTCCTCAATCTCCAGCGCTTCACAGCCGATGCACCGCCGGACGCTGCTACAGGCCGCGGGCCTGGGCGCCGGCGTACTCGCCGCGGGCGGACTGGCCGCCAACCGGGCGGCGGCCGCACCGGGGCCCGGCGACCCGACCGCCGGGGCGCTGAGTTCGGTGGATTCCGGAGACGGCACGCACGCCGCCGACGCGGCGGACTCTTCCGCCGCGAGCGTGGACCTTCCGCTCACCGGAGGGCCGGACTTCCCGATCGGGCTGTTCTGGCCGCCGCACCCGTACGAGACCACGCTCGACCGCTACCAGGAGATCAAGGACGCCGGGTTCACCTTCCTGATCACCGGCAACTACCAATTCGATCCGCAAAGCGGCGGCTACGCCTTGCAGATGGCCGACCAGGTGGGCCTGAAAGTGCTGATCTCGGGCGACCCCCGGATCCAGGCGATCGCGCAGTACCTGTCGGTCACCGATGACCGGAGCGTGCCGTCCTCGCTCACCACCGCTGACGCGACGTCATGGGTGCGTGCGGCACTGGCCAGTTACGCGAACCACCCCTCGCTCGCCGGGTTCAACGTCTTCGACGAACCGGCCCAGTCCAGATTCCCTACGGTCGGGGCGCTCACCGGCATCGTGCGTGACGTCGCACCGGGGCTGCTGCCGTACTCCAACCTCGTGCCGGGTAACGGCCCGGACTACGCGGCCTTCGTGCAGGCGTACATCGACACCGTCAAGCCGCCGCTGATCTCGTTCGACCGGTACCCGATCCTCACCGACGGCATAGACCTCAACTACTTCGACAACTGGGCGATCTACCGCGAGGCGTCGCTGAAGTCCGGGCTGCCGGCGTGGACGTTCATCCAGTCGGTCGGCTACAACAACCACCGGGTGCCCACCGCCTCGCAGTTGGCCTGGCAGACCAACATCAGCCTGGCGTACGGCTGCAAGGGCATCCAGTACTTCACCTACTGGACGCCGGACCCCGCCCGTGGCGAGGGTTTCACCAAGGCGCTGATCACCGCCGACGGCAAGCAGACCCCGCTGTACGGCGCGGCCCGCAGGCTGAACCGCACCTGGCTCCAGCCGGTCGGCCGCCAACTCAAGCCGCTCCGCTCGGAGTCGGTCCAACACGCCAACGACGACCCGCTGCCGCCGAGCGCGGTGGCCTTCACCCCGGGCGACCACCTGACCTCGGCCACCGGGGACGCCGCCGTCATCGGTCTCTTCAGGAACACGCAGGACGACGGCACCCGCTACCTGCTCGTGGCCAACCGCAACCCCGACGCCCCCGCCTCGGTGCGGCTCGGCGTCAACCAGGCGCACGTCGGAAGCGTGGCGACCTTCGAGCCGGCCACCGGCCGCTACCGCGGAGCGGCCCAGCACGGCACGCTGAAGGTCCACCTCAAAGCGGGCGCGGCGGCGCTCTACCGCCTGTCGCCGCGCTGAGTCCGGAGGCTGAGCGGCACTGGGCGGCCCCGGCCCGCCCGCACACCATGTGCGGGCGGGCCGAGCCATGCGGGGGGCACGGCCGTCGGCGACGGACGCCTCGCCGTAACGGGTCGTCCCGTACCTCGGCGCCTCGATCACGGGCCGGTACCCGCCCGACCGTTCCGATATGAGAGCCGCGTGGGACACCCGCCCCGCCGACTGACCCGCGGCGTCCCCCCGCACGGTCAACTCTCCTGGGTCGGTGATCCAGGTGACTGCCGCCGGGAGAGCTTCCGGCGGACGGCGACCCCTCGGAACACGGTCCGGGCACAACAAGATGAGGTCTGTTCGGCTGGGTAGACGCCCCCGGTGAGACACGGCGTACCGGCGTGTTGTGAGGGAGAGTCAGCTGATGCAGTTCGACGACGATGCCGCCCTGGACACCTCCGAGGTGCAGGACAACCGAGGCGGCACACGGGGCGGGATTCCCGGTGGCGGAAAGACCGTGGGCGGTGGGGTGGTAGGGCTGCTGGTCGTGATCGCCTCTGTGGTGTTCGGGGTGGACCCCGGTCTGCTCAGCTCGGGCGGCACCTCTGACAGCGCCGCGCGATCCGGCGGCTCCCAGGGCGTCGCGCCCGGCGATCTCGCGGCGAACTGCCGGACCGGGGCGGACGCCAACAAGAAGGACGACTGCCGGATCGTGGCCGTGGTCGACAGCGTCCAGGCATTCTGGAAGCAGACGGAGACAGCCGCAGGAAAGTCCTACACCCAGGCGCCGACCCTGCTGTTCACCGACAGGGTCAACACCGGTTGCGGGGAGGCGACGTCGGAGGTCGGCCCCTTCTACTGCTCCGCCGACGACAAGGTCTACCTCGACCTCGGGTTCTTCGACGAGCTCACAGGCAAGTTCGGTGCCAAGGGAGGCCCGTTCGCCGAGGCATACGTCATCGCGCACGAATACGGACACCACATTCAGGACCTCAGCGGCACCATCTCGCGCGGCAGCGGCCAGGGCGAGAACAGCGGCTCGGTGAAACTCGAACTCCAAGCCGACTGCTACGCCGGAGTGTGGGCCCACCACGCCACGACCACCCCGGACCCCGCGAGCGGAAAGCCGCTGATCACCGACCTGACGCGGTCCGACATCACTGTGGGCCTGGACGCGGCGGCCGCTGTCGGCGACGACCGTATCCAGCAGAAGTACCAGGGCAAGGTCACGCCGGACACTTGGACCCACGGCTCGTCGGCGCAGCGCCAGCAGTGGTTCACCAAGGGCTACACCTCCGGAGCCGTCTCGGCCTGCGACACCTTCGCCTGAGAGGTCAGCTCGTCCGGCCCCGTCCGCGGTGAGCGCGGACGGGACATGCCGAACACCTGATACCACGCGCGGACAAGACCGTGCGCGGCGCGGAATGAGCGCCGCGTTCCTGAACGCTGAATGTCAAATGATGTCAATGCCGCTGAATGCCACTGCCCCTGAATGCCAGTGCCGGGGTCGCCCCGGCCCGGTCGCGGGCACTGGAGCGCTGCCCGCTGGAGGTGGAACCGCTGGTGATGCGGGCGGCGCCCCAGCATTGTCATCCTGTCCCGGAATATCCGGGGTACCCGTCATCGGAGAACGTTGTCGCAATACGACTGAGCGGTGTCCGCCCCGCGAGGGGGGGAGAACACCCCACGGGCAGGGGAAAGGCGGCGGTCCAAAAGGGCCCAAAAAGAACAGCTGTCACCGGAAATCGTCGAGCGGAAAAAAAAACCC
>NZ_JBVHMF010000039.1:45158-58581 GCF_055558595.1 Streptomyces sp. NPDC025721 | reverse complement strand
CAGCCGGGCATTACGGTGGGACACGAAGACCTCCGTGCGGTGCAGTCCTAGACAGCTCCACCACACCGGAGGTCTTCGCCATGATCAAGCACCGGCACATGTCAACAACGCTCGTGATCAATACACCTAGGAGCTGGAGTGGACTCCAGCGCAAGCGCCGCGGCGCCGGACGTGTCGGGGCGGTTCCTAGAAGAAGCCCTGGTTCGGCAGCGGCGTTCCGTTGAGTTCGTAGCGGCCCACCGCGACCGCTTTGAGCGTCTTCGGATTGTGGGCGGCGATCGTACGGATGTTGCGCCAGTGCCGGTCGAGGTGGGCGCCGCGGCGGACCAGCGAGCCGCCGCCGATGTCGAAGAGCTCGGACGCGGCGCGGTTGGCGAGTTCGTCCACGACGACCTTGGCCTTGGCGTTGAGCAGCGACGCGCGCGCGGACAGCTCGGCCTCCTCGGGGGTGCCGTGCGCCGCGTAGGCGTCCTCCAGCGCGCGTCCGGCGGTCAGGACCAGGGCCTGCGCGGCGAACGCCTGGCTGTGCAGCAGCCCCACGCTGTACTGCACGATCGGGTCCTCGGTCGGCGCGTCGGCGGGCGCGTGGTAGAAAGCCCGCTTCTTGGCCCGGACGTGTGCGACCGCGTCGGCCGCCACCCGGCGCAGGATGCCCGCGATCATCGCGTTGAGCTGGATGTGGAAGAACGTCGCGGGGTACGGGACGGATTCGCGGGCGTCGGTCGCCCGGGTGAAGTAGTCCTCGGGTGTGATGGCGACATCGTCGAAGGTCACCGTGCCGCTGCCCGTGAAGCGCTGGCCGAAGCCGTCCCAGTCGTTGGGGCGCAGCACGCCGGGGCGGTCGGTGGGGACGATGACCTGGGCCCTCCCGCCGTCCACGTCGGTGACGCCGACGACCAGCCAGTCCATGTACAGGCTGCCCGTGGTGTAGTGCTTCGTGCCGTTCAGCCGCAGGCCGCCGTCCGTGCGGCTGACGGTGGTCCGGTACGGGAAGTCGGTGGCCCCCGCCTTCGCGCCCAGTTCGGTGGAGGCGGAGCCGATCAGCTCGCCCCGCGCGACACGGTCGAGCCAGACCGCGTCCTCGGGGCGGCCGCCGCGCAGCAGCCCCTCCACCACACCGAAGTGGCTGCGCAGGATGTGCGCCACATTGGAGTCCGCGGCGCCCAGGTCGATGAACACTTCGAAGAGCTGGGTGAGGCTCGCGCCGCCCCCGCCCCGTTCGACCGGCACCCGCAGGGCGCCGAGCCCTGCCCTTTTCGCCGCCTCGACGGCCGCGTACGGCAGTTCGTCGCGCTCGTCCCGCCCGATCGCGCCGTCGCCGATGTGCTCGATCAGCTCCCGCAGTCGCGCCGAGCCGAAGGTGACACCGCTCGTGGCCTCGGCTGTTTCCGTCATGCGTGCTCCCCTGCTCACTGTGGCGCCCGGGTTCCTGTGGCACCTCAGCGTCGATCCGGCGGCGTGGCCGATCAACAAGGTTCGGCTACGGCGTCGTTGCGGCTGCGCTTAACTGTCGGGCCGGGGTGCGCCCGTGACCGCGGCGCGGTCCCGGTCCCGGACCGCGCGGGTGCGCGGCGCGGTACGCGGTCCTGGCGGCGCGGTCAGGAGGCGACCCGCAGGACCCGTCTGTGCAGCGCCTGTTCACCGATCGAGCGCAGCGTGCGCAGGACGAGCGCGATGTTCGGGTCGTTCCTGCGGGTGGTGCGCGTGACCGAACTGATCGTGCGGTAGCCGATCGGCACGCCCTCGACGATGAGGTGTTCCAGGTGCGCCGGTACGGACAGCCGGGGCACGATCGCCGAGACGACCTCGGTGGCGGCCAGGTCGCAGACGATCTGGGCGGTCACCAGCCGGTGCGTGATCCGCGGGGTGAACCCGGCCCGCTCGGCGGCCCGCAGCAGCGCGGTGTCCAGGGTGGAGTTGGCCAGACCGGTGACCCACACCTGTTCGGCGAGCGCCGCGAGCCCCAGGTTGCGGACCCGGGCGTGCAGCCCGGTCGGCGCAAGGAGCACGAACGGCTCGACCAGCAGCACCTCCCGGCTCAGCCCGTTGAGCAGGTCCTGCGCCTCGAAGTCGCACCGGTAGGTGACGGCCACGTCGACCTCGCCCTGGCGCAGCAGGCGCAGCGCGTCATCGGCCTCGGCCTGCTGGAGGTGGATCTGCAAGTGCGGCTCCTCGGCGCTCAGCAGGTGGATCAGCGGCGCCGCCAGGACGGGTATGCCCAGGTTGTAGGAGACCATCGCGATCTGTCCCGAGACCTGGTCGCGGGTGGCCGCGAGCGCGCTCATCGCGTCGTCGACGGCGCCGAGCACGACGCGCACGTGGTCCACGAGGATCCGGCCGCTGCGGGTGAGGCCCAGGGTGCGCCCGTCCCTGCGGAACAGGATCGAGCCGGTCTCGACCTCCAGGACCCGGAGTTGCTGTGAGACGGCGGAGTTGGTGATGTTGCGCCGTTCGGCGACGGCGGTGACCGTACCGAGATCGGCGAGATCGCGTAGCAGCATCATGCGACGCAGGTCGAGCATGCTCATGGTTGACCTCAGATGTTGTCGAGTTGACCCCCACGACACCCAGGCGCGGCGCGGCCGGTACCGGCGGCGGCGGTCTGGGTTCGATTCTGACGAGCGGCGGCGCTCCTAGGAGGGCAGGCCGCGCTTCGGCACCAACGGCGTGGTGCGGATCAACGACGACAGGCGGCGACGCAGACGCGCATGAGATCGACATGGCGTCGCGCGAAGAGGTCCGTCCCGGTCACGCACCGAGGATCGCACACCCACCCCGATTCCCACCACGTCCTAGATCGTGTCGATTCGCACAGTGCCGCCCCGGCCTCCCCCGCCCACCCCACTGTTAAGCCAGGTCCCGGCTATTGCTGTAGCCAGATCTTCTTGTTCGCCCCTTCCCGTCCCCGCAGGCTGAGGCCCTATTCGCAGCTCGGCGTCGCCGTCGGGCACTCGATCGGGGAAGTCCATGGGTCTCGAACTCGAAGGAAAACGCGCCGTCGTCACCGGGGGCGGCACGGGCATCGGTTACGCCATCGCCGAGGAACTGGCGCGCGAGGGCGTGCGGGTGGCGATCACCGGACGGCGGGGGGACGTCCTGGACGACGCGGTCGTACGGATCAGGGAGTCGACCGGCGCCGACGTGCTCGCCGTGCGGGCCGACACCGGTGACGACGACTCGGTGCGCGAGCTGGTCGACACCGTGAGAACGGCCTTCGGCGGTATCGACATCCTCGTCAACAACGCCGCCGAGCAGCCCGCGCAGAAGGGGCCGAGCTTCCAGGACGCCGACGACGCCTGGTTCCAACGGCAGCTCAACGTCAAGGTGATCGGCTATCTGCGCACCATCAAGGCCGTCGCGCCGCTGCTGATCGAGAACGGCTGGGGCCGTGTCATCAACATCAGCGGCACCGGGGCCCGTTCGACCGTCTCGGTGATCGGCTCGGTCCGCAACGCCTCGGTGATCGCGCTGACCAAGAACGTCGCCGACGAACTCGGCCCGCACGGCGTCAACGTCACCGTCGTCCACCCCGGTCCCACCCGCACCGAGCGGTACGTCGAGCTTCAGAGCGGCGGCGCGGCCGACGGCGCGGCGCCCGCCGCGCCGGACAACGTCATCGGCCGGGTGATCGAGCCGCACGAGGTGGCGTGGGTGGTCGCCTTCCTCGCCTCGCCGCGCAGCGTGGCCGTCGTCGGCGACGGCGTCTACGCCGGCGGCGGCGTGCCCGGCGCCATCCACTACTGATCCGACCAGAGTCCAGGAGAGTTCCCATGACCGAATCCGTGGCCCCCGCCATCGCCGTCGACGAGTTGCGCGCGCTGCTCGACGGCGGCCAGGAGTACGCGCTCGTCGACGTCCGTGAGTCCGGCGTCACGGCGGCGCAGGGGTCGATCCTGCTCGCCGTCTCGATCCCGCTCAGCGTCCTGGAGCTGAAGGTGGGGGCGCTGGTCCCCCGCCGTGACACGCCGGTCGTCGTCTACGACGGCGGCGACGCGGAGCTGGCGGGGCGGGGCGCGGCCCGGCTGCGCGCGCTCGGCTACACCGACGTCCGGGTGCTCGACGGCGGCCTCGCCGCGTGGGCCGCGGCCGGGCACAAGGTCCACAGCGGCGGCGATCACGTCATCGGGCAGGCCTTCGGCGAGTGGATCGAGGAGGTCTACCAGACGCCGCACATCAGCGTGCCGGACTTCCTGAGCCGCCGCGCGGCCGGTGAGGACATCGTGCTGCTCGACAGCCGCCCCATCGGCGAGTTCCGCGACCACAGCCTGCCCGGCGGGACGTCGATACCTGGCGCCGAACTCGTCTACCGCGCGGCCGAGGCGGTGTCCTCGCCCGACACGCTCGTCGTGGTCAACTGCGCCGGGCGCACGCGGAGCATCCTCGGCGCCCAGGTGCTCATCAACGCGGGCCTGCCGAACCGGGTGGTGTCGCTGGAGGGCGGCACCCAGTCCTGGGTGCTGGAGGGGCACGAACTCGACCACGGCGAGACGTCCTCGGTGGCGCCGCCGACCGGCGCGGCGCTGGAGGCGGCGCGGGAGAGCGCGGCCCGCTTCGGCGAGCGCTTCGGGATCGAGCACATCGACGCGGCGGCGCTCGCGGCGTTCGGCAAGGACGACACGCGTTCGCTGTACGTCCTGGACGTACGCACGCCCGAGGAGTTCGAGGCCGGTCACCTGCCCGGTTCCCTGTCGGCGCCGAGCTGGGATGTCGCACCGTGGGTGTTCCGGCACGTCGGCACGCACCATTCCCGTGTGGTCCTCGTCGACAACGACGGCGTACGGGCCGCGGTCGCCGCTTCCTGGATCGCCCAGATCGGCTGGGCGCAGGTGTTCGTCCTCGACCGGGCCCTGGAAGGCGTCGACCTGGAGACCGGCCCGGTGCCGCGGCCCGTCCTCGACCCGCCGTCCGGCGGCTTCGAGACGGTCACCGCGCAGGAGCTGGACGGCGCCCCGGCCGACACCCGGCTCGTGCTCGACGTGGCGCCCAGCCCGGAGTACCGCACCGGCCACGTCCCCGGTGCCCGGTTCGCCATCCGCGCCCGCCTCGCCGCGTCGGCGGCCGAGCTGCCCGGCACCGGGCCGGTCGTGCTGACCTCCTCCGACGGGGTGCTCGCGCGCTACGCCGCCGCCGACCTCGCGGCGGCCACCGACCGTCCGGTGCGGGTGCTCGACGGCGGCACGGCGGCGTGGCGCGCGGCCGGTCTGCCCGTGGAGACCGACCGGGCCGAGTGGCTGCACGCGCCGGAGGACGTCGTCGCCTCCGGCTGGCGCGAGAGCGACCCCGAGGACCGCAAGGCCGGATTCCGCCGCTATCTGTCCTGGGAGCTCGGCCTGGTCGCCGAGTTGGCGCAGGACGACACCGTTCCGTTCAAGAAGTTCGCCTGAGGCACTGACCCCCTGTGAGGACACGCTCATGACCGCCATCGCCAGGCCCCTCACCACCCGGCCGGTCGACACCGCCGCCGAGGTGACGCGTTGACCGGCGCCGCTTCCGTCACCGACACCGCGCCCGCGCCGGGTGCGCCGACCGCCACGAGGACTCCGCGGGGCGCGGCGGGGCTCATCGACCTCAGCCCGCGCAACCGCGGGCGCGAGAGCGTGCGCAAGCGGGTCCGCTTCTGGAGCGGCTGGACCCTGCGCGTCGGCGTGCCCGTCGCACTGATCGCCCTCTGGCAGCTCGCGTTGACCTGGGGCTGGACCACCGAGGACGTGCTGCCCTCGCCGAAGACCATCGTCGAGGCGTACCAGTACCTGTGGAACAACGGCTCGCTCCAGGCCGCCGTACCGGTGTCGCTGCGGCGGGCCGGTGAGGGGCTGCTGCTCGGCGGCAGCGCGGGGCTGGTGCTCGGGATCTTCGCCGGTCTGTGGAAGATCGGCGAGGAGATCTTCGACGCCACCCTCCAGATGCTGCGGACGGTGCCGTTCATCGCGCTGGTCCCGCTGTTCGTCACCTGGTTCGGCATCGACGAGCCGTCCAAGCTCGCCCTCATCACCGCCGCGGCGCTGTTCCCGCTCTACCTGAACACGTTCCACGCCGTGAAGGGCGTCGACCAAAAGCTCATCGAGGCGGGCAGGACCTTCGGGCTCAGCGGCTTCCGGATCGCCCGCCGGATCATCTTCCCGACGGCGCTGCCCGGCATCCTCACCGGTCTGCGCTTCGCCTGCTCCTTCTCGCTGCTGTCGCTGGTGCTGGCCGAGCAGGTCAACTCCACCGCCGGGATCGGCTATCTGATCATCAACGCCCAGAACAACCAGCGCCCGGACATCGTCATCGCCGGCATCTGGATCTACGCCGTGCTGGGCATCCTCATCGACTTCGTCATGCGCGGCGTCGAGCGTCTCGTCCTGCCCTGGAGGGCCCGTGTCGGTATCAACTGAATCGCCGGGCGACCTCGCCGCGGACAGCGCGGGATACGCCGTCACCGCGCTGGGGGTCCGACGGGTCTTCGACGGCCGTGCGGTGCTCGACGGGGTCGATCTCCGGCTGCGGAAGGGGGAGTTCGTCGCGCTGCTCGGAGCGTCCGGCACCGGTAAGACGACGTTGCTCCGTATCGTCGGCGGACTCGACACCGCCGACGAGGGGAATGTCGTCGTGCCCCGCGTGCGGTCGACCGTCTTCCAGGAGCCGCGGCTGGTTCCCGCGCAGAAGGTGTGGCGCAATGTCGTGCTCGGCGCGCGGCGTCCGCGAGCCGCGTACGGCAAAGCGCTCGCCGCGCTGGCCGAGGTCGGTATCGAGAGCCACGCCAAAGCCTGGCCCCGGACGCTGTCCGGCGGTGAGGCGCAGCGTGTCGCGCTCGCCCGCGCGCTGGTCACCGAGCCCGATCTGCTGCTGCTCGACGAGCCCTTCGCGGCCCTGGACGCGCTGACCCGGATCAAGATGCACGACCTGCTGGCGGCGCTGTGCGCCAAGCACGAGCCCGCCGTCGTCCTGGTCACCCATGACGTGGACGAGGCGATCCTGCTCGCCGACCGTGTCCTGGTCCTCTCGCGCGGTTCGATCGCCCTGGACCAGCGGGTCGAGATCGACAAGCCCCGCCACCGCGACGATCCGCGGTTCCTCGAACTGCGGGCGGCGCTGCTCGACCAGCTCGGCGTGGCCCGCACCGTCGGCGGCGGCGACGAGGAGGTGGCCGCCGGCCATTGACGGCCCGTCAGATCAGCGCACCACGAACCATCTTCACCCGACACATCCCGAGGAAGTCATCGCACATGTACAGCACCGGCAAGCACTCCCCCTTCGTCCAGCGCACGTTCACCGCCTTCGCGGCCGTCGCCCTCGCCATGGTCGCCACCGCATGCGGCGGTTCCGGCGGCGCCTCGACCTCCGCGAAGAACGCGGGTTCCGGGTCGAACGGCGGCTCGACGGGCGGTTCCTCCTCCGCCGCCGCGGTCGACCTGTCCGGCGTCAATCTCACGATCAGCTACCAGACCGCCGACTTCCCCGCGCTGCTGAAGGAGTCGGGCCTGTTCGAGGACACCCCGTACAAGTACAAGGTCCCGATCATCGCGGGCCCGGCGAACCAACTGGCGGCGCTGTACGGCAAGCAGATCGACGTCGGCCAGGTCGGTGAGAACACCGCCGCCTTCGAGGCCGCCAACGCCTCGGCCGACTGGACGAAGACCGGCGCCCCAATCCAGGGCTTCGCGGTGACCTGGACGCCCGACGCGCCCTACCCGGCCGCCGTGTACGTGACGAAGAGCTCCGGCATCACGACGCTCGCCGAGCTGAAGGGCAAGAAGATCGGCTACAACTACGGCGGCAACATCTACGCCGCCTACGTCGTCGCGCTGGAGAAGGGCGGCTTCGGCCCCAAGGACGTCCACGGTGTGCAGTTCCCGAGCAACCAGGCCGCGGCCAACGCCTTCAACGCCGGGCGCCTGGACGCGGTGGTGACCAGCTACAGCAACGTGAAGAAGCCCGTCGACTCCGGAAAGGCGATCAAGATCGCCGACAACGCGACGCTCGGCATCCTCGGCGGCAGCGGCTGGATCGCCAGGACCGAGGTGCTCGACGACCCGGCCAAGCTGGCGGCGCTCAAGGACTTCTACGGCCGGCTGCGGACCTTCTACGAGCAGTGGATCCCCGGTCACGAGACCGCGTACGAGAAGGTCGAGCAGCAGGTCCTCAGCCAGACGCCCGACGTGGCCAAGGTCAACTGGGAGAACGCCCGGCACTCGACCTTCTACAAGATCGGTGACCCGGAGTTCCTGCGGATCCAGCAGGCGACCGTCGAGGCCGCGTACAAGTACGGCGGGCTGAAGACCAATGTCACGTCCAAGCTCGGGTTCAACTACACCACGGCGCTGGACGACGTGACGACCGGCTGACCCGGCGCCGCTCCCGAACCACCGGCTGAGGAGTAACCATTGACCGACATCACTCGACGCAGGCTCGGCACCGAGGGGCTGGAGGTCTCGGCCCTCGGCCTGGGCTTCATGAGCTTCGCGCGGTCCACCGACGCCGACGAGCGGCACAGCGCGTCGGCGTTGGTGGGCGAGGCGATCGACCTCGGGATCGACTTCTTCGACACCGCCGACATCTACGGCCCGGCCATCAGTGAGACGCTGCTCGGGCAGGCGGTCAAGGGCCGCCGTGACGGCCTGGTCATCGCCACCAAATTCGGCAACCCGCTCGACCGGGCCACCAACCCCGACGCCCGCCCCATCGACGGCCGTCCGGAGTACGTACGGTCGGCGGTGGAGGGCTCGTTGCGGCGCCTGGGCGTCGACCACATCGACCTCTACTACCAGCACCGCGTCGATCCGACGGTGCCGATCGAGGAGACGGTCGGCGCGCTGAAGGAGCTGGTCGAGGCGGGCAAGGTCCGCTGGATCGGCCTGTCGGAGCCGGGTCCGCGGACCCTGCGCCGCGCCCATGCCACACATCCGGTCACCGCGATCCAGAACGAGTGGTCGCTCTTCACCCGCGACATCGAGGCCGAAACGCTGTCCATCGCGCGGGAGTTGGGCATCGGCATCGTGCCGTTCTCGCCGCTGGGCCGCGGGTGGCTGACCGGTCGGCTGCGCAGCCGCGCGGATCTGACGGGCCGTCGGCTGGAGCACCCGCGGTTCGCCGAGGAGGTCTTCGACACGAATGTGAAGCTGGCCGACGAGGTCGTCGCCGTCGCGGCCGAACTCGGCGCCGAGCCAGGTCAGGTGGCCCTCGCCTGGGTGCTCTCGCGGGGTGAGGACGTCGTGCCGATCCCCGGCACCCGGCACGCCGCGTATCTGCGGGAGAACGTCGGCGCGTTCGACGTCACGCTCACACCGGAGCAGGCCGCGCGGCTGGCCGGTATCGCCGAGCGGGTCGAGGGCGACAGGGCGCTGCGGCCCGGCGCCATCGGGGCCGAGGCGCGCCTGCCGGACGCCGCCGGTTCCTGATCCGGCGGCAGCCCGAAGAGCCGCCCGGCGTACCGGCCCCGTGGGGATGGGGGTCGGTACGCCGGGCGGCTCCGTCGCGCCGTGCGGCCGTGCGGCCTCAGACCGGGGTGGCCGCCGGGACAGGCAGGCCGAGGTTGCCGCGCAGCGTGCTCGCCTCGTACTCCTTGCGGAAGATCCCGCGCCGCTGGAGCTCCGGCACCAGGTGGTCGACAATGAGGTCGAGGCCGTCGGGGTAGAGGTCGTGGTTCAGGTTGAACCCGTCCGCGGCGCCCTCGGTGAAGTACGCCTCCATCTCGTCGGCGATCTGCTCCGGGGTGCCCACCACCATGCGGTGACCGCCGCCGGCGATGTGCCGGTCGAGCAGGTCGCGCACCGTCAGGTTCTCGTTGCGGGCGGACTGGAGCACGGAGTTGGCGAAGCCGTAGCTGCTCGGCTTCCACTCCGGCGAGTTGATCAGGTCCCAGGGCGGCTGCCGGTCGAGCTCCAGGCTGTCCACCGGCAGGCCGAGCTGCGCCGCCAGCGACGTCAGGGCGTCGGTGGTGTCGGTGCTCAGACCGGCCAGCAGGTCGCGGCGCTCGCGCGCCTCGGCCTCGGTGCTGCCGATGACCGGCCACAGTCCGGGCAGGATCAGAACGTCGTCGGGGTCGCGGCCGTGAACGTCGCGGGCCCGGGCCTTCACCTTGGCGGCGAAGTCCTTGCCCTGCTGGAGGTTGTGCGCGGCGCAGAAGACCGCGTCGGCGTACTTCGCGGCCAGGTCGATGCCCTGCTCCGACGCGCCCGCTTGCAGGACGACGGGGTGGCCCTGCGGCGAACGCGGCACCTGGTACCAGGTCTTGACCCGCAGGTGCTCGCCGACGTGGTCGACCTCCCGCACCTTCGTCAGGTCGGTCAGCTCACCTGACGCCTTGTCACCGACGAGCGCGTCGGGGTCCCATGACTCCCACAGCGCCCTGATCACCGCGATCGCCTCGTCCGCGCGGCCGTAGCGGGCGTCCCGGTCGGGGTGCGCGTCGAGGCCGAACTGGGCCCCGGCGCGCGGCGACTGCGTGGTGACGACGTTGACCGCGGCCCGGCCGCCCGAGACCAGGTCGAGCGAGGAGCCCAGCCGGGCGATGTGGTACGGGTGGCGGTAGGTGGACGACACGGTCGCCACCAGGCCGACGTGCGTGGTGGCGCGGGCGATCGCGGTCAGCACGACGAACGGGTCGATCGCGTTCCACGGCCTGGTGAAGTCCTGCTGGGAGAATCCGAGGGTCTCGGCGAGGAACACCGCGTCCAACAGGCCGCGTTCCGCGGTCCGGCCGAGGTTCTCCCATTCGTCGATGTCGAGGAAGCCGAGCGGGTCGTCGCGCAGGCGCCAGCCCCCCGGTGCTCGGCCCAGCGCGTTGGCGTTGACGTTCAAGTGCAGTCGGCGTGTGCTCACTGGTGGCGGTCTCCTGATCAGGCCGTGCGCGCGGTGGCGCGGCTCGCGTCGGTCACCAGGGGCGGAAGCCCGTAGTGGCCGCGCAGCGTGGTGGACTCGTACTCCCTGCGGAAGATCCCGCGCCGCTGGAGCTCCGGCACCAGGTGGTCGACGACCTGCTCCAGGCCGGAGGGGAAGATGTCGAAGTTGATGTTGAAGCCGTCGGCGGCGCGTTGGGTGAACCAGCTCTCGATCTCGTCGGCGACCTGCTCGGGCGTGCCGACGATCGCGTTCTGCGCGTTCGCGCGGCGTTCGAGGACCTCGCGCACGGTGAGGTCGCCCTGGCGTGCCACGGACAGCACGCCGTTGGCGGCGCCGACGCTGCGCGGGCTCCACCGCGGCGAGTTGATGTAGTCCCAGGGCAGGGCCTTGTGCAGGCTCAGCAGGTCGACGGGGACGCCGAGTTGGACGGCCAGCGCGCGCACTGCGGCGTCGTCCGCCTCCACGGGACCGACCAGTTCGGCGCGGCGCCGGATCGCCTCTGCCTCGGTGCCGCCGAGGGTGATGTTGAGGCCGGGAAGGACCAGGAGTTCGTCGGGGTCACGCCCGTGGGCGGCGGCGCGGGCCTTCAGCCCGCGGTAGAACTCCTGCCCGGTCGACAGGGTGTTGGAGGCGCAGAACACGGCGTCCGCGTGCTGCGCGGCCAGTTCGATGCCCAGGGGCGACGCTCCGGCCTGGACGATGACCGGCCGCCCCTGCACGGAGCGCGGGAACTGGAACCGCCCCCTGAAGCCCACGTGTTCGCCGTCGAAGTCCACCGTCGGGACCCGGCCGTCGTCCACCAGTTCGCCCGTCGTGGGGTCGGCGACCAGGGCGTCCGGGTCCCAGGAGTCCCACAGCCGCTTGACGGCGTTCAGCACCTCTTCGGCGCGCCCGTACCTGACCTCGCGTGCGGGAAGCGGTCCCCGCCCGTACAGGGCCGCGGCCGCGTCCTCGCCGGAGGTGACGATGTTGACCGCCGCCCGGCCGCCGGAGGCGATGTCGAGCGTCGCGGCGCGGCGCGCGATGTCCCACGGCTGGTAGAAGGTCGCGGACAGGGTCGTCACCAGACCGATGTGGCGGGTGGCGCGGGCCACCGCCGTCTGGAGCATGAACGGGTCGAAGGCGTGCCACGGCTTGCTGAAGTCGGTGGCGCCGAGGTGGTCGGCGAGGAAGACCGCGTCCAGCAGGCCGCGCTCGGCGATCCGCCCGAGCTTCTCCCAGGAGGCGACGTCGAGGAACCAGGTGGGCGGAGAGCTGTGCCGCCAGCTGTTCGGCGGTTTCGCCAGCCCGTTGGCGTTGACGTTGAGGTGCAGGAATCGTTCGGTCACGGCCCCATGCTTGGGCGAACCGCTCCGGGGATGAAGCCGAAGCGGCTACCGGTTCCCTTAAGCTCCCCTTCGCGGTCCGCGCCAGGGCCGGGCCGTTGTCGAGCCGGTGCCGGGCCGTTGTCGAGCCGGTGCCGGGCGGATGTCAGGTCGGTGCCGGGCGGCCCGTGCGGTCAGCCCGCCAGTTCCCTGATCAGCGGGACCGCGCGGGAGAGCCGGACGGTGCCGTACGCGATCAGGCCGACGGCCGCCAACTGCGGCACGACCCACCAGCCGGTACGGATGTGCTCGCCGTAGACGGTGATGCCCAGCGCCAGGCTGACGGTGGCGTCGCCGAGGGTGAGGGCGGGCTGCGAGGCGATGATCGGCCCGGACTGGAGGGCGCTCTCCAGCAGGAAGATCGCGGTGACGCCGCACAGCGCGAAGCCGTAGGTCTGCCAGGCGGTCAGGAAGGCGACGCCGCCGTGCGCGGAGAAGGTGTCGGCGGCGGACTTCATCAGCGCCGCGGTGAGCGCGTTGGCCACCGCGGAGGCGGCGCCCAGCAGGGCGGCCCTCGGCGCGCCGGAGGGCCGGTGGCGGGCGATGACGACCGCCCAGCCGATGGCGCCCACGCAGAGCAGGACGGCGGGCACCCAGTGCGCCATGGACGCCTGCGCGCCGCCGCCGCCCGGCGCCGCGGCGCCCAGGGCGAGCGCCAGACCCGCGACCATGCAGGCGACGCCGCTCCAGCCCGCGCGCGGCAGGGCGCGCCCGAGCAGCGGCACGCTGAAGAGCAGGGCGAGCGGCAGTTCCAGGATGAAGACGGGCTGCGCGAGGGCCAGGGGTCCCGCCACCAGGGCGAGGGCCTGGAAGGCCGCGGCGCCCGCCACTCCGCAGATGCCGAGCAGCCACACCGGCTGCCGGATCATCGCGAGCATCTGACGCGGGCGCATCGCGTCGTTGGGCGGCACGGCGAGCGCGGCCTTGCGCTGGAGGACGGTTCCCACCGCGTTGCTGGCCGCACCGAGCAACGCGAAGAACACACAGAGCACCAGCAGGGTCGGCCTCCCGTGACGTAACTCCCCTGGCGCAGCGTAGGCGGCGCGCGGCGCCGACGCACACGCGGGTGGGGGTCACGGGCCCGGCTTCACCCGTTCGCGGGGGCGGGGGGGGGGGGGGGGGGGGGGGGGGGGGGGGGAGGGGGGGGGGGGGGGGGGGGGGGGGGGGGGGGGGGGGGGGGGGGGGGGGGGGGGGGGGAGGGGGTGGGGGGGGGGGGGGGGAGAAAGAGGAGGGGT
>NZ_JBVHMF010000039.1:0-45148 GCF_055558595.1 Streptomyces sp. NPDC025721 | reverse complement strand
ACCCCCAACACCACAGTGTGGGCCCTTCCCCCCCCCCTTCCCCCCCTTTTTTTGCCCCCCCCCCCCCCCCCCCCCCCCCCCCCCCCCCCCGCCCCGCCGTCACCGTGGGTTCACGGTGAGGGGATCAGCGGGTCACGGATAGGACACGACATTGCTGGGGGTGGTGTTGGACGCGGTGACCGCTCCGGTGTCGTTGATGACGTGGGTGATGGTGCCCACGCCGCCGAGCGAGACGGTCAGCGCGCTGTGGAATTTCACGCCGGAGGTGTTGGGCACCTCGAACGCGTGGTAGCTGTTCACCGCCGGGTTGACGTTGAAGTAGCAGTAGCTGCCGAGCCCCCACGCCTCATGGGTGGTGACGTTCGCGCCGACCTTGTAGGCGGCGTATCCGTTCTGCCCGTTGGGGTTGACCCAGGCGGCCTGGTTCGGCGGGTCGTACGGCATCTCGTTCTGGAAGAAGATCGTCTTGCCGCCCTGGCCGTTCCAGACGACCTCGTACTTCTGGTAGTGCTCGACGAACAGTCCGGTCGCGAGCACATTGGCGCCGTTGACGATCAGACCGGTGTCGGCGGTGTTGGACGTCCAGCCGACGCCGCTGCCGTGGTCGGCGCGCCAGGCCCAGATGTGGTCGATGATCGTGTTGGCGCTGTTCACGATGAGGCTGGTGGTGGCCTTGCCCGCGACCTGGCCGCCGATCCGGAAGAAGACGTCCTGGATGGTGGTCGGGTTGGCGGCGTGGCTCGCGGTGGAGCCGGAGGGGCCGACGGTCAGCAGCGCGGCGGAGTTGGTGGTGCCCGCGTCGAAGAGCAGACCCTTGAGGCGTACGCCGTCCACGTCGGCGACCTGCATGGCGTTGACGCCGTTGTCGGGCACGAACGTCGGGTAGCCGATGCCGAGGATGGTGGTGTTGGCCTTGGTCACGTTGAGCGTCTGGTTGAGGTGGTAGACGCCGGGGGTGACGAAGAGGTTGCAGCCCTGGGACAGGGCGGTGTTGATGGTCGCGGCCGTGTCCCCGGCCTTGACCACGTAGAACTGGCTCATCGGCAGCGAGGTGCCGGGGGTGCTGCCGTTGGCCCAGCTCGGTCCGGACGCGTTGGTGCGCAGCGACGGCAGGAAGACGCGGTACTTGCCCGCGCTGTCGACGTACAGGTACGGCACGTCACGGGAGACCGGGGTGGTGGCCAGCGTGGTCTCCGGCGGGTTCGGGAAAGTGTTGGCCGGGGCGCCGTTGACGCCGGAGAAGACCATGTTCCACACGCCGCCCGCCCAGCTCCCGAGGTTGCTGTCGCGGGTGTACCACTGCTGCTGCGAGCCGGACGCGGCCTGGCCGCTGACCTTGGTGTCGGCGATGTAGCCGCCGCTGGCGTAGCCGTAGCTGGCCGGGTAGAGCGCGAGCCCGCCGTGCACGTCGATCCGGCGGAAGGGCGCGGCCTGCGCGACGGCCCAACGGTCGGTGCCGCTGGAGGGGTTGATCGCCAGATTCTCCGCGGACCGCCAGAAGTTCTGGGTCGCGTTGCCCGCGTCGGAGGCGTTGAAGGCGTCCACGGTGACGTCACCGTTGATCGTGACGTCGTCGGGGTTCTGGCCGAGACCGGCCACCGAGGTGTAGAAGCCGACGTTGTCGGACACGTTGTACGTGCCCGGCTTGAAGAGCTGCGCGACCCGGTTGTTGCTGAACTGCGCGGTCTGGGTGTCCTTCTGCTGCGCGAACTGCGCGTCGAGCTGCGCCTGGATGGTGGCGCTGGACATCGACGGGTCGTAAATGTGGACGTTCGACCCGAAGTTGGGAGTGTCCGACTGCGTCGGGCAGCTCGCCGAGGTCGAGCCGATGGTGTAACTGGCGGTGGCCACGGCCGAGTTGGTGGACCCGGACTTGATGCCGATCGCCTTGACCGTGGTGCTCGCCGAGATGTTCAGCGGCGCGCTGTAGAGCGTGGAGGAGGCGGTCGGCGTGGAGCCGTCCAGCGTGTAGCGGATGTTCGCGCCCGAGGTGGCGTCGGATATCGTCACGCTCTGCGCCGAACTGAAGGTGCCGCCCGCCGGGCTGAAGGTCGGCGTGGCGACGGTCGTTCCGGTGCCGCCGGTGCCGCCTCCGGTCGTACTCCCGCTGCCCTGGGTGTACGAGAAGTGCGGCGTGTCGTACTGCGGGCCGCTCTTCTCGTACGTGAACCAGTAGTCGAGCACGGTGCCGGTGGTCAGCGAGCTGACGGTCTGGGTCCAGACGCCCGCGTTGTTGGTCATCCGGACGTTCTGCTGATTCGCGCCGTTGACCAGGTAGTGGACGTCGACGTAGGCGGCGGCCGTGGTGGGCTTGAACGTGATCTGCGCCTGCGTGGAGTTCAGTTGGGCGACGCTCTGCGTGTAGTCGGACGCGTCCGCCGAGGCGGTTCCGACGGTCTGGGTGAGGCCGATGATCCCGGCCAGAACGAGGACGAGGGCCCCGAGCAGGGCGACCACGCGTCGCTGCCGACGCGGCGTGCCCTCGGTACGGGCCGGGAGGATGGATCTGCGCATGTGTGGGGGTCCTTTCGCCTGGGTTCGCGAAGTGAACACCAGGGTCAGCGCGGAGATGTGGGGGTGGATCGCGCTCGGCACTGCACATTCAGAGCCAAGGTCCCGCCTTGGCCCTTTGATTCAGTCTCTTGAAAACGCTCTCAATCTGCGGATGGCGGTAATCCCGAATCCGTAAGGCAGTGTCAAGTGGCCATGGCGAGCCGTCAAGCACATGCACCGGATTCACACAGTGAACGATTCGAGTGGGGCGTGCGGGAGACGTGGGATCCGTGGTTCGCCGCCCAGGTCACGCCTCGTCCGCGGTCATCCCTGCCCCCCGTTCACGCCCGCCCCGCTCACGCCCTCCCCCCGTTCACGCCCTGCCCGCGTCGTCGCGGGCCAGGAACGGGCGCAGGAGCGCGAGCAGGGCGCGCGGCCGGTGCAGCGGGATGATGTGGCCGCAGTCCTCGATGAGGTGTGCGGTGAGATCGTCGGCCAGGGGGCGCAGTTGGCGCGCGAGCACGTCGCCGACCGGCTGGGCGCCCAGGGCCATCGTCGGCACCGTCAGGCGGTGGGCGGCGACCGCCTCACCGATCCGCGCCGCGCTCTCGGGCAGGGCGCGGTAGTACGAGAACGCGCGGCTCAACGCCTCGCGGCCGGTGTACGCGCGCACGAACGCGTCCCGAAGTGCGGGGCGCACTCCCTCACCGAGCGTGCCGGAGCGCAGGAACCAATCGACATACTCGGCTTCGTGACCCTCCAGCACGGTCTCGGCGAGGCCGGGCGCCGCGCGGTGGAAGCCGAACCACCACGGCGGTCCGGCGGCGAGGAAGTCCTCGGCGCCGGGCAGTGCGCCCAGCAGGGATTCCATGACGACCAGGCGGCGGACGAGGCCGGGGTGGCGCAGGGCGAGGAGGAAGGCCGCGGGGGCGCCCGCGTCGATGCCCACCACCGCGGCGGACGACACGCCGAGCGCGGCGAGGAGCGCGGCGGCGTCCTCGGCCAGGGTGCCCGCGTCATATCCGGACGGGGCAGGACCACTCGCGCCAAAGCCGCGCAGGTCGGGCGCGATGACGCGGTAGCGGCCGGTCAGATCGGCCATGACGTCCGTCCACACCTCCCAGGTGTGCGGGAAGCCGTGCAGCAGCAGGACGGCGGGACCCGATCCGGCGAGGGCGACGTTCAGTTCGACACCGTTGACGGGCACGCGGCGCAGTTCGGGCATGACGGGACTCCAGGAGTGGTAACCAATGGTGACAAGATCACGCTAGGGAACTAACCTGGTCCGCCCAAGACGGCACTTTCCCCTCAGGTGGTGAGCCCCAGGTGACCACGTCCGGGCCCGACGCACCGGGCACGTACGGGCCGCGGCCCGGCGACCGCGGTGACCTGCTGGATCCGCGCTGCCCGACCCGCCAGCTGCTCGACCGCATCGGCACCAAGTGGACGTCGATGGCGGTCAAGACGCTGGCCGAGCAGGCTCCGGGCGAGGTCCGCTTCGCCGAACTGCGGCGCCGCATCCCCGGCATCTCGCAGAAGATGCTGTCCGCCACCTTGCAGAGTCTGGTCCGCGACGGCCTGGTCACACGCCGCGTGGAACCGACGGTGCCGCCCGCCGTCCACTACCGCCTCACCGACCTCGGCCTGTCCCTCGAACACCCCCTCGCCGCCCTGCGCGACTGGGCCGAGACCCACATGCCGGAGATCGACCGCAACAACCGGCTCGCCGACGGGCCGTCTCCCGACTAGGGCCCGCGCGGCCGACGGCGACAGGCGCCGTTGCTCAGCGCTGGGGGCTCAGGCCAGCCACCGACAGGTCGAAGAGTTGGCGGGCGCGGGCGGCCGGGTCGGGGGCGTGCTCCGTGGCCAGGGCGATGCCGACCAGCAGGGTGATCAGGTCGAGGGCGGTGACGTCCTTGGCCACCGCGCCGTCCCGCGCGGCGCGGCGGAGCAGCGGGCCCGCCGCTTCTTCGAGCGTGGCCGAGCAACTGTTGTTGTGCACCGGGTCGACTCCGGCGGCGTTGTAGGACAGCGCGGTGGCCAGGCCGCGGGCGGAGACGCAGTAGGTGAGGACGTCGCCGAGCCACTCCAGCAGCGCGCCGCGGCTCTCGCCTTCGCCGGTCAGCTCGTGCGCGCGGACGCGCAGGGCCTCGATCCGCTCCCGGGAGACCGCCTCCAGCAGCGCTTGGCGGGTGGGGAAGTGCCGTCGCACGGTCGCGGAGCCGACTCCCGCCGTGCGGGCGATCTGTTCCAGCGAGGCGTCGGCGCCGTGGGCGGCGACCTCCTGCTGGGCCATGGCGAGGATGCGCGTGTAGTTGCGCCGGGCGTCGGCGCGCTGGCCATCCGGCATGGCCTACCTCCATGGTTGCCAAGTGGCGGGGTCCGCCATATCGTACACGGAAGAGAAACGGCGGGCCCCGCCGTTTAGCGTCTCCCAGCACGAGCACCCGAGGAGCATCATGTCCGCACGCCCCGCACCGGTCCTGGTCACCGGTGCCACCGGCCGGCAGGGCGGCGCCACCGCCCGCGCCCTGCTCGCGTCCGGCGTCCCCGTCCGCGCCCTGGTCCGCGATCCGGCCGCCGACCGGGCCAAGGCCGTCGAGGCGCTCGGCGCCGAACTGGTCACCGGCGACCTGCGCGACCGCGGCTCCGTGGTCCGGGCCGCCGAGGGAGTCCGCGCCGTCTTCTCCGTACAGATGCCCGAGATGACGGCGGAGAGCTTCGACTTCGAGGGAGAGGTGACGCAAGGCGTCAACCTCGTCGAGGGCGCGAAGGCCGCAGGAGTGCCGCAGTTCGTGCACACCTCCGTGACCGGCGCCGGTCAGCACACCGAGGCGCCAGGCTGGGCCGAGGGCCGCTGGCATTACATGGAACCCGTCCTGGGCGCCAAGAGCGCGATCCAGGACGCGGTCCGCGCGGCGGGTTTCCCCCACTGGACGCTGCTCAAGCCCGGCTTCTTCATGGAGAACTTCCTTCCGTCCATGGCGTTCCTGTTCCCGCGCGGCATCGAGGGCGGCCTGGTGAGCGTCCTCAGGCCGGACACCCATCTGTCGCTGATCGCGGTGGACGACATCGGCCGCACCGCTGCGGCGGCCTTCGCCGATCCGGAGCGGTTCGACCGGGTCGAACTGGAGCTGGCGGGCGACTATCTGTCGATGACTCAGATCGCCGACGTCCTCTCGCGGGCCCTGGGCACTCACCTGCCCGCGCCGGACATGACAGAGCAGGAGGCGCTCGCCGCCGGAATGCCGGCCATGGGCGCTTCGCATGAATGGCTCAACGCGGTCGACCAGCCGGGCCGCCCGCAGTACGCGCGGGAGCTCGGCATCCCGCTCACCGGCTTCGAGGAGTGGGCGCGGCAGCACATGGTGGCCGCGGCCTGAACCGCGCCCGCGAGGCGAGCGAGCCCGCACCGCGACCGGCCGGAGCCCGCGGTGAGCCGTCCCCTCAGGCGCCGGGGAGGACGGCCGCGACGACCTTGCGGATCGCGGCGGGTGTCGGCGGCGGTCCGTCGCGGTCGGCGAACAGCAGATGGCCGGCGCCGATCAGGGTCGGGGCGAGGAGAGCGGCCTCGGCCGCCGCGTCGAGCGGCTGCGGCGGCTGCGTCCTGGTCGCGACCGGCCCACCGACGAGGGCGAAGAACTCGTCTCGCCCAGCCGGAGCGCACATGCTCCGGCCGTCCGAGCCGGGCTGGGACGGCACCTGCCGCCGCCTCGTGGCGACCTGTCTGCGGGGCCCGCGGCGTGAGCCGTGACCGACCCCGATGGCCCCGCGCGCCTCGGCCGGCGGAAAACCACAGGCCGCGCGGCGGCCCAACTGCCTATATTCCTGGCCATGCCCCAGATCGAACTGCTCCACCCGGACCACTCCCCCGCGCTGCTCGCCTTCGAGCGGGAGAACCGGGCCTACTTCGCCGCGACGATCCCCGACCGGGGCGACGACTTCTTCGCCCGCTTCGACGACCACCTCCGTGACCGGCTGGCCGAGCAGGAGACCGGCGCCTGCTACTTCCACGTCGTGACCGGTACCGAGGGCGACGTCCTCGGCCGGATCAATCTCGTCGACGTCGCCGACGGCGGCGCCGACCTCGGCTACCGGATCGCCGAACGCGCCGCGGGCCGGGGCCTGGCCACCTGGGCGGTACGGGAACTGTGCCGCACGGCCGCCACCGAGTACGGGCTGACCGTCCTGCGCGCCGGAACCACCCTCGACAACGCGGCCTCCCGAGCCGTACTGGCCCGTACGGGCTTCACCGTCGTCGGCGAGCACCAGTTCTCCGGCCGCCCCGGCCTGACGTACCGCCGCGCCCTCACGCCGTAGCGGACGGGGAGAGCTGTTCGCGCACCCACGCGGGATCGGGGTTGGTGTACGGCCGGCCCGCGACGACGACGGTCGGGACGGTCTCATTGCCCTCGTTGACCGCCCTCACCGCCTCCGCCGCGGCCGGGTCACGCCAGATGTTGACCCAGTGCAACCGGCGGGCCCTGCGGCCGAGTCGGAAGCGCAGGCGCAGGCAGAATTTGCAGCCCGGCCGCCAGTAGACGATCGGCCGGCCGTCGGCGGCGCTGAGGCGCTGCGCCTCGGACGCGCCGATCGACCGGGGGAAGACCAGAGGCGAGTTCAGCCCCGCGAGCAGCACGAAGGCCAGCAGGAAGGTCGCGGCCCGGCCGGGGCTCCCGCCGAGGATCAGCCCGGTCGCGGCGGCCACGCCGCAGAGGACCAGCAGCATCGGCAGGAACCACGCACGCATCATGATCAGGCAGCTTATCGGTGCGGTGAACCGCCTCGCGGTCCAGGCCGCGGCTCGCCCGCGTACCCCCGTACAACCGGGCAACCGGGCAACCGGAGTCGGCCTCGCGCGCGACGCGTCGCCTTCGGTCGATGACGCCGGTATTCGGTTTGCCGTCGGCCGACGGGCTCGGATAGGAAACGTGCATGCTCAAGGGGAACAAGGTCGGGCTGAGGGCTCGGCACGCGGATGACATCCCGGTCCTGCGGACCGAGCTCTACAACGACGTGGTCAACGCCGCGCGAGCGGAGGGCGGCCCGTGGCGGCCGGTCTCGCCCGAGTCGAAGGATCCGCGGCTGTTCGTGGACGACAAGGAGGAGGGGCACGTCGCCTTCTCCGTCGTGGAGTTGGACGGCGGCGCCCTGGTCGGCACCGCGACGCTCTGGGGTATCGACACCCACAACCGGTCGGCGCACATCGGATTGGGCCTGTTGCCGTCCGCTCGCGGGAAGGGCTACGGGACGGACGTGGTCGCGGCCCTGTGCCAGTACGGCTTCGTCGTGCGCGGCCTGCACCGGTTGCAGATCGAGACGCTGGCGGACAATGACGCGATGCTGCGCTCCGCCGAGCGGAACGGCTTCGTCCGCGAGGGCGTGCTGCGCTCGTCGGCGTGGGTGATGGGCGAGTTCCTTGACGAGGTCCTGCTCGGGCTCCTGGCCGAGGACTGGAAGCCGTAGCCAGGGGCCGCTTGAGGGCGCGGGCACGGGCCGGTTTCACATGTGCTGCCCGTGGTGGTCCACGACGGCGGTGAGGAGCCGGGCCAGCTCGGCGCGTTCCGGTTGGGACAGCGGGGCGAGCACCTGGTCCTCCACCTCGGTCAGCAGTCCGTCGAGCTTCAGGAGCCGGCGGCGGCCCGGCCCGGTGAGCGCGATGATGTTCTGCCGACGGTCGGCGGGGTTGGCCGAGCGTTCGAGCAGCCCGCTCTCGGCCAGTTCGTTGACGACCGCGACCATGTCGCTGCGGTAGATGCCCGTACGGCCGCTCAGTTCGGCCTGGCTGGCGGGCCCGAACTCCTCCAGGGTGGCGAGCACCGCGTAGTGCCATTTGCGGGCGCCCTCCCGCCTCAGCTCCTCGTTCACCAGGCGGTCCGAGCGGATCGCGGCGAGCGACAGGAGCCGGGTCCGCAGATTCCGCAGCCGCGCCGGAGTGGCCGCGACGGTGGCCTGCGGTGCGGTCGGGGGTGCCGTGTCACGTGCGCCGTTGCTCATGCCGCGATCATACCCTTTGCGTTAGTGCCACTAACGGATTATCTTCGACACGAGATAACCGTTAGTGTGACTAGCGATGTGGAGAAGCGTCATGCCCGTGACGAAGGTGCTCGATTCGACGATGTTCCACGAGGAGACGGGCAGCGGCACTCCCGTCGTCTTCCTGCACGGCAATCCCGGCTCGTCCCACCTGTGGCGCAAGGTGCTGCCCGCGATCGACCTGCCCGCCCGCCTGCTCGCGCCCGACCTGATCGGCATGGGCCGCTCGGGCAAGCCCGACGTGCCGTACCGGTTCGCCGACCACGCGCGCTACGTGGACGCGTGGTTCGACCGGCTGGACCTGGACAAGGTGGTGCTCGTCGGCCACGACTGGGGCGGGGCCCTCGCCTTCGACTGGGCGGCCCGCCACCCCGACCGGGTCCTGGGTGTGGCCTTCTTCGAGACCATCGTGCGGCCGATGTCCTGGAGCGAACTGGGCGAGGGACCGCGCTCGCGCGCCGAGACCATGCGCGGGCCGCAGGGCGAAGCCCTGGTGCTCGACCGGAACGTCTTCCTGGAGTCGGCCTTCACCGGCGGGGTGCTGCACCCGGTGGGCGAGGACGACCTGCGGGCCTACCGGGCGCCGTACCCGACACCCGAGAGCCGCCGCCCGATCCTCGCGTGGGCCCGCTCACTGCCGCTGGACGGCGAGCCGGCCGATGTCACCGAGCGCGTCGAGCAGTACGACAAGTGGCTCGCGAGCAGCGATCAGGTCCCCAAACTGCTGCTCACCTTCGACTCCTCGCCCACCTTGCTGATCGGCCCGGAGACGGCGGACTGGTGCGCGGCGAACATCGCGGCCCTGGAGACCCGGCACTGCGGTCCCGCCGGGCACCACGCCCCGGAGGACCAGCCGCAGGCGATCGCGGACGCGATCACCGCGTGGGCGCGGCGGCACGCGGTGGTCACCGGCCGCTGAGCGCGCTGCCCGGCCGTTCCCGCGCCGGGCCCGTACAGGAAATCAGTTGCGCCCGGTGGCCCCGTGTCAGCAGGGTGCGGGGGTGATCGGGACGGGGACCGCACCGGCCACGGACGTCGGTCGAGCCGCGACCGTATCGGCGTCCCCCTCCGTATCCGCCGTCCGTATCCGCCATCCGTATGCGCTACCCGCATTCGCTTCCGCAGGAGGATTCGCCGTGCAGCGTTCTGAAGGCCCGGCCGTCACGGAGATGCCCGTGGCGGACAAGGAGGCCGGCCCCTACGGCATCGCGGCAGGACCTGACGGCGCCCTGTGGCTCACCCTCGCGCAGAGCGGCAGCGTGGCGCGCCTCACCCTCGACGGCGAATTCAGCGAATTCCCGCTGGACTCGCGCGGGAGCCGCCCCACGGTCATCACTGCGGGCCCGGACCGCGCGCTGTGGTTCACCCTCCATCTGGCGAGCGCGATCGGCCGCGTCGGCACCGACGGCGCGCTGCGCTCCTACCGGCTGCCGACGCCCGACAGCGGCCCCTTCGGCATCGCCACCGGCCCCGACGGCGCGCTGTGGTTCACGCAGATGAACACCGACCGGATCGGCCGGATCACCGTCGAGGGAGAGATCACCGAGTACGCCCTTCCCGTACAGGGCGGCTGTCCCTCGGCGATCACCGAAGGCCCGGACGGGGCGCTGTGGTTCACGCTCAACCAGGCGAACGCGATCGGCCGCGTCACCGTCGAGGGCGCGGTCGACCTGTACCCCCTGCCGACTCCGGGTGCCGCGCCGGTCGGCATCGCCAGTGACGGCGCCGCCTTGTGGTTCGTCGAGATCGCGGCGGGGCAGATCGGCAGGATCACGACGGACGGGCGGATCGAGGAGTTCCCGCTCCCCGACCGTACGGCCAAACCGCACGCCGTCGTCGCGGCCGGCGTCGGGGACTGCTGGTTCACCGAATGGGGAGCCAACCGCATCGGTCACCGCGCGGCGAGCGGCGAGATCACCGCGTACGACCTGCCGACCGCCTCATCGGAGCCGCACGGCATCACCGTGGGTCCGGACGGCGCTGTCTGGGCGGCCCTGGAGGTGGGAGCCGTCGCACGGCTCGCGCCCTGAGGTGAACCGCCGCCTCGGCGGGGCCGGGCGGGTCGTCACCGCGCCCGCGCGGAAATCCCTCGACAGACCGCGCCTCGCCCGCTGGAACAGTCGCGGTCGTCCGAGATCGCCAGCCACATCGATCGCACCGCCTCAAGGAGCCGTCCTGACCACGCAGCACACCCCGGGCACCGCGGACTTCCGCACCGCGATCGACACCGCGCTGGTACGACGGCTGGTCGACAGACAGTTCCCGCGGTGGGCCGGACTTCCCCTGGAACCGCTCGGCGCGGCCGGTTCCGATCATGTGATCCACCGGCTGGGCCGGGAGTTGTCGGTCCGCCTGCCCCGCCACCGCGGCGCCATCGGCCAGGCCGCGAAGGAGGCGCGGTGGCTGCCCCGGCTCGCCGCGCACCTTCCGCTGGCCGTCCCCGTACCCGTAGCTGTCGGACGGCCCGACCTCGGCTATCCGTGGCCGTGGGCGGTCACCCGGTGGCTGGACGGCGAGGTGGCGACCGTCGAGCTGCTCGGCGAATCGGTGGGCGCGGCGGTCGAGTTGGCGGAGTTCCTGCTGGCCCTACAGCGATTCGCACCGCCGGACGCGGTCGCGGACGGCCAAACGGGCCTTGCGGCGAGCCCGTTGGCCGCGCGGGACCGCGCGACCCGGGCCGCCGTCGCGAGGGTCGCCGACGCCTTCGACGCGGCGGCGATGACCGGCCTGTGGGACGCGGCGCTGCGCGCCCCCGCGTGGGACCGGCCGCCGGTCTGGGTGCACGGCGACTTCCACACCGGCAATCTGCTGACCGTCGACGGCCGCCTCAGCGCGGTCATCGACTTCGGCGGCCTCGCCCTCGGTGACCCGGCCTGCGATCTGATGGTCGCCTTCACCTTGATGTCGGCCGGGAGCCGGGCCGCCTTCCGCGCCACGCTCGGCGTGGACGACGCCACCTGGACACGCGGTCGCGGCTGGGCACTGGCCACCGGCCTGAACGCCTACGTGTCCTACGCCGCCGACGATCCGCGCGTCGCCGCACAGACCACCCGCCAGATCACCCAGGCCCTCAGCGGCTAGGTCCCGCACAGGTCCGCCTCGCTACGACCGCAGGGTGGTGTTGTCGTGGCCCTCCGCCATCAGTGCGAGGACTTCGCGTTCGAGCGCCGCGCGCGGGCGCTCGTCCCGGAAGCCGGGCGGCATCCGGACGTCGAGCACGGCGATGGCCGGGCGGTGTTCGAGCAGCGCGGGCAGCGCCTCGGGGCCGGTGCCGACGACGTCGACCGCCTCGTACCCCGAGGAGGTGAGCAGCAGGACGAGCCCTTGGCGCAGCAGCGCGTTGTCCTCAGCGATCACCACACGCACGGCAACTCCGCCTGGATGACGGTCGGTCCGCCGACCGGACTGGACGCGGTGACCTCGCCGTCGAGCGCGGCGACCCGGCGGCCTGTGCCCGAGCAGACCCGAGGCGCCGTGCTCCCCGCTCGCCGTCCGCTCGTCCACGCCGCGTCGGCCGCGTGACGGCGCGGAGCCCCGGGTGAGCGGGGAGGACACGTCCGCTCATACTGGGGCGACCGCAGACCCCGCACTCCTGGAGAAGTCACGTGATCGTCGTCGGTCTCATGTCGGGCACCTCGATGGACGGCCTGGATGTCGCCGTCGGTGAGTTCGGTTTCGACGGGGAGGTGCTGACGCTGCGGCCGCTCGGGGCCGAGGAGTACCCGTGGCCGCCCGAGACGCGGGAGCGGCTGCTCGGGCTGCTGCCGCCGTCCGCTGTCGGACTCGCCGAGGTGTGCGAGGTGGACACGCTGGTGGGGCAGGCGTCCGCGGCGGCGGTCGTCAGGGCGATCGAGCGGTTCTCGGGCGGCCGGGCCGACCTCGTGGCCTCGCACGGCCAGACGGTGTTCCACTGGATCACCGACGGCCGCGCCCTCGGCACCCTGCAACTCGGCCAGCCCGCGTGGATCACCGAGGCGACCGGACTCCCTGTCGTCTCGGACGTACGGGCCCGCGACATCGCGGCGGGCGGCCAGGGCGCGCCGCTCGCCAGCACGCTGGACACGCTGTGGCTCGCGGACGACACGTCGGCCGGTGCCGGGACCGTACCGACCCGCCGGGCCGCGCTGAACCTCGGCGGCATCGCCAATGTGACGGTGGTCGGCGGCCGGGACGAGCCGGTCGTCGCCTTCGACACCGGTCCGGCCAACTGCCTGCTCGACGCCGCCGCCCACCGCGTCACCGGGGGCCGGGCCGGGAGCGACCTCGACGGCCGCCTCGCGCTGGCCGGGACCGTACGCCCGGACCTGCTGGCCCGGCTGCTGGACGAGCCGTACTACCGGCGGGAGGCGCCGAAGTCCACCGGCCGCGAGCTGTTCAGGGCCGACTACGTCGAGCCGCGGTGCGCGGGGCTCCCGCCGGTGTCGGACGAGGATCTGATGGCGACGCTGACAGAGCTGACGGCCGTGACCGTCGCGGACGCCTGCCGCCGGTACGGGCTCACCGAGGTCGTCGCCTCCGGGGGCGGGGTACGCAATCCGGCGCTGATGGCGGCGCTGCGCGAGCGGCTGAGCCCCGCGGTCCTCGTCACCAGTGACGAGCGCGGGCTGCCCGCGGGCGACAAGGAGGCGTATCTGATGGCGTTGCTGGGCTTCCTCACCTGGCACGGGATTCCCGGTGTGGTCCCCGGCGCGACCGGCTCCTCGACCCCGCGGGTACTGGGCCGGATCACTCCGGGCGACGCGCCGCTCCGGCTGCCGGAACCGGCCCCGAGCCCGCGCCGCCTCGCCGTCCTGCCGCCGGTCTGACCCGTACCGCCTGGCGACGGCCGACGGCCCGCAGGGGGGACACGCTGGGCGGCATCACCTTGTGCGTACCGCCGTTGAGGCGTGCGCCGATGAGCGCCGATCAGGCGCGGTCGTGGAGCGTGATCTGGTAGCCGTCGGGGTCGGCGAAGGTGAACGTCCGGCCGAAGGGGCCGTCGACCGGCGCGGAGACGATGGTGTGACCGTCGGCGACGAGAGCGTCATGGACGGCATGGACGTCGGTGGCGTGCAGCCAGATCGCGGCACCGATGCCGGGCTGGGCGACGGACGCGAGATCGGTGCCGGGAACGATGTCGCGCAGTGCGAACGCGATCGGCTTCGTCTCGAAGACGACGGCGTGCGAAGGTCCGGCCTGCGAGCGGACGAGGCCGAGGTACTGCTCGTAGAACGCCTGTGAGGCGCCGACCTCGCGCGCGGCGCGTTCGTCACACGGCAGTCGATGAACGTGCTGCTCCAGACCCTGGAACGGGACGGCTACGTGACCAGGCCCGCGGCGGCGCCCGTCGGGAAGGTCCTCCCCACGCGGCTCACACCGCGCGGCCGACGGAGCCTGGAGAAGGCGACCGTGGCCGTCCGTTCCGTAGAGGTGAGAATGCTGGCCGGCCTGACCGACACCGAGCAGTCAGGCGCGTTCCGAATCCTGCAAAGCATGATCCATTCCCTGCGCGACACCTAAGCCGACGGCCCATGCGGCGCTGGTTGACGCAACATCGTCTGGGAGACGCGGCTCCTGGCCACGCCTTCCAGCGCCTCGGCTCCCGCGCCGCGTCCGTCAGGCCACCGTCACTTCGAGAGGAAGTCGCGCAGCGCGGTGTTGACCTCGTCGGCGTGGGTCCAGAGCAGGCCGTGCGGTGCTCCTTCGACCTCGACGTAGTCGGCCTCGGGGAGCGCCTTGTGGAATCGGCGGCCAGTGGCGTCGATCGGGAGGATGTTGTCCTTCGTTCCGTGCAGGATCAGCGCGGGCTTGCCGCTCGCACGGACCGCCTCGACATCGGCGCGGAAGTCCTCGATCCATGCCGGGACCGCGGCGTACGCGGCCACCGGAGCGCTGAGGACCGCGACGTTCCAGCTACCGGTCACCGCCTCCTCGCTGATACGGGTGCCGAGGTTCTCGTCGAGGTTGTAGAAGTCCGCGTAGAACTGCTTGAACCAGGCGTACCGGTCCGCCTTCGCGGTCGCCGCGATGCCGTCGAACACTTCCTGCGGCACGCCGTCGGGGTTGTCGTCGCGGGCGACGAGGAACGGCTCCAGTGAGGCGAGGAAGGCGAGCTTCGCGACACGCTCATGACCGTGCCGGCTCACGTAGCGGGCGAGTTCCCCCGTGCCCATCGAGAAACCGACAAGGACGACGTCCCGCAGGTCGAGGGTCTCGAGGACCGTGTTCAGATCGGCGGCGAAGGTGTCGTAGTCGTAACCGGAGTTCACCTTCGAGGACTGGCCGAAGCCTCGGCGGTCGTAGGTGATGACCCGATAACCCTGGGCCAGCAGTTCGCGCGTCTGACGTTCCCAACTGTGCCCGTCCAGCGGGTAGCCGTGGACCAGGACGACCGGCTGCCCGGAACCCTGGTCCTCGTAGTAGAGCTCGACCGGCGTGCTGTTCTCCGTGCCGACGGTGATGTAACCCATGGTCTCTTTCCCTTTCCGGCCGACGAACCGAACGCCGACCCGTGTCTTTGAGCCCGATGGCTCGATTTCTGTGCGAGAACTCCGTTTCACCGGCGGCGAGTCGGATGATTCCCCGCTCCGCCGCCGACCGCTTCCCGTGCCGGGCCGCCCCTCGGCGGACGCACGGCCTGGTCCACGGTGTCCACGACGGTGACGCGGCCGCCGTCGCCGGGATCGGGATCGGGCATGATCGATTCCGGGTCGGCGAGATACACCTCGTGACCACTCAGCGTCAGCCGACGCACGACCTCCAGCAGCACGCGCCGCGCCGCGCCGTCCATCGAATGGACCCTTGTCAGGTCCAAGGCCACCCTTACGGCCGAAGGCGGAACGGCCATGGCTTCCTGAACGACCCTCTCGGCCATGGCGAAGCCGATGCGGCCTTGCAGTCGCAGGACCCGGAGCGCGTTCGGTCCGCTGCCCACGTCATGGTGGGACCGCGCCACCGCACGCGCGGCGGCGGGGACCTCCATCACACGCAGGCCCATGCCCCCGGAGAATCGTTCGAACAGGGACACCCCGCGAACGCTGTTCCCGTGACGATCCAGGCGTGGTGAGAACGTGGCCATGCCGATCTGTCCGGGGAGCGCGCCGATCAGGCCCCCTGCCATCCCGCTCTTCGCCAGAATGCCGACCCCGCGTGGTGACGAGTACGGAACACTGCCGGATGTAACCGTCCACGACGGCCTCGGGGTCCTCGGTGAGGCCACGCGCTCTGCCGGAAGCAGGTTCTCCGCACCGGCGAGTGCGTGCACGGTGATCGCACCAACGTTGATCATGGGATTGAGAGGGCGCAGTGCCTCTGCCGGATAGTCGGGAATGATCGGCCGCATTCGTCCTCCATGCGCAATCGGCGTCGGGCACCGCCGCACGACGGTGTGTCTGACTGTCCATCCGCGCGGAAGGCGACGAGATGACCGCGGTTCTCCGGTCCGGTCGAGGCGCCGCTGTTCTTCTGCGACGAGTGCTCAAGCAGCCGTGCCGGACTCGGGGGCGGCGGTGAGCGCGCGAAGCTGGTCGATGTCGACGTTGGCTCCGAAGGCGGGGGTTCCCGGCTCGAGCCGGACGCCCGCCGCAAGGCCGCCGATGGCGAGGGGGTCGAATCCGAGTGCGGTGATCAGGTCAGCGACGACGGCGAGATCCTCGGGCGAGTCCCCGGCGATCGCGATGGCCTTGCGTCCGACGGAGCCGACTGGACGGGCCCCGTCCTCGAGATCGTGGTAGCCCATGTGGTTGAGGGCTTTCACGACACGTGCGCCCGTCAGGAACCGCTGAACGGCCTCGCTCGACGACGTGTCGGGCGGGAGGATCTCGTCGCGGGGACCGTCGACCTCCCACCAGTGGTTCATCGCGTCGACGACCAGCTTGCCCTTCAGCTCCGTGACCGGGAGGTCACGGTGTTTGCCGAGCGGGAGGGCCAGGACCACCACGTCGGCGGCATCGGCGGCCCGGGCCGGCCATACGGCGGTCGCTCCGGGCGTGAGGACCCTGGCGGTGAGCGCGACCTTGGAGGGGTCGCCAGACCCGGAGATCAGGACTCGATAGCCGGCGGCGACCGCCAGGCGTGCCAGGACAGTGCCGACCTTCCCGGCTCCCAGGATTCCGACCGTGGTGACAGGGTCAGTCATCGCGTGGCTCCCGCCGAGGCGGCGGGCCGCTCGGACAGAAGTTCACGGACCCGAGGGATGACCTGGGTGCCGTACAGCTCGACCGAACGCAGGCGCGCGGAGGCCGAAACGGTGCCGGCGGCGGAGTAGATCATGTCGAACCGGCCCGCGTCCAGGACTCGTACGGCATGGGCGATCCTCGCCGCGACCGTCTCGGCCGAGCCGACGTACAGCGACCCGCGGTCCACCTCCGCGTCGAATTCCTCCCGGCGGAGCGGCGGCCAGCCGCGCTGCCTCCCGATGCGGTCGCGGATCTCCTTGTACCCGGGGTAGAAGAGCTCCTTGGCCTCTTCGTCGGTGGAGGCGACGAAGCCGGGCGAATGAGTCCCGATCGGCTGGGCCGTTGTGCCGAACTCGTCGCTGGCCCGCCGGTAGAGATCCACGTAGGAAGCGAACCGGTCGGGAGCGCCGCCGATGATGGCGAGCATGAGCCGGAAGCCGTATCGCGCGGTGCGGAGCACGGACTGCGGTGTCCCGCCCACCCCTACCCAGGTGTTGAGACGTCCCGACTCCGTCTTCGGGTACACCTCGGCATCACGCAGGGCGGCACGCGTGGTGCCGTCCCAGGTGACCGGCTTCTCGTCCAGGAGTCGATGGAAAAGGTCGATCTTCTCCTCGAACAGCACGTCGTAGTCCTTGAGGTCGTACCCGAACAGCGGGAACGACTCGGTGAAAGAACCGCGCCCGAGAATCACCTCGGCGCGGCCGTTGGAGAGCGCGTCGACCGTGGCGAACCGCTGGAACACCCGCACCGGGTCGTCCGAGGACAGCACGGTCACGCCCGAGGCGAGCCGGATGCGCCTCGTGGCCGTCGCGATGCCCGCCAGCACCGTCTCGGGGCTGGAGATCGCGTACTCGGGTCGGTGGTGCTCGCCCAACGCGACGACGTCGATACCGACCTGGTCGGCGAGGACCGCTTCGGTCACCGCGGCGCGGATGGCCTGGGCGTGCGAGACGATGACGCCCTGGTCGTCCCGGGGCCGGTCCCCGAAGCTGTCGATGCCGAACTCGATTTGCGAAACGTCCATCGTGCTCACTCGCTCAACGCTTTCGTTGGGTCGGGGCATGGCGATGCGTGGTTCGTGACCGCCGGGCGGGACATCCGTCCCGGGCGACCTGTGCGGATTCCCCGCCGGTCAGGTGCAGCGACCGCACCACCGTCGCTTTAGTTGACATGTAAACCATGCCACTCTTATGGTTGAGATGTCAACTAGATTCCGGTGCGACACCCTCGCCAGCAGTGGATGGAGGGGAGGCCGGGCACAGACCTCCGGCCCCTGACGAGGATTCCTCGCCTGACGCGGGCCCGCATGGCCGTGCCGCCCACCGGCAGGGGCCGCTGCGGCCCCGCCGGAAGGTACTCGCTCTCACCCTCACCGTCGTCGCGATCGCGGCGACCGCGCTCGCGGCCGCTTCCGCGGCGACGACGGACACGCCCAAGGACACCGCGGCACCCCTGAAGTGGGAACCGTGCCCGAAAGAAGCCGCCGCGCCGCGGTTGGAGTGCGGAACCCTGCACGTCCCCCTGGGCTACAGCCGGCCCGACGGTCGCCAGATCGAGATCGCGGTTTCCAGGCTGGCCAGTGATCAGCCGTCCACGCGCCGGGGGCCCGGCAGTGCACCGGCTCGCGCAGCGCGTGGATACTGCCGCACATCACCACCGCCAACAACGCCGCAAGGGGTGCGCGCTGAGAACAGGGCCGTGTTGTGCGGCTGCGGTCAGAGCCGCCTCCAGCCGTACTGCGACCACGCGGGGCCCTGCGGTCAGTGACACGACAGGCGCCCCGGCCCGCGCGGTGGGGACACCGCTCGGCTGAGTTATCGTCAGCGGCGCCGAGAACGACTCCGCCCGCCTCACGCGCCAGAGGTCGGCCGGATGCTTCCGTCAGCCTCTGTGCGGCCGACTTCGACCACCGCCTTGCCGTGGAGCGTGCGCGTGAGGAGCCGGTCGATCGCTTCGTCGACGCGGTGCCAGGAGCCGCGCCACGCCACTGACGGAGTCAGGTCCCCCATGGCGACCCGCTCGCTCAACCAGCTGAGGTCGGGAGGCAGCGGAGCGCCGTCGAGCTGGTGGAAGGTGACGATGCTGCGGTTGTGACGCGCCGGACCGGCGATGAGGGCACCCGGCGGGAACGACTCCGGCTCGGGAGCGACGTGCCCCAGGGCGACGAGCACCCCGTCCCGCTCCAGGAGGTCGAACGCCTCCACGAGGAGCGCGCCACCGACACACTCGACGACTCCGTACACGGATCCGGCGTACTCACTGGGGCGAGAGACCACCTCGGCGGCACCGAGAGAGCGCAGCTCGGCGGCGTACGGCGCGGCCGAGCCGGTGACGGCGACGACCGTGGCCCCGCCCATGCGCGCGAGTTGCACCGCGTAGCGTCCGACTCCCCCGGTGGCGCCCGTGACCATGACGGTTCGGCTGAGGATGGGGCCGATGCGCCGTAGCGCGCGCAGAGCACTGTTGGCGGCGACCGGGATGGTGCTCACTCCGCCGAGATCCGCGTTCCGGGGAACCACACCGATCATCGCGGTGTCCGCGACCCTGTACTCGGCCCAGCCGTTCGCCTCGTCGAGTGTGATGACAGGCGTACCCACCGGGGGCCCGGAGCCGTCGCGTGCGGCTTCGACGACGTGTCCGGCCGCTTCCCACCCCGGAATGGCACCGTCGGGCAGTTCGCGCGCGGTCACGATTTCCCCGTAGTTGAGCGAGAACGCGTCTACCTTCACCAGGACCTGGGAAGGGCCGGGCCGAGGTGGTTCGGCCTCGCCCACCCGGAGCGCCGTACCGCGTGTGTGGTCGACCATCAGTGCTCTCACGGAAGCCCTCCTCAATGTGCCACTGAGAGGCACATGCTACCAAGTGGCACATCGAGGGTTTCACGGTAGGCTGCACGCGTGGATGGCGCCAGACCGGTCGGAGGGCAGGGCGGAGCCCGGCCGGAGACACTCAGGGAGCGCAAGAAGGCGCAGACCCGCCGGGACCTGGTGGTCCATGCGCTGGAGTCCTTCACCCTTCACGGCGCGGATGCTGTCACCCTCGACGACTTGTGCCTTCAGGTGGGCGTCTCGAAGCGCACGTTCTTCCGGTACTTCACCAGCAAGGAAGACGCGGCGATGACGCCGTTGCAGGATCTGTGGCGCGAGTTTCTGCGGCGGCTGGATTCGGAGCCGCAGTCCCGCGACGCCGACGCGACAGTCCTCTCCGTCCTGCGCGACACCCTGGTCGCCTCCATCCGCGAATGTGCGGCTCGGGACGCGAACTGGACCCGGCTCACGCTCCTTGCGCTCGGGCTCGACGCCGTCCACCCGTCGTTCACCGCGCACAATCTCCGGTTCTGCGACGAGGCCGTTCAGGCTGCGCTGAGCACCCTGGCACCGGTCCTGGGCATTTCGGATGCGGACGATCCCAGGCCCAGGCTCCTGCTCGACCTCTTCCTCGTCGCCTCGCGTGACGCCCAACGAGTCTGGATGCGGCGCCCGGAGGACGGCGACAGCGCGGAGAGTCTCGTCCTTCTCCTCAACCGCACCGTCGCCGCGCTCCCGGCGAGTCTCGAACTCAAGGCGCCTCAAGACTGATCGCTCACGCGTCCACGCCGACCCTTCCCACCGCCCGGCCCGTGGCTCGGCTCGCACCAGGAACGCGCACCGCTCCGGCGCACCCGTGCTGGCACTCGCCTCACATATCCCGTCCCGTCAGTTCGGCACCGGTTTCTTCCAGGAGAAGCACCCGGAACGGCTGTTCGTCGAGTGCGGCGAATACCGCGAGATGATCAGCACCTCCGAGCAGATGCCGGGGTACTGCGGAGGCGGGCGCTCTCGCACGACGGACCGTTCCCGGTCGACCTGGTGACCGACCCCGACGCGCTGTCGATCCGCCGCACGTCTCGGCCGCTTCGGCCTTGGGGGCCGACATCGCACGCCCGGTGGCGCTTCCGTACGGGCTCGTCGGCTGCGACGCCGAAGGCGACCTCGGGGTCGTCCCGTCCACGTCAGATCTGGTTGGCGCCGCCGTCGACGTAGATGTTCGCGCCGACGACGTAGCTGCTCTGCTCCGAGGCGAGGAAGGCCACGACCGCGGCGGCTTCCTCGGGCTGGCCCATGCGGCCCTTGGCCACGGTCGCGGCGACGTTCTCCTTGACGGCCCGGGCGGTCTCCTCATCGCCGAAGGCGGCGGTGCCCCCGGGCGTCTCGATCCATGCCGGCGAGACCACGTTGACCCGGATGCCGCGGGTCTTGAGCTCGTTGGACCACGTCCGCGCGAAGGACCGGACGGCCGCCTTCGACGCCGCGTAGGCGCCGAACGCTTCCACGCCGCGGTCGCCGGCCGTCGAGCCGACCAGGACGACCGACGCTCCGTCGTTGAGCAGCGGCAACGCCTTCTGCACGGTGAACAGCGTGCCTCGGACATTGACCCCGAAGGTCTGGTCGAAGTGCTCCTCGGTGGTCTGTTCCAGTGTCACGAACGCGCCGATCGCCGCGTTCGCCACGAGCACGTCCAGACCGTTGCCTCGCGCCCGGACGGCGGCGTAGAGCCGGTCCAGGTCCTCCGGCTTCGCGATGTCGCCGACGACCGCGGTGGCCCGGTCCGCTCCGATGGTCTTGACGGCGGCCTCCAGCTCGGACGCGCGGCGACCGGTGACGAAGACGTACGCGCCCTCGTCCGCCAGCCGGACCGCGGTGGCCAGACCGATACCCGTGCTGCCCCCGGTGACCACCGCCGTCTTGCCTTCCAGCTGTCCCATGTGGATGTCTCCCTCACTGTCCCGGTGCCCATCTGTACGACATCGATACTGCGGGAGCAGTGGAGTACGATCAATCACGGATAGTCCTCCATTGTTTACGTATCGTCCAGGAGGTGTCGTCGATGCTCGGGTTCGGGGATCCGGTGGCCGACGCGATCAGCCTGCTCCGGCCCCGCACGGTGATCGGGCCCAATCTCCGGGCCTCGGGAAAGTGGGCTCTGCGCTTCGACACGTTTCCTCACGTGCGGGTCGGGGGCCTCGTACGCGGCACGTGCTGGTTGATCCTCGAAGGGCACGAGCCGGTGCTCCTGCGGGAGGGTGACACCTTCATGCTGGGCAACCCGCCGCCTTACGTGCTGGCCAGCACGCTCGACGCAAGCCCGCGCCCCGCGGAGCCGGTGTGGGCGGGCGCCGACGACGGATTCGTGCGGATCGGCCCGGAGGCCGAGGAGGACCTCTACCTCTGCGTCGGGCACATCGCGTTCGACGACAGGAACGCGGCACTCCTGACCGATCTTCTGCCGCCGCTCGTGATCGTCCGCGCCGGCGATCCTCATGGCGGGCGGCTCGCCCAGCTGATCGATCTCCTCGCCACCGAGGTCGGGATCACCGCCGCCGGTGGCCCGCTGGTGCAGAACCACCTCGCGCAGATCCTGCTCGTGCACATGCTCCGCGCCCACGCCGGTCAGACCGACCGGCCCACCGGCTGGCTGGGCGCCCTGAACGAGGACGGCATCGGTGCCGCCCTGCGCGCCGTGCACGCGGACGTGGCCCACTCCTGGACCCTCAAGGAGCTCGCCGAGATCAGCCACATGTCACGTTCCGCGTTCGCCCACGCCTTCAAGAGCCACGTCGGTGTCCCGCCGCTGGAGTACCTGATCCAATGGCGCATCAGCCTCGCCCGCGACGCCCTCGCCCGCGACACCCTGTCGATCTCCGAGCTGGCGCGCGCCACGGGTTACCGGTCCGAGAGCGCGTTCAGCACCGCGTTCCGCCGCGTCGTCGGCTCATCGCCCGCACAGTTCCGGAACCAGGAACGGCGGTCATCACGCTCGGCCGCGAACGGAAACTGAAGGAGCCGTCCCACGCTCAGCCGACCCCGCCCGCGCCCGCGACTCATACGGCGGATCCGCGGGCCTGACGTGGGGACATCGGGTCGCGTCCTGCTGGCCACGGGAGCAGGTGAGATGTCAACAACATCGATAGACTGTGCGCATGGACGTGACGCCACGCTGGCTCGAGCCGGAAGAGAAGGCTGCCTGGGACAGCTTCATCCGCATGCAGGAGACCCTCATCGGACGGCTGTCCCGCCACGTCCAGACCGACTCCGGAATGTCCGCGTCCGACTACATCGTGCTCTCCAGCCTCACCGAAAGGGGCGGGGGGCGCATGCGGTTCCTGGATCTGGCCAAATCCGTGGAGTGGGAGAAGAGCCGGATGTCCCACCAGGTCTCGCGGATGACGAAACGCGGGCTCACCGTCAGGGAGGAATGCCCCGACGACGGCCGTGGAGCATTCGTCGTCGCGACTCCCGCCGGCTACAAGGCGATCGAAGACGCCGCGCCGATGCACGTGGAGCGCGTACGACGCCTGTTCGTCGATGCCCTGACCCCGAGTCAGCTCAGCACTCTCGCTCTGATCTCCAAGAGAATCCTGGACCACATCGAGAAGCAGCCGGACTGACCGGGCGTCACCGTCAGTTCACGTCCTGCCCGGCCGCCATGGCCTCGTCAGGTGCTTCGAAGGGGGCTCGGATGGCCGCGGAGCCGGCACCGGAGCGCTGGGCTGAGGGCAGTACCGCGCACGGAGGGCGTCGGCGCAGAAGGCGGCAGGGCGGTGGCGGCGGGCGAGTCGAGCGGTGTGGCGGGGTCAGTGGTCCTCGGCTGACGCGCGTCGGCCGGGGTGGGGATGGGAGCGGCGCTGGTGCACCACGCCGTAGGTCTGCGCGAGCGCGGCGGTCGCGCGGTCGTACGAGCGCTGGGCGATGCCGACGAACAGGCAGTCGACCACGGCCAGTTGGGCGATCCGGCTGGCGGTCGAGCCAGACCGCAGGGGCATCTCGCGGACCGCGGTGGTGAGCACCAGGTCGGCGGACCGGGTGAGCAGCGAGCCCGCGAAGTTGGTGAGGGCGATGGTGGTCGCCCCGCGCTCGGCGGCGGCCTCCAGCGGGTCGACGGTGTCCACGGTGGCGCCGGAGTGGGAGATGCCGACCGCCACGTCGTTCTTGCCGAGCAGGGCGGCGGCGGTCAGGGCCGCGTGCGCGTCCGTCCAGATGAACGCCATGAGGCCGATGCGGTGCAGCTTCTGGTGCAGGTCCTGGCCGACGAAGCCGCTCGCCCCGATGCCGAAGATGTCGATCCTGCGGGCCTGGGATATCGCCCGTACGGCCAGTTCCAGGGTGTCGAGGTCGAGGTTTGCACCGGTCTCCTCCAGCGCCCGCGCCTCGTTGTACACGATTTTGTCCACGACCTGGGCGAGGGTGTCCGCCTCGCTGATGTCGCCGCTGGCCCGTAGCCGGTCCGCGCTCTGCGCGTCCTCGCGCGCCGCCGCTCCGGCCAGCGCCACGCGCAGGTGCGGGTAATTGCGCAGCCCGATCGTCCGGCAAAAGCGCATCACCGTCGTCACCGAGGTCTCCGCCTGCCCGGCCAGCGCCGTGCTCGACAGCCGCGCCGCCCCGGCCGGATCGCTCAGGATCGCCGCCGCGACCCGCTTCTCCGCGGGCTGGAGGGAGGGGACGGCGCCGCGGATCCTGACCAGTACGTCACCGGCGAGCGCGTCGTCGGGCGCCCGGTGCGCCGTGACGCCGGAGACGGGAGGGGCCGCCGCGGTCGGAGGGACCGCGGCGGACGCGTCCTGCGCGGTGGGCACGGGCAACAGTGCGCGCTTGGCCATGGCTTCCTCCAGATGACGTCAGCGACAGCGTAGCCCGGAGATGATGTTAAAAACGAACACTATGACCGCCGCTCGCGGTAGTTATTGACGCGTCAGGCCGTCATCTCCATACTTGCCGAATCACCGCAGCCCAAGGGCGGTCCGCAGCCGGACCGTCCGGCCATGCCGTACGCCCGGCGGGCGGGGCTGCGCGTACCGGGGACGGCGCCGCCGGGGTCCCCGTCCGACACCTCTGGCACCGCACCGCGAAGGAGACACAGCTCGATGAGATCTATGTGCAAGGCAGGCATTGCCGGGCTCACCGCGGCCGTCTTCCTGCTCACCGCGTGCGGGAACGACGGCTCGTCCTCCTCTTCCCCCTCCTCCGCCGACGGCAAGTCGCTGACCTGGTGGGTCATGAAGGGCACCAACCCGGACGCGACGGCCTTCTACGCCGCGGCGAAGAAGGAGTTCGCCGCCGAGACCGGCGCCACCTTGAAGATCCAGGAAGTGCAGTGGGCCGACGCCCACGACAAGCTGGTCCGCGCCTTCGCGGGCGGCGGCGGTCCCGACGTCTCGGAGATCGGCACCACCTGGACCCCGGAGTTCGCCGCCGCGGGCGGGCTCACCGACCTCACCCAGCAGATCGACTCCGCGGGCATCTCCAAGGACCTGATCCCCGCCCTGAAGGACTCCGCGACCTACGACGGCAAGCAGTACGGCGTCGGCTGGTACGCCGGTGTGCGGGCGATCGTCTACCGCAAGGACGTCTTCACCGAACTGGGCCTGAAGACCCCGGCCACCTGGGCCGAGCTCGAGCAGACCGTGAAGACGCTCAAGCAGAAGAAGCCCGACATGATGCCCATGCCGATCGCCGGCGCGAGCTCGTACGCCTCGGCGCCCTTCATCTGGGGTGCGGGCGGTGACTTCGCCAAGGACAGCGGCGGCAAGTGGACCGGCACCCTCGACTCGCCGCAGGCCCGGGCGGGCCTGGAGTTCTACACCAACCTCGCGCTCAAGGACGACTCCTCCAGCGTCGGCGCCTCGACCTGGAAGGAGACCGACCTGCTCGACTCCTTCGTCAAGGGCAAGGCCGCCATGGTGATCCAGGGCAACTGGACCCCGAAGACCGCGGTCGCCACCGACCCCACCCTCAAGGACAAGATCGGCGCCTTCCCGATCCCGGGCAAGGACGGCGGCATCGCGCCCGCGTTCCTCGGCGGCTCCAACCTCGCGGTCCTCAAGACCAGCAAGAACCCCGATCTGGCCTGGAAGTTCATCAAGATGATGACCACCGGCGGCCTGAGCAAGCAGTGGGCGGACCAGGCGGGTTACTTCCCCAGCACCACCACGCAGCTCAAGCAGTACGCCAACAGCCCCGACCCGCTGGTGGCGCCGTTCGCGAAGACGATGCTCGAAGCGGGCAAGAACGTGCCGAGCGCGCCGCAGTGGGGCGCCGTCGAGGGCGACCAGACCGTGACGCAGATGCTCCAGTCGATCCTTACCGGCACCTCGGTGCAGAAGGCCACCACGACAGCCTCTGACTCCATCACCAAGACGCTCCAGGGGAGCTGACGTGGAGGACGTCACCGTGACCGACGGCGTGCGCACCGTCCCCGCACTCGCGGAGGACGCGCGCCGTCCGGTCCGGCGCACGCCGCCGCTCGTGGCCCGGCTGCGGCCGTGGCTGCTGCTCGCCGCGCCGCTGGCCGTGATCGCGGCGCTGCTGCTCTACCCGATCGTGCGCGTCACCTATCTGTCGTTCCAGCGCTACGGCCTGAAGGAGATCATCTCCGGCCACCCGACGTACATCGGTGTGGACAACTACCGCGAGGCGCTGGCGGGCTCGTATCTGTGGCACACCGTGCTGCCGAACACCGTGCTCTTCGCGCTGGTCGCCGTCGCGGGCACCATCGTCTTCGGGACGCTGGTGGCGCTGCTGCTCCAGACCCTGGGTCCCAAGTCGCGGGCCGCCGTCATCGCCTCCGCGCTCATCGCGTGGGCGCTGCCCGCGGTCACCGGCACCTATGTCTGGGTGTGGATCTTCGATCCGGACTCGGGCCTGGCCCGGCGGGTCTTCCAGAGTGTCGGGCTGCTCGGTCCCGACGGGTACAACTGGTTCACCGACCGGTTGTCGTTCTACTCGATCGCCGAGCTGAACGTGATCCACCACAGCTACCCGTTCGTCGCCATCACCGTCTTTGCCGGGCTGACCACGGTGCCGCAGGAACTGCACGAGGCGGCCCGGCTGGACGGCGCGAGCGCCTGGCAGCGGTTCTGGCACGTCACGGTGCCGGTGATGCGGCCGGTGTTCGCCGTGGTCACCGTGCTCTCGACGATCTGGGACTTCAAGGTCTTCACCCAGATCTACCTGATGCCGGGCGGCGCGGGCTCCAACCCGGACGTGCTCAACCTCGGTGTGTGGTCCTACATGAAGGCGATCAACCAGAACCAGTACGGGCTGGGCGCGGCCATCGCCGTCCTGCTCACCGTCGTACTGCTGGCGATCACCGCGGTGTACCTGCGGGTGCTGTTCAAAGAGGATGAGATCCGATGACTGCCAGATCCTCCAACTGGGTCAGGACCGGCAAGTTCGCGGCCACGGCGCTGGTCATGCTGTTCACGCTGTTCCCGGTGTACTTCATGCTCTCCACGGCGCTGAACGGGCGGGCGAGTTCGGGCACGGACAGCCTGTTCCCCACGCACTTCACGATGGGGCACTTCTCGAAGGTGATGTCCTCGGGGGCCTCGGGCGGCTTCGGCCGCTACATGGTCAACTCGGCGATCGTCACCGTGATCGTGGTGGTCGCCTCGGGTGTGCTCGCGCTGCTCGGCGCGGTCGCCATGGCGCGCTTCCGGTTCCGGCTGCGCACCACCGTGCTGGTGCTGATCCTCGTGGTGCAGATGCTGCCCGCCGAGGCGCTGGTCATCCCGCTGTTCCTTCAGATGAAGGACTTGCGGATGCTCAACTCGCTGCTGGGCCTGGCGGTTGTCTACACGGCCTTCGCGCTGCCGTTCGCGATCTGGAATCTGCGGGGCTTCGTGGCCGCGGTGCCGGTCGAGTTGGAGGAGGCCGCCTACCTGGACGGCTGCTCCTGGTGGCGGATGTTCCGCTCGATCCTGCTGCCGCTGGTCGTGCCGGGACTCATCGCCACCAGCGCGTTCTCCTTCGTCCTGGCCTGGGAGGAGTTCACCTTCGCGCTGACCTTCCTGTCCGACCAGAACAGGATGACCGTCGGCGTCGGCCTCGCGGAGTTCCTCGGCCAGAACACCAACGACTGGGGCGGCCTGATGGCGGCCTCCACGCTGGTGACGATTCCGGTCGTGATCGTCTTCGTGCTGGCCCAACGACGGCTGACCATGGGCCTGGTGGCCGGCGCCGTGAAGTGAGGACTCCATGTCATCTGTGAACACCGGGACCTCCGGGAGCACCACGAGCACGGCGCCCGCCGTGGACGAGCGGACCCGGCGGCTGGTCCACGCCGTTCTCATGCCGGGCTTCACCGGTACGTCGGCGCCGCCGTGGCTGCTCGACACCCTGCGCGACGGCCTGGGCTCCGTCTGCTACTTCGGGCACAATCTGGAGTCGCCCGAGCAGACCGCGGCGCTGTCGGAGCGGATCCACGCGGCCGGGCGGGCGGTCATCGCGATGGACGAGGAGGGCGGCGGTGTCACCCGGCTGCATGTGCGCGGCGGCTCTCCGCACGTCGGAGCGGCGGTGCTCGGCCGCGCCGACGACCTCGCGCTGACCGCGGCGGTCGCGCGCGGGATCGCCCGTGACGTACGGGCGGCGGGCATCGACCTGGCGCTCGCGCCGGTGGCGGACGTCAACTCCGACCCCGCCAACCCGGTGATCGGGGTGCGCTCCTTCGGCGCGGACCCCGATCTGGTCGGCACGCACACGGCCGCGTTCGTGACCGCGATGCAGGCGGAGGGGGTCGCGGCCTGCGCCAAGCACTTCCCCGGCCACGGCGACACGAAGGTCGACTCGCATGTGGGCCTGCCGGTCGTGGGGGTCGATCTGGAGACGCTGCGGAGCCGGGACCTCGTGCCGTTCGCGGGCGCGGTGGAGGCCGGGGTGCGCTGCGTGATGACCTCGCACATCGTCTTCCCCGCGCTGGACAGCGCGATGGCGACGGTCAGTCCCGCCGTCGTCGCCCTGCTCCGCGACGGTCTGGGCTTCGACGGCGTGATCGTCTCCGACGCGATCAGCATGCTGGCGGTCGCCGAGACCATCGGCTTCGCCGAGAGCGCGGTGCGGGCGCTGGCCGCGGGCGTCGATCTGGTGTGCCTGGGCAATCCGGGCCTGCCGCTGACCGGTGGCACGCCCACCGACGAGGAGGAATTCCGCGCGGTGCTGGCCGCGGTGACGCGGGCGGTCGCCGAGGGCCGCCTGCCGGTGGCCCGGCTCGAAGAGGCGGCGGCCCGCGTCCACGCCCTCGCGGACTGGACTCAAGGGGCCCGAGGGGCCCGAGGCGGCGACGTCTCGGAAGCTTCGGTGACGTCGGACGTGACCGACGCCAACGCCGCCGCGGCGCGGCGGGCACTGCGCGTACGCGGACAGGTCGCCGGCTCGCTGAGCGGGGCGGTGCGCGTCGTGGACGTGCGCAGGCGGCGCAATGTGGCGACCGGGCGGCTCTCCGACCTGGTCGCGGACGCCTTGCTCGAACGGCTGCCCGGCTCGACCGTCGAGGCGGTCTTCGCGCGGACGGCCACCGTCGAGGGCCGGGCCCAGCAGGGGGACCTGACACCGGGCGAGGCGCAGGACGGTACGGCCTCCCCCGGTATCCCGGCCGATGTGGTCCTGGTCGGCACGCCCGGCAGCGATCCCGCCCAGGACGCCGCGCTCGCACGGCAGTTGGCCCTCTCCCCCGGCGCCGTCGTCGTGTGCCTCGGCTGGCCGGGCACCGAGGACGTCCTGCCCGAGGCGGTCAACGCGGTCTTCACCCACGGCGAGTCCCTCCCCACCGCCCGGGCGGTCGCCGCGCTGCTCACCCGCTGACGCCCGTCGGTCCTCGGCCGTGGGGCCGAGGACCGCGGGTGCTGCGGGTGGGCGCCGCGCGTCGGTGCTACGCGTTCGCCGCCGTGCGGCTGATACGGACGCGTTGGGCGATCAGGGCGAGGGCGCCGAAGACGATGACGGCCGCGCTGTAGACGACGGCGGTGCGGTGGAGGCCGACGTCGGTGGTGGCGAATCCGGCGACCACGGCGGGGATGCTGAACGCGAGGTAGGAGATCACGAAGGCGACGGCGAAGAGTTCGCCGCGCTCGGCCGGTTCGGCGATCCGGGCGAGGGTGCCGAAGCTGGCCAGACCGGCGGCGCCGAAGCCGACACCGGCGACGGCGGTGCCGAGGGCGGCCGTGGTGACCGACTCGGCCTGCACTCCGGCCAGGCCGACGGCGGTGCCGGTGACCAGCAGGGCGGCGCCGAGCGCGAGGGTGCGTTCGGTGGGCCAGCCGCGCAGGGCGAAGGCGGTGATCGAGGCCGGTCCGCACAGCAGGGTGACGACGAGTCCGCCGATGACGTGGCTGGACAGGCCGAACAGTCCCACCGCGACCGAGGGGCCGAGCGCGAGGTACAGACCGCCCAGCGCCCAGCTCGCGACGAGGATCGGCACGAGTCCGACGAGGTCGGCGCGGAGCCGGGGGGCGACGCCGAGGCGCGGTTGCAGCGAGCGCGCCGCGCCGGGCCGCCGCTGCGAGGTCTCGGGCAGCAGGGAGACGAGCAGGCCCGCGAGCACCAGACCGGCGAGCAGGAGTACGTAGACCAGGCGGGTCGGGTGCGGGCCGTACTGCACGAGGAAGCCGCAGCCGAGCGCGCCCACGCCGAGGCCGAAGGTGGGGGCCGCGCCGCTGATGACTCCGGCGCGGTGCGGTGCGTGCGGCGGGTTGAGGTCGACCAGGGTCGCGCCGAGTGTCGTCATGGCCGCGCCGGTGGCGATGCCCTGGACGAAGCGGGCCACCAGCAGCACGGAGACGTCTCCCGCGACGATGAACAGCAGCATCGCCACGGCTTCGAGCGCGATGGCCGAGACGAGGACGGGGCGACGGCCGATGTGGTCCGACAGCGCCCCGAGCACCAGCAGCGCGCCGATCATGCCGACGACGTACACCGCGAAGACGGTGGTCAGCATGGACGCGGAGAAGTTCCATTCGTGCTGGTAGACGACGTAGAGCGGGGACGGCGCGCTCGACGCCGCCATGAACAGGATGAAGATCGCGGCGATGGCGGCGAAGGCGACGGGACGGCTCAGGCCGCGCCGCCGGGAGCCGTTCCCCGCGCCCGGTATCGCCACGGGCTCGGCGCCCCGGGACGTGACACCCGGGGACGCGGGGCTCTTCTCTTGGGGCGTCAGCGCTCCGGTCATACGACTCTCCGATTGCAGTGATCGTTGCGTTAGCGACGTTCATGCTAACGCAGCGATTGGTGCGATAATTTCCGCATGACCGAAGCAGTCCAGACCCGTCCCGGTGGCCGTTCCGCACGCGTACGGGCCGCAGTGCACCGAGCCGTCGAGGAATCGCTCGCCACGGAACCGGGCGACGCGCTCACCATTCCCGCCGTCGCCGCGCGCGCCGGGGTGCACCCCACCACCGTCTACCGGCGCTGGGGTTCGGTGGCGCAGCTCCTGGCCGACGTCGCGACCAGCAGATTCAGCGGCGACATCGTCGTACCCGACTCCGGCTCGCTGGCCGGTGACCTGGAGCGGTGGATGGGCGACGTCGCCACCGACCTCGCCGACCCCGACGTGCTGGCCCTGATGCGCGCGACGATCGGCTCGGGCCCGGAGGGCGGCTGCGCGTGCACGGCCGACCGGCACGACCAGCTCCGCGCGATCATCGAGCGCGAGCAGGCGCGCGGCGGCAAGGTCCCGTCCTTGGAGCGAGCGGTCGACACGCTGCTCGGCCCGCTGTACTACCGCGCGATCTTCAGTGCCCGGCCCGCTTCCAGCGCATGGGCGCGCGGCCTGGTCGCCACGCTCTTGGCGACCACGTAGCCGCGGGGGCCGGGGGTCACGTCACCGCGATCGGGGAGCCTCCGGCGGCCAGGGTGATGTCGAGGGTCGCGGGATTCAGGACGTGGTCGCGGACGAGATAGCCCGCGCCCGCGATCCCGGCGCGGGACTTGTAGCGGGTGGGCACGATGCGCAACTGCCGGGTGGCCAGCGGGAGTGAGCGCTGGTAGATCACCTCGCGCACGCCTGCCAGCAGGTGGTCGCCGGTGGTGCCGAGCATGCCGCCGAGGACGATGACGTCGGGGTTGAGCAGGCTGGTGGCGTAGGCGACCATCTCGCCGAGGACGCGGCCCGCGGCCCGCAGGCTGGCGACGGCCTCGGTGTCGCCGCGCTTGACCTGGGTGACGACATAGCGCGCGTCGTGGCTGTCGCTGTGCTGGCGGCTGCGCAGGTCGCGGGCGAGGGCCCAGCCGCCGATCAGGGCTTCCAGGCAGCCGAGGTTCCCGCAGCGGCACTGGGGGTCGCCGAAGCCGCCGATGTGCGCGTGGCCGATGTCGCCCGCCGCGCCCTGGGCGCCGCGGTTGATCTGGCCGCCGATCACCATGCCGCTGCCGACCCCCGTACCGGCCTTGATGTAGAGCAGGTGCGGCTCGTCGCGCCAGAACCGCCGGTGTTCGGCAAGGGTGAGCAGATTGACGTCGTTGTCGATCAGGATCGGGACCTGCCAGGTCCTGCGCAGGTGGCCGCGGATGTCGTAGCCGTCCCAGCCGGACATGATCGACCAGCCGAGCACCTTGCCCGCGTCGTAGTCCACGGGCGCGGGCAGGCCGAGGCCGATGCCCGCCACCGGTATGTCGCCCAGTCCGGCCTGGACGATCATGTCGCGCACGGTCTCGGTGATCTTGTCGAGCAGGACGTCGGGGCCCTCGCCGAGGGCGAGTCGTTCGACCCGGTCGACCAGGATGTTGGTGTTGAGGTCGGTGACCGCGATACGGGTCCGCTCCTCGCCGATGTCCACGCCGATCATCAGCATCGCCGCGTGGTTGAGCTGGAGCGTCTTGGACGGCCGGCCGCGCGAGGGCACGTTCTCCGCGCCCTCGCGGATCAGGTCGGCGGCGAACAGCGCGTCGAGCCGCTGGCCGACCGTGGACCGGGACAGGCCCGTGACCTGGGTGAGGGCGGACCGCGTGCGGGCCTGGCCCGTGGTGATGAGTTCCAGGATTCTTCCAGGCCCCTCGTCGGCCCGCCACGGTGACGGGCCGCCTGTCGTCGTACTGGTCGTCGCAGTCATCTCACTCCCGGTCTCGGACGTCGGCCAGAGCTTAGTGAAGCACGTTCTTTTGTCGGTGGAAAGACAAAAGATAAATATTTCTGCTTGACAGCCAGTGAAACATTGCGAAATATCTCTGTCATCGCCCCGTGCTCTGCCGACTGGCCGAGTTAACGGCCCCGCATCCAGGAGGAACCCCATGAAGATCACCCGATGGGCCAGCAGACCGGCACAGCTCGGAGTCATGGCCCTGGCCGGAACCTGTGCCCTCGCCGTCGCGGGGTGCAGTTCGAGCAGCGGCAGCACCACCGGCAGTTCCGGCGGAGCGGTCACGATCGGCATCGTCGAGCTGAACCTGAGCAACCCGTTCTTCGGCACCCTGGAGAAGGCGACCGAGGCCGCCGCCAAGGCCAAGGGCTGGAAGGTCATGAAGGCCGAGGCCAAGGTGCCCGGTGACTCCGCCACCCAGGTGACCGCCATCGAGAACATGATCGCCAACAAGGTCAAGGCCATCGTGCTCACCCCGGCCAACGCGACCGCGCTCAACGGCGTGGTGAAGCAGGCGAGGGACAAGGGCATCCTCGTGATGACCGTCAACTCGCCGCTGTCGCCGGAGAGCGCCGCGGACGCCACCTACGCGACCGACAACGTCGCCGCGGGAAAGCTCATCGGCCAGTGGGCCAAGGCGTCCTCGCCGCAGGACCCGCACATCGCGATGCTCGACTTCGACCTGTCCGACGGTCCGGCCAAGGGACGCCACGACGGCTTCCTCGAGGGCTACGGCATCACCGCCAAGTCGCCGCAGGTGGCGGGCACCGCGCTCACCCAGGGCACGATCGACACCGGGCAGTCCGCGATGGAGAACCTGCTGTCGGCCCACCCCGACATCAACGTCGTCTACACGATCAACGAGCCGACCGCGCACGGCGCTTACACCGCCATCAAGAACAAGGGCCTCGCGGGCAAGACCACGCTGGTCTCGGTCGACGGCGCGTGCTCCGGCGTCCAGGACGTGAAGAACGGCGTCATCGGCGCCACCGCCATGCAGTTCCCCAGCAAGATGGGTGAGATGGCCGTCGAGGCCGCCGCCGCCTACATCAAGGACGGCACCAAGCCGAAGGCCGGCGTCACCGACTCGGGCACCGTCCTGATCACCGACAAGCCGGTCAAGGGCATCGCCTCCGAGACCTCCGCCTGGGGCCTCGACCACTGCTGGGGTCCGAAGTGACAGGAACGACGACGCATGACGCGGACGCGGAGGCGCTGGAGACGGGGATCTCGCGCGGCAGCCTGCTCCGCGCCTTCGCCGGCAACCAGATCGCCGGACCGCTCGCCGCCCTGATCGTCGCGGTGATCGTCTTCACGCTGTCGACCAGCACGTTCTTCAACTCGGAGAATCTGTCGCTGATCGCCCAGCAGTCCGTCGTGGTCGGCACCCTCGCCCTCGGACAGACCCTGATCATCCTGACGTCGGGGATCGACCTGGCCAACGGCGCGATCATGGTGCTCGGTTCTGTCGTGATCGGCAAGATCGCCGTCCACAACAACCCGGCCCTGGCGCTGCTGGTCGGCCTGGTGGTGTGCGTGGCGGTCGGCTCGGTCAACGGCGCGCTGGTCTCGCTGCTGAGACTGCCACCGTTCATCGTCACCCTCGGCGTGATGTCCGTGGTGGCCGCGGCGGCCAGGCTCTACACCTCGTCGCAGACGTACCCGATCAACTCCAGCCTGCTGACCTGCCTCAACAACGGTGTGACGGTCGGCGGGGTGACGATCACCTACGGCGTGATGCTCTGGATCGGCCTCACCGCCGTCCTGGCCTACGCCCTCGGACAGACCTCCTGGGGCACGCGGGTCTACGCCCTCGGTGACAACCACAAGGCCGCCGAACTCGCCGGGATCAAGGTCAAGCGCCTGCTCCTCGGGGTGTACATGGTCGCCGCGGTCGTCTACGTCTTCGCCGCCTGGCAGGCGCTCGGCCGTACCCCGACCGCCGACCCGAGCGGTTACTCGACCGCCAACCTCGACAGCATCACCGCGGTCGTCATCGGCGGCACCAGCCTGTTCGGCGGTCGCGGCGGCGTCATCGGAACGTTCATCGGCGCGCTGATCGTGACCGTGCTGCAGAACGGCCTCACCCAGGCCGGTATCGACTCGCTCTACCAGCAGGTCGCCACCGGCGTCCTGGTGGTCGTCGCGGTCGGCGTCGACCAACTCGTACGAAGGAGGCAGTCGCGATGACGCACTCCGCATCCCTGCCCGACGGGTCCGCTCCCGGCAGGTACACCCCCACCGGGTCCCAGCCCGCCGAGTCCGGGTCCCATACGAAGGTGCTGGAGGGCCGCGGCCTCACCAAGCACTACGGCCACGTCGTGGCCATGGACAACACCGACTTCGACCTGCGGCCCGGCGAGATCCTGGCCGTCATCGGGGACAACGGCGCGGGCAAGTCGACGCTGATCAAATCGCTGACCGGCGCGGTCGTCCCCGGCTCCGGCACCCTGCGTCTGAACGGCGAGGAAGTGCAGTTCCGCAGCCCGCTCGACGCGCGCAGGGCGGGCATCGAGACGGTGTACCAGGAGCTGGGCGTGGCCCCGGCCCTGGACATCTCGCAGAATCTCTACCTCGGCCGGGAGCAGCGCCGTCGCGGCGTACTCGGCACGGTCTTCCGGCAGTTGGACAAGGGCGCCATGCGCCGCGGCTCGGCCCAGCAGATGGCCGACCTGGGCATCCGCGTCCAGTCCATCCGGCAGAAGGTCGAGACGCTGTCCGGCGGGCAGCGGCAGGCCGTCGCGGTGGCGCGCGTCGCCGCGTGGGCGACCCGCGTCGTGGTGATGGACGAACCGACCGCCGCGCTCGGCGTGCGCGAGACGAACCAGGTCCTCGACCTGATCCTGCGCGTCCGCGACAACGGCCTGCCGGTGGTGCTCATCAGCCACAACATGCCGAACGTCTTCGAGGTCGCGGACCGGATCCACATCCACCGGCTGGGGCGGCGTATCGCCCTGGTCGACAAGAACGACACCAGCATGGAAGAAGCCGTCGCCGTCATGACCGGCGCCAAGGCGCCGGACACCCTCGTGGGCGTGGAAGCACCCGCCGGGGACTCCGCCCCGCAGGGCGCGCACGCGGCACCGACGGATCTCTCGAAAGGCGAAAATTGAACCCCCCAGGACCGGCCGCCGACCCCCAGCACAATCCCGGGGCCGACGGCGCGGACTACGACGCCCTCATCGACTCGGCCCGGGCGCTGATCACTTCCGGGCAGCGCCGGATCCTCGGAATCACGGGCGCGCCCGGTTCCGGGAAGTCCACTCTCGCCGAAGCCCTGGTGAACGCGCTCGGTGACCAGGCGGTGCTCGTCAGCCTCGACGGCTTCCACCTGGCCAACGCCGAACTGCACCGGCTCGGCCGCCACGCCTCCAAGGGGGCCGCCGACACCTTCGACGCGGCCGGTTACATCAACCTCCTGCGCCGGCTGCGCGCCCGCGACGAAGAGGTCGTCTACGCCTCGTTCTTCGACCGCGCCATCGAGGAGTCCATAGCCTGCGCGGTGCCCGTCCCCCGTGACGTCCCGCTGGTCGTCACCGAGGGCAACTACCTGCTGGTCGACGGGCCCCGGTGGGGAGCCGTACAGCCGCTGCTCGACGCGTGCTGGTACGTCGACCCCGACGAGGACGTGCGCATGGAACGGCTGATCGCCCGGCACATGCGGTACGGCCGGTCGGCGGCGGAGGCGTACGAGCGGTCGCACGGCTCCGACCAGCGCAACGCAGAACTCATTCACGCAACCCGCACCCGCGCGGACCGGATCGTCCGGGTGCCCGACGCGCAGTCAGCGCCGACGTCAACCGAGGAGCAATCGGCATGAGTGTCCTGGACCAGTTCCGGCTGAACGGCAAGGTCGCCGTCGTCACCGGCGGAAACCGCGGTATCGGCAAGGCCATCGCCACCGCGCTGGCGGAAGCGGGCGCGTCCGTCGCCATCGCGGGCCGGGACGAGGCGCGCAACGCCGAGGCCGTCGCCGAACTCACCGCGCTGGGCGCCACCGCGATCTCGACGAGGACCGACGTCACCAGCCGCGCGGACATCGTGGCCATGAACGAGCGGGTCACCGCGGAGCTCGGCCCGGTCGACGTCCTGATCAACAACGCGGGCATCGGCATCCACGGCGAGTCCCTGACCATCGACGACGACAGTTGGGACCGTGTGATGGCCACCAACCTCGACGCGGTCTGGAAGGTCAGCCAGGTCGTCGGCGAGTCGATGGTCGAGCGCGGCACCGGATCGATCGTCAACGTCGGCTCCATGTCCGGCATGATCATCAACCGCCCGCAGTGGCACGCCCCTTACGCCGTGTCCAAGGCCGGGGTCCACCACCTGACCAAGTCCCTGGCCGCCGAGTGGGCGCCGAGGTCGGTACGGGTCAACGCGATCGCGCCCGGTTACACGAAGACCGAGATCTCGGACATCGACCTGCCCGAGTACAAGCACTACTGGATCGACGAAGTGCCCATGCAGCGGTACGCGCAGGCGTCGGAGATCGCCCCGGCCGCGCTCTACCTGGCCAGCCCCGCCTCGTCCTTCGTCACCGGCGAGATCCTCGTCATCGACGGCGGCTACACCCTCTGGTGAGCCGGCGGGCCCCGCCCCGCCCGCACCCTCTTTTCGTGTCGAAGGAGCGCTCGTGACGAGCACGTACGTTCAGCATGCCCACATACCCTGGACCGAGGACGACCAGCGGGCCGTGACCACCGCCCGCGTCCTGGCCATGGACGCCGTGCAGGAGGCGGGCCACGGTCACCCCGGCACCGCCGTCAGCCTGGCGCCCGCCGCCCATCTGATATTCCGGCGCTTCCTGCGCCACGACCCCGCCGACCCCCGGTGGCGCGGGCGGGACCGGTTCGTCCTGTCCTGCGGTCACTCCAGCCTCACGCTGTACATCCAGCTCTACCTCGCCGGATATCCGCTCACGCTGGACGACCTGCGCGCCTACCGGAAGCGCGGCAGCCTCACCCCTGCGCACCCCGAGTGGGGGCACACGCCGGGTGTGGAGACCACGACCGGGCCGCTCGGCCAGGGCATCGCCACCGCGGTCGGGATGGCGATGGGCGCCCGCCGCGAGCGCGGCCTGCTCGACCCCGACGCGCCCGAGGGGACAAGCCCCTTCGACCACCGGGTGTTCGTCCTGTGCTCCGACGGCGACATCCAGGAGGGCATCAGCGCCGAGGCCGGTTCCTTCGCGGGGCACCAGCGCCTGGGCAACCTCGTCGTCGTCTACGACGACAACCGGATCTCCATCGAGGGCAGCACGGACCTGGCCACGAGCGAGGACGTCGGCGCCCGCTACGAGGCGTACGGATGGCACGTGCAGCGGGTCGGCCTCGCGGCCGACGGCGACATCGACGTGTCCGCCCTGTCGCGGGCGCTGGAGGAGGCCGCCGCCGAGACGACGCGGCCGTCGATCGTCTTGATGCGCAGCATCATCTCCTGGCCGGTGCCCGGCGCGCAGAACACCGCGAAGTCGCACGGCTCCGCTCTCGGGGCGGACGCGGTCCGCGCGGCGAAGTCCGTCCTCGGCGTGAACCCGGACACCGCCTTCGACGTATCGGCCGATCTCCACGAGCGGCTGACGTCGGCGGCGCGCGCGGCGGGATCGGCGGCCCACCGGGAGTGGGACGCGGCGTTCGACGCGTGGGCGCGCGGGAATCCGGACGGGCGGGCGCTGCTCGACCGGCTGACGGCCAAGGGGCTCCCCGCCGCCTTCGAGGACGCGCGTCCGGTCTTCGCGGCGGACACCCAGGTGGCCACGCGGAAGGCGTTCGGGCGGGCGTTGAACGCGGCGGCGGCGGAACTGCCCGAGCTGTGGGGCGGCTCGTCCGACCTCGGCGACTCCAACAACACGACGGTGGAGGGCAGTTCGTCCTTCCTTCCGGCGTCGAGCGCGCAGCCCGGCGCCGACCCGGCGGGACGCACCGTCCACTGGGGAATCCGCGAGCACTTCATGGCCGCCGCGATGAACGGCATCGCGCTGTCGGGCCTCAGCCGTCCCTACGGCGGCACCTTCCTCGTCTTCAGCGACTACATGCGCCCGGCGGTACGGCTCGCCGCGCTGATGAAGCTGCCGACGCTCTACGTGTGGACGCACGACTCCATCGGCCTCGGCGAAGACGGCCCGACCCACCAGCCGGTCGAGCACCTGGCGTCCCTGCGCGCGATTCCGGGCCTGGACATCGTGCGGCCCGGTGACGCCAACGAGACGGCCGTCGCCCTGTGGAAGGTGCTCGGCGCGGCCGGGTCCGCCGGGCCGACCGGTTTCAGCCTCAGCCGTCAGGACCTGCCGGTCTTCCCCGACGGCACGGACGGGTTCGGCTCGGCCGCCGAGGCGGTCAGGGGCGGTTACGTACGGTACGAGGCGCCCGTCGCGGACCCGTCGGCCGGTCCGGCCGACCCGGACGTCGTGGTCATCGCCACCGGGTCCGAGGTGCAGCTCGCCGTCGCCGCGGCGCGGGCGCTGGCCGCGGACGGGATACGGGCGCGCGTCGTGTCGATGCCGTGCCGTGAGTGGTTCGACGCGCAGGACGCGGCGTACCGCGACAGCGTCATCCCGCCGACTGTACGCCGCCGGATCGCGGTCGAGGCGGGCGTCGGTCAGGGCTGGTACGACCTGATCGGCCTCGACGGCCGGTCGATCGGCGTCCAGGAGTTCGGCGCGTCGGCGTCGGCCGCCGAACTCTACGAGCACTTCGGGCTGACGGCGGACGCGGTCGCGTCGGCGGCGCGGGAGCTGATGGGCAGGTAGTGAGGCGGCAGCGGGGCCGCCGGTCGGAGGGCGGGGTTCGGGCGTACGCGCAGGTGTGAGGCGCAGGCGTCGCAGGCGTCAGGCGTACGCGTCGTCCTCCGGCCGTCAGTAGTCAGCCGTCAGTAGTCAGCCGTCAGCCGTCGAAGGAGGCGGCCAGGCGGTTGCTCTGCGAGACCGGGAGTTCGCGCTCGATCAGCGGGATGAAGTCGCGCTGTTCGTGGCCGAGGAACTGGTCGATGTCGGCCAGCACACCGTTGACGGTCTGGGCGCGCGTTCCGGCCGGACCCGGCGACGCGATGGAGCCGTCGAGGAGGGCGAGGAGGTACGCGCCCTCCTCGCGGTCGCGCCTGACCGCCTCGGCGACCGGCGGGTGGGACTCCAGCGCGCGCCCCGCCGTGGCGTCCTTGGCGGCGCAGTGCCGACGGAAGGCGTCGGCCACCGGCCGCAGATCGGCCGGGGCGGTCGTCTCCCTGTTGAACAGCGCCTGGATCAAGTCGTGCACCGCCGTGCCCGACTCCAGCAGCCGGACGGACACGCCGTGGAAGCGGGCCCGGTCGGCGGTGGCCGCCTCGGTCTCCGCGTCCCGGACCGACTGGTCGAACTCCTGGGAGTGGTTCTGGATGTTGTGCGGACCCTTGGGCCGGTCCCCCATGCCATGGCCCGCGGTGCCGCCGTCCGTCGCCGGGTCCCACACGGTCGCGCCCTGCCGTCGCGTTGCCTCGTTCATGTCCGGACCTCCTCCACCGAGGGCGAGCCGCGGCGCGTGAGCCGCGACACGCGGGCGAACACCCCGATTGTCCCCCTCTCCCCCATTCTCCGCCCCTCCACCGCCTCTCCACCCGGCCGTGTCCCCGGCCACCGGCGGCGGAGGGGCGGCTGTCGTACGAACATGACGAGATGGACTCGCACAAATATTCGAACACGTGCCAGGATTGCCCCCATGAAGCAGCACGACTTCCCCGCTGATCTCATCGAGGCGCAGCGCGACTGGTACATCACCTACCGCCTGCTCGCCGACGCTCCCGCCGGTACGCAGACCACCGTGCTCCGGCGCCGCCTGCAAAGGCTCTCCGTCCGGATCTCCACCCATCCCTACTGGGCGTCGCTGCCCGGAACGGCTCCGGCCGCCCGGATGGAGCTCAAGCAACTGACCTGGGCCGCCTCCGAGCAGTCCCCCCGGCCGGCCGTGTGACCTCGGACCCCGGGCCGGGCGCGACCGCCCCCCGACCGTCCCGGCTCGCCGCCCCCGGGCTTGTCCCGCCGCCGGGGCATAATGCAGACAGATCTGTCCGAAAGGTGACGGCCATGGCGACTTCCCGGACCACCACGAAGCCGTCGGCGCGTGAGCGACTGCTCGCCGCCGCGGACGAGCTGTTCTACGCCGAGGGCGTGCGGAGCGTCGGCATCGACCGGGTCATCGAGCACGCGGGCGTGGCCAAGGCGTCGCTGTACAACACCTTCGGCGGCAAGGAACAGCTCATCCGGGCCTACCTCGACAGCCGCCACGCGGGCATCACCCAGCGGATCACCGACGCGGTCGACAGCCGCGACACTCCGCGCGAGCGGCTGCTGGCGGTCTTCGAGGCGCAGGGCGCGCTCTTCGAGGAACCGGACTTCCACGGCTGCGCCTTCGTCCGGGCCGGCGCGGAGGCCGGTCCCGGCAGTCTCGTGGAGGAGGCCGCGGACAACTACCGTGCCTGGCTGCGGGAGTTGTTCACCCGCCTCGCCGGTGAGGCGGGCGCCGCCGACCCGCGGTCGCTGGGCCGCCAGCTCCATCTGCTCTACGACGGCGCCGGGATCTCCGCCCGGATGGACCGCGACCCCTCGGCGGCCGTCGCCGCCCGGGCCGCCGCCTCGGCGCTGATCGCGGCGGGGACCGGTGACGTCGGCCGGACCGGGCCCGCCGTGACGGTGGCGAGCGCGCTCGGCTGACGCCCTCCGTACGACCGGGGCCCCCGCAGGGGACAGGCGTACGGGATCGGTCAGGCCCTACAGGCCCTAGGAAGCCCGGTCGTCCGGTCCGGCGCCGGAGCGCTCGCGCAGGATGCTCTCGACGGCCGCCGGATCGTCCGGGGTGATGAAGGGCCGGACGAATTTCCCGGTGTCCAGGACGAGACCTTCCGTCTTGGACAGCCGCCGCGGATCGAGGCTCGCCCAGTAACGGGGGTTCGCGGTGCCCCAGATGCGGCCCTGCCCGCTGAACACGCCCATCTTCACGCGGGTGACCGTGCGGATCGACGCGTACGGAATCGTCTTCGTGCCCCAGGGGAAGTAGTAGCCGCGGATCCGGAGCGCGTCAGGTGTGCACTCGATCCAGCCGTCCTGGTAGCTCGTGCTCATGTCCCCGCCCTCTCTCCTCATTCCTCCGCCTCCTCATTCCTCCGCCTCCCCACAGAACGGATGATCAATCCCGTCGCGGTCCGCGCGCGGTACGGCTTCCGATGCCGGTGCCCAGGCCGGTTCCGGTGCCGGTGCCGGTGCCGGTCAGCGGGACGCGATGGCGACGAGTTCGGTCAGGGAGTTGATCCGCCAGTCCGCGGCGGCGGCCACGTCGGGGTCGTCGGCCCACAGGTGGCCCCAGGGCCCGCGGCGCAGGTGGGCGACGCGCAGTCCCGCGCGCTTCGCGGGGAAGACGTCGTTGCCGGGGTGGTCGCCGACGTAGAGGATCTCTTCGGGTTCGGCCCCCGCGACCTCGACGACCTTCGCGTAGAAGCCGGGGCTCGGTTTGGCGACGGCCCATTCCGCGGAGGTGGCGACCAGGTCGAGCGGCAGGTCGAGGCCGCGCAGCAGCTCCCCGACCCGGGCGGTCTGGTTGCCGGCGGCGAGCACCTTGATGCCGGCCTCCCGCAGCCGGGCCAGCGCGGGGCGGACGTCCGGGTACAGATCCGTCTCGTCCAGGTGCTCGCCCCGCCCGGCCGCCTCCCTGGCGGCGTAGGCGGCGGGGATGTCGAGGCCGGGGGTGATCAGCCGCAGCGCGTCGCCGTCGTCGCGCCCTTCGGCGACGACCGCTCCCACCAGGGCCGAGACGGTGTGTGACGGGACGCCGAGCCAGTCGGCCCAGCCCGCCCAGTGCCGCGCGTCGGAAATCAGGGTCTCGCCGATGTCGAACACGATCGTGGTAGTCATCGTCGTCACCCTAGGGCAGCCGCCGCGCCGCCCGGCGCGCCACGACCGGTCCTTCACTCCGTCGTGGCGGCCGTCGGCTCACCGGTGGACGCGCGGGGCGGGCGGACGGCGGCCCATCTCACCTCACACGCGCGCGCTCTTCCCCCGCGGGCGGGGACGGGTGCGGCAGGAGCTGGTCGGCGCGCAGCAGTTGGCCGGGGGTGTGGAGCTGGGCGCGGAGCGCGAAGGTGGCGGGCGCGTCGAGCGGGGCGATGACGGTACGGCCGCCGGGCGCGCGGACGGCGAGCAGCTCCGCCGGGTCGATCTCGTCGGTGTCGAGGAGGTCGGGGCTGTGGCTGGTCGCGATGACCTGGCGGCGGTCGCTGGCGTCCCGCAGCGCGGCCAGCAGCGCGCCGGTCGCCGTGGGGTGCAGGGCGGTCTCGGGCTCCTCGACGGCCACCGTGCTGTAGGCGCCGCCCGCGGGGGTGAACAGCGAGGTGAGGACGCCGAGTGCGCGCAGGGTGCCGTCGGAGACGGAGGGCGCGCCGAACCGCCAGGGCGCCTTGGCGCCGGGCACGTCCTGGGTGAACTCCAGGATCTCGCGGCCCCCGCGCGTGCGCCGGGTCACGCCGTGGATGCCCGGCACGATCTGCCGCAGATAGCTCTCGATCCGCGCCTTGTCCTCCCGGCCGCGCGCGCTCCGGCCCAGCCGGTGCAGTACCGCGGCGATGTCGGAGCCGTCGCGCTGGAGGAGTTGACCGGATCCGGGCGTCCGCGGCTCGCGCATGGCCTCCGGGTTGAGGGTGAACACGCCGATGTCGGCGAGGCCGTCGTGGACGTGCTTGAAGGGCTTGCGGGTGGCGAGGTCGGCGAGCAGCAGGCGGTGACGGTCGGCCGCGGGCATACCGGACTCGGTGCTGGAGGTCAGCACCCCGTCGTCCACCCGGTAGGCGGCCTCGGCCGGTGCGGTGCCCGCGCCGTCGCGGGCGGCGGCGGCCCGTACGGTGCAGTGCTCGCGCACGATACGGAAGCCGCCGCCGCGTTCGGCCGCGACCTGGATTCCGTAGCCGCCGTGGCCGTGCGGGCCGCGGAAGTCGAGGTCGACGCTGAAGCGGGTCGGGTGTCCCGCCGACCTGCGGCGGACCTGCGCGACGCCGCCGCGCCGGTCGAGCGCTTCGTCGAGGGAGGTCCGCAGTCCCTCGGAGACCAGGCGCAGGGCGTCGAGGAAGTTGCTCTTCCCCGAGCCGTTGGGCCCGATCAGGAAGACGAGCGGGCCGAGCGCCACGTCGGCTTCCGGGATGCTGCGGTACTGCCGCAGCCGGACACGGGTCAGCGAGAAGGAGGTGTCCTGCATGCGGCCAGTCTGTCAGCCGCGCCGCCGGGATCCGCGCCGACCGGGCGGGTCGCGCGGTGGCGTGGCGCGGCGGAGGCGCGATCCGGCCATGAAGCGGCGCGTTCCGGGCAGGAGCGGGCCAGGGCCGGACGGGCCCGGGAGCCGCGCGGGCGTGGGTGGTACGGCCGCGGACGTTCACCGAAGGGATCACCGCGTGATCGTGGATTGCGCCATCTACCGGGACGGTCGTCGCGAGAAGACGCCGGACGACCTGTCCGACGCGCTCGCCGAGGCCCGCGCGTCGGGGAACTGCTTCGTCTGGATCGGCATGCACGAGCCGACGACGAGCGAGTTCGACCGGGTCGCCACCGAGTTCGACCTGCATCCGCTGGCCGTCGAGGACGCACTCAAGGCCCGTCAGCGGCCGAAGATGGAAGCGTACGACGGGGCGCTGTTCACGGTCGTGCGGCCGTTGCGCTACGACGACGAGAAGAGCCGCGTCACGGCCGACGAGCTGATGATCTTCATCGGCGACTCCTTCGTGGTGACGGTGCGGCACGGGCACGCGAAGACGGCCGCCGACGCCCGTTCCCGTTTGGAGAAGTCCCCCGAGGTGCTGCGGCACGGTCCGGTGGCCGTGCTCTACGCGATCTGCGACGCGGTCGTGGACGACTATCTGGACATCGCCGCGGAGCTGCAAGTGGATCTGGAGGAGTTGGAGGAGCAGGTCTTCTCCCCCACCGGCGGCGACTCCTCGCGGGTGGCGGGCGTCATCTACTCCTTCAAGCGCCAGGTGCTGGAATTCCGCCGGGCCATCAGTCCGCTCTCGGAGCCGATGGCCCGGCTGGCCGGCGGCAACGCGCCCTTCGTGGACGCGCGCACCAAGCCGTTCTTCCGCGATGTCGCCGACCACCTGGCGCGCGTCAACGAGGCGGAGGAAGGGCTCGACCGGCTGCTGTCCGACATCCTGGCGGCGCATCTGACGCAGGTGGGTGTGCGGCAGAACGACGACATGCGCAAGATCTCCGCGTGGGCGGCCATGGCGGCGGCCCCGACGATGATCGCCGGGATCTACGGCATGAACTTCGACCACATGCCGGAGCTGCGCCAGGTCTGGGGCTATCCGGCGGTGCTCGGCCTGATGGCGTCGGTGGTGACCTTCCTGTACTTCCTGTTCAAGCGGCGCGGCTGGCTCTGAGCCGGTGCGGGTCGGGCGGTCCCGTTCACTCCTTGATTTCGCAGATGACGGCGCCGGAGGAGACGGAGGTGCCGACTTCGGCCTTGAGACCGATGACGGTGCCCGACCGGTGGGCGTTCAGGGGCTGTTCCATCTTCATGGCCTCCAGGACCACGATCAGATCACCCGCGGTGACCTGCTGGCC